>NZ_JBVOON010000008.1:0-176659 GCF_055664235.1 Rhodococcus sp. NPDC019050 | reverse complement strand
GTCAAAATTTGACCATCCACCAAAAGCGGATGATCGCACCAAAATAATTGGCACTGACATTCATCGGCACACTGTTGAGTTCTCAAAGAACACGCACACACCATCACTCCCAAGTTTCTCAACTTGTTCGTTCCGGGGCAACTGTTCCAGCCTAGATCCACCAGCCACACAGACGCAAATCCGTGCCGCTTCCGAACCCAGGGGCAGTACAAAACCTTACCAGAAGGTTTCGAACCAGATATTCAGGCGCTCTCGTCCAACCTCGTTTTCCCAGTCCCTGTCGGTCCGGGTCGGTGTCCGTGTCGCTCTGACCTGGATTAAGTTACGCGAGCACCCCCACAAACACCAAATCGCCAGGTCAACGGAGTTTCCCCGCGTCATCCGCACTTAAACACGCAACGACGGAGGAGTCCAGAGGAAGGACGGAGCACCCGTAGCGACACAGAGGAGCCGGCGCCCTCCTGGACATCGCGTTCACCCTCGGTACAAACGGCCCTATAAGAAGGCCTGGCTCTACGCGTGTTCCTGCGTCGGCTCACAGATCCCCTTGGGACTCGAGTAACGTTCTCGCTGAGTTGAGCGAGGAAGGGTGCCGTGACGTCGTCGGGGAACATGGTGGGGTTGTTCGCCGGAATCGGCGGCCTCGAGCTGGGGCTCGGGGAGAACGGGTGGAACACCGAACTTCTCTGTGAAGTCGACCCCGGTGCGCAAGCGGTACTGCGGGCGCGCTTCCCCGATGTTCCTCTTCATCCCGACGTGACCCAGCTGCGTTCGCTGCCGCAGGGGACAGAACTCGTCGCGGCAGGCTTTCCCTGCCAGGACCTGTCCCAGGCCGGTCGTACTGCAGGCATCACCGGCACCAAGTCGAGCCTCGTCGACGAGGTGTTCCGTCTCGTTCGGCGCAAGAACGGGCCCCGCTGGCTCGTCATCGAAAATGTCCCCTTCATGCTCCAGCTAGGACGCGGCGCCGCGATGCGCCACATCACCGATGCGCTGGAAGACCTCGGATACACCTGGGCCTACCGGGTCGTGGACGCTCGGGCCTTCGGGCTTCCCCAGCGCCGGAACCGCGTAATCATGGTCGCGTCCCGCACGGACGATCCGCGCGCCGTCTTGTTCGGCCAGGACGCCGGCATGCCCGTCGACGGCAATCCAGAACTGTTCCCGTGCGGGTTCTACTGGACCGAAGGGGTGCGGGGCCTGGGCTGGGCGGTCAACGCCGTGCCCACCCTCAAGGGCGGTTCCACCCTCGGTATCGCGAGTCCCCCGGCCGTGCGACTGCCATCCGGCGAGATCGTGACGCCGGGTCTGACCGACGCCGAACGACTCCAAGGATTCGATCCCCACTGGACCGCGCCGGCCACCCAGGCTGTGGGCGTGCGGACCGGCCACCGCTGGCGTCTCGTCGGCAACGCGGTCAGTGTCCGGATGGCGACCTGGGTGGGACACCGGGTGAACCACCAGATCGACTACACGTCCGATCACGAGACTCCGCTCGAGCCCGGCGACGCCTGGCCCACCGCAGCCTGGGGTTCCCACCGCAAAGCGTTCCGCGTGCACGAGTCGCCGTGGCCCGTCCACGCGCCCTACGAGGACCTCGGCGGTTTCCTCGACGACGCGCGACTGCTGTCCGCTCGGGCGACCGCCGGCTTCCTCCGGCGGGCGCGCTCGGGCAACCTGCGGTTCGTCCCCGGCTTTCTCGACGACGTCGAGAATCATCTGGACCGTATGGGCGGCTTCCCACAGGTAGCGGCATAGGAGGTGGGGATGTCTCCATCCGAAAACCACCGCCCCGAAGAGCCCCGGCCCGAAGTGCCCCGGCCCGAAAATCCCCGGCCCGCGCGACCGCAGACGGATGCGCGTACCAGCGCACGGATGAGCCGCCAACGTCGGCGCGACACCGCTCCGGAAGTCGCGTTGCGTCGAGAACTCCATCGTCGTGGGCTGCGCTTCTACGTGGATCGGGCGCCGCTTCCGGGCGTGCGCAGGCGCGCCGACCTCGTCTTTCCCCGCCGCCGTGTCGCGGTGTACGTCGACGGTTGCTTCTGGCACCGGTGCCCCATCCACGCGACCGATCCGAAGAACAACGCCCAGTGGTGGGCCGACAAGCTCGCCGGAAACGTCGAGCGCGATCGCGACACCGACGCTCGACTCGCCGCCACGGGGTGGACGGTGATCCGGGTCTGGGAACACGAGGATCCGATAGCGGCGGCAACGCGGGTCGCAGATGCACTCGCGCCGCCCGCCGGACACTCCCCACCGGACGTCCCCGGCGAAGACTTCGATACGGATTGAGCAAACCTGCGGATGCGGCCGCGGCACTATCGCGCTTCACTGGAACTATGGCCCAGCAGAAAACGCGTATTCAGAGAGGCCCCCGACCCCTGTTCAACGAGACGATGACCGGCAAGTCCGACCTGATGCTCGTCATCTCCTTCGCCGTGATCAGCGTGGCGATGTGGTGGCTGCTGTTCTGACGGTCCTTCGCCGTCTCGTCCGCGTCAGGTCTTGGTGAGTTCCGCGTACCGCGCGATGTGGTGGTCGGCTGTGCCGAACTCGTACTCGATCGCCGTCAGCCGTTTGAAGTAGTGCCCGACGGCCAGTTCCTCGGTCATCCCCATCCCGCCGTGCAACTGGACGGCGTTCTGGCCGATGAAGCGCGCTGCGCGGCTGATGGTCGCCTTCGCGGCCGACACCGCGCGTGCACGGACCGGCGCATCCGCTTCGAGGTGCATGACCGCCAGATACACGGCGGAGACCGCCTGCTCGAGTTCCATGAACATGTCGACCATGCGGTGCTGCAGCACCTGGAAACTGCCGATCGGCTGACCGAACTGCTGGCGCTGTTTCGTGTACTCGACGGTGTCGGCGAGCACCTTCCGCATAAGCCCGACCGCTTCCGCCGCCACCGCGGTGGTGGCTTCGTCGACACCGAGCGCCACGGACGGCCATGCGCCACCCTCGTCGCCCAGGAGAGCATCCGCGGGAAGTCGCACGTCCGAGAACACGAGATCTGCCGCACGGCGATCGTCGATCGTTCGATACGAGTGCATCTCCACTCCCGCCGGAGGGTTCGCAGGATCGAACTCGACGAGGAACAGCGACACTCCATCGGTGTCGCGGCGATCACCGGACGTGCGCGCGGTCACCAGCAGGTGAGTGGCGAGCGGAGCGCTCGTGACGACAACTTTGGAACCGTCGAGCACCCATTCGTCCCCGTCGCGACGGGCAGTGGTCGTCACGTCGTGGAAGGTGTAGCCGCTCGTCGGTTCCGTCGCCGCGAACGCCGTGACGGCGTCGCCGGAAGCGATCGCTTCGAGAACACTGTGGGCGCGTGATCCACCGGCACGCTCGAGCATCCCGCCACCGAGAACGACGGTGTCCACATACGGCTCGACGACGAGGGCGTGCCCGAGAGCTTCGGCCACGACCATCAGTTCGACCGGGCCTCCGCTCATCCCGCCGACGTCTTCGGGCAGCGTGGCCCCGAGGATGCCGAGTTCCACGGCAAGGGCACGCCACACGTCCGGTTGCCAACCCACCCCGGTGGTCACGGCCTTGCGGCTGCGCCCGAGGTCGTATCGACTCGCAAGAAACTTGGTGATCGAATCACGAAGGAGTTCTTGCTCTTTGCTCAAACCGAAGTCCATCAGAGCCCCAATGCTGCTTTGGCGAGAATGTTTCGCTGGATCTCGTTGCTGCCGGCGTAGATCGAGCCGGCACGGTCGTTGAAGTAGCGCAGCGGCGCCACCGCCTGCCACTCCTCACCGCTGACGTATCCGTCGGCGGGCGGCTCGTACTCGGCGACGGGGCCACCGGGTGCGGTGACGTGCGGCTGGTACACACGGCCACGCGGTCCGGCCGCTTCGAGCGTCAATTGCGTGAGGGTCTGGCTCAATTCGGTGCCGAGCACCTTGAGCATGGACGACGCCGGGCCGGGATCCTTACCCGCGGACAATGCTGCAAGGGTGCGGTATTCGAGGATCTCCAGTACGTCGGTGCGGATGCGGGCATCCGCGAGTTTCGCGGCGAATGCGGGATCGTCGACGAGCGGCCGTCCGTCGGGACCGGGTTGTTCTGCCGCGACGACGGCGATCCGCTCGGCCAGCACCTGGAGCGCGGGCGCAGCGGCCGCTCCACCGCGCTCGAAGACGAGCAGGTATTTCGCGACGGTCCAGCCCTGGTCGATTTCACCGAGCACGTTCTTCTTCGGAACCCGGACGCCGTCGAAGAACACCTGGTTCTGAACCTCTTCGCCGGATGTCATCACGAGCGGGCGGATCTCGATGCCGGGCGAAGTCATGTCGATGAGCAGAAAGGTGATGCCCTGCTGCTTCCGGCCGGTCTTGGACGTGCGGACGAGGGCGAACATCCAGTTCGCCTCGGTCGCGTGGGTGGTCCAGATCTTGCTTCCGGTTACGACGAGGTCGTCGCCGTCGTCGACCGCGCTCATGCTCAGCGAGGCGAGGTCGGAACCGGCCTCGGGTTCGGAGTAGCCCTGGCAGAAGAAGACCTCACCGGTGAGGATCCCGGGCAGGAAAAAATCCTTCTGTTCCTGGGTGCCGTAAGCGACGATGGCGTGCGCGACCATCCTGATGCCCATGGGTGACAACGACGGTGCGTCGGCGAGGATCGATTCGCGACCGAAGATGTAGTGCTGCGTCTGTGTCCAGTCGCATCCGCCGTACTCCACCGGCCACGCCGGTGCGGCCCAGCCTCGCTCGTGGAGGATCCGCTGCCATTCCATGCTCGCCTCGTGGTCGGAGTAGACGCTGGTGGCGAGCCGTCCGGCACGTCTCAACTCCGGGGTGAGTTTCTCGTCGAGGAACGCACGCACCTCGTCTCGGAAGGCGGCGTCGGCGTCGGACCACGCAAGTTCCATGTCTTCTCCCCCGCAGAGCGCGACCGCCACCGATCGGCTGATCGTGCGAATCGTCGTTAACTTCTGAACACTCGTTCCGGAATGTACTGTCGCCCGACCGGGCTCGTCAATAGATCGTTTGCCCCCGTTACCGGCACTGTTGGCTCGGCTACCGCACCTGAGGTGAGCAGTCGAGCAGGCGGCACGTCGGACAATTCGGGGAGATGGACCATTCACTCCCGCACATTCGCGGGCGACACCCCGCTCGACCAGTGGTGACTGCGGTCACAACTTCGTGTAGAACAGGCTTCTGACAAATAGGAAATGCCACTCTCCTGATCGGATACCCATGACTCATACACGACGCCGGTACGCGGAGGTAGTCCGTTGAAGTTCTGGACCGGGACCGCCTTCATGAAAACGACAGAGATGCCGGCCGTGGCGACCACGCTCGATCAGGCGGGATTCCACGGCGTGCTCGTCTCGGACCACCTGATCTATCCGAGAGAGATGAAGACCGTCTATCCGGGGCACGAGAGCGGGAAAATGTTCTGGCACCCCGAGACGGACTGGCCCGACGCATGGGTGCTCATCGGGGCCATGGCAGCCGTCACCGAGAACCTGCACTTCGGCAACAACGTCTACATCGCCCCGTCGCGACCCATCCTCGAGGTAGTGAAACAGGTGGGCACCGCGGCGGCGATTTCAGGCGGACGCGTCTCCATCGGTCTCTCCGCCGGTTGGATGCGCGAGGAATTCGAACTGCTGGGCCAAGACTTCGACAACCGCGGACCGCGTCTCAACGAGATGATCGAAGCTCTGCGCGAGTTGTGGAAAGGCGGATGGGTCTCCTTCAAGGGCGACTACTACGACATCCCCGAGATGACGATCGAGCCACATCCACCGTCACCGGTCCCGATCCTGTGCGGTGGAGAGTCCACGGCCGCCCTCAAGCGTGCCGCCCGCTACTGCGACGGCTGGGTCGGCACCGCCTACACCATCGACGACGCGGAGAAGTGGATCGAGAGGATCAACGGCTACCGCCGCGAGTTCGGACGCGAGAATCAGCCGTTCGACATCATTCTCGGTCTGCGCGACCAGCCGTCCACCGACCTGTACAAGCGAGCCGAGAAGATCGGCATCACCGGCGTGATGTGCTCTCCGTGGGCGAACTGGGAAGCCACCCACTCCGGCGACCACGACCACCTGCTCGGGTCGGCGGAGCGCTACCGCGAGCCCATCGAACGATTCGCGGAGGACATCATCGCGAAGCTCGCGTGACGGGCGCACCACACGCAGGTGCCAATGCGAAAACCACCTCGCCGGAAGCCGACGAGGTGGTTTTCGTGAGTGCGCCCGAAGGGATTCGAACCCCTAACCTTCTGATCCGTAGTCAGATGCTCTATCCGTTGAGCTACGGGCGCAAGTTATTCAATTGTTCGTCAGTGACGGTACACCAACTGGCGGAGGCGAGAGGATTTGAACCTCCGGTCCCCGGTAAGGGGGACAACTCATTAGCAGTGAGTCCCATTCGGCCGCTCTGGCACGCCTCCTCGGGGATTCGAAGCTCTCGAACCGCCGGGACGAAAGATTACACATGCACCGACCCGAAACGCAAAACGGCTGGTCAGCGCAGGTGAGTGTCGAACCAATCGAAGATGCGGCGTCGCGCGTCGACGATCGCTGCTTCGGAGGTGTCCATCTCCGGATCGATCGAGTCGTCTGCGACCGGAGGCTCGTCGGGCCGGTGAGCGAGCCCTTCGTAGCTGACCACAAGCGCCGGCGCGTCCGACCGCCCCGCCGCATCCTGTAGAGCGGCGACCTCGTCCGGCGGTGTCCTCGGGTCGTCGTCGCCGTACAGACCGAGCCACGGGGCCCGCAGCGACGGCACGACATCGACCAGAGGCCGAGCGCCCTTGCGGACGGGTTTCACGATGCCGGGCGCCGCGACACTCACCACAGCGCCGACGACCCGCTGCGCCGCGACGTAGAGCGCGCCGGTGCCCGCCTCGTCGAATCCGAGCACACCGATCATGTCGGGGGCGATCCCCTCGTCCCCGATCCACCGGAACGTCGCGTCGGCTTCCGCGTAGAACCGCTCGACGAAAGGCTCGGGACTCGACGCCTCGTCGGCATCCCGAGTGGGCTGGGGCGCGACGACCAGCCAACGGTCGTCGGCGAGAGTCTCCATGAAGTGGACCAGAGGCGGCGAAAGCCTCTGGGAGCGGTGCAGGATCACGATGCTGCCGCGCGGCCTCGAATCCGGACGAACCACGGTCAGCGGTACGTTGCCGGTACCACCGGCCCGCGGCGCAGCATCGTTGCTGATTTCCGGCATGCTGTCCACGATGACACGCCCACCGGGTGCCCGCACGGAATCGTCGGGAGCATAATCGGCTGGTGACCCCACGGACCCGACCCGATCTCGCTTCGATCCCGGCCTACGTTCCCGGACGCTCGTTTCCCGGCGCTGTGAAGCTTGCCAGCAACGAGACGACCGCCGGACCGTTGCCCTCCGTGCGCAAGGCCATTCTCGATGCCGCCGCCGACGTGAACCGGTATCCCGACAACGGCGCCACGGAGCTGATCTCGGCGCTGTCGAAGCGGCTGCAGGTCCCCGCGGAGAACATCGCGGTGGGCTGCGGGTCCGTGAGCCTGTGCCAGGAACTCGTGCAGATCACCTGCGAGCCCGGCGACGAGGTGATCTTCCCGTGGCGATCGTTCGAGGCGTACCCGGTGGTCGTGGCCGTCGCGGCCGCGACCGCTGTACCCGTGGCGAACACCCCGGACCACAAGCACGAACTCGACGCGATGCTCGCGGCGATCACCGACCGGACCCGCCTGATCTTCATCTGCAATCCCAACAACCCGACCGGCTCGCTCCTCGGGAAGCGGGAACTCGAGCAGTTCCTCGACAAAGTCCCGTCCGACGTCGTCGTCGCGCTCGACGAGGCGTACTTCGAATACGTGCGGCCCACCTCGGACGACGACTTCGCCGACGGTCTGGATCTGGCGAAGAGCCGCCACAACGTGGTCGTGCTGCGCACGTTCTCCAAGGCGTACGGACTTGCGGGTCTCCGGGTCGGGTACGCCGTCGCCGCTCCCGAACTCGCCGCGGCGATGAGCAAGGTGCACACTCCGTTCTCGGTCAACACGATCGCGCAGAAGGCAGCCGTCGCGTCCCTCGAGGCCGCCGACGAACTGCTCGCGCGCACCGAACATGTCGTCGCCGAGCGCCATCGCGTGCGGGATGCACTTCTCGAGGCCGGCTACGACGTGCCCGAGAGCGGGGCGAATTTCCTCTGGTTGCCTCTCGGCGACCGCTCCGCGGCTTTTGCGGAGGCGGCGGCCGAGGCAGGCGTGATCCTGCGGAACTTCACCGGCGACGGCACGCGCGTGACCATCGGCGATCCGCACGAGAACGACCGTTTCCTCGCTTTCGCGACGGGACCGGGGCGGGCCCTCGCAGGCATTGCATGACCTGTGACGAGACCCAACCGTTATCCCCAGGTATCGGTGACGTGACCCTGCGCTGACAGACTCGGGCGATTGGTACGAACCCGACCGGAGGAAGCTGCATGCGCGTTGACAAGGCACGTCGTGTCCTGTCTGCATGTGCTCTCGCGACAGCCCTCTGTGCGGGCACCGCCGTCTCCCCCGCCGGCGCGGCGTCCCAGAACACGGTGCCGGTGCGCATGATCGCCTTCGGTGACCTCCACGGGAATCTCCTGCCTCCGCAGGGGTCGCGCAGCGAGGTGATCCGATCGGACGGCGAGTCCGTTGCCGCAGGTGGAGTGGCACATCTCGCGTCCTACGTGCGCCAACTCCGGGGACAAGCAGAGCATTCGATGCTGTACGCGGTCGGTGATACCTGGGGCTCGTCGCCGCTCGAATCGGCGATGTTCCACGACGAGCCCACAATCGAACTGCTCAACAATCTCGACGTCACCGCCGCCGCTCTGGGCAACCACGAACTCGACGGCGGCTACGCGGAGCTGGCCCGGCTGCGGGACGGCGGATGCCATCCCGACGAGGGCTGCCGTTACGGCGAGACGTTCGAGGGAGCGCAATTCCCACTCCTGGCCGCGAACCTCACCACCACCGACGGAGCACCCGCCGCGCTCCCGTTCAGCGTGAATTACGTCGACGGCATCCCCGTGGGCGTTATCGGCGTGCTTCCCAGCAACACGCCGGAGTTCATCCGTTCCGAGTCGATCGAAGGACTGAATTTCGGCGACGAGATCGAGGCCGTGGACCGGACCGCCGACATTCTCGACTCACTCGGAGTGCGCGCGATCGTGCTGCTCTACAAGGGCGATATCGGTACCGACGGTGGGAGCGACCCGTGCAACCCGGCCGACGGCCCGGCGAACGTCGTCGCCACCTCCGTCTCGCCGAAGGTCGACCTGATCGTCACCTCCGACGGCGACAGGCACTTCAACTGCACCTACCCCGATCCTCTCGGCCGACCACGCGCGGTCGTGCAGGGCGCCTCCCACGGGCGCATCATCTCCGTCGCAGATCTGATGATCGACCGCGAGACCCGCGACGTGCTGCGAGACCACACGCTCACGTTCACCCAGGTCATCACTCACGACATCGAGCCGGATCCGGAAACGCAGGAGTTCGTCGAACGCGCGGTCGAGATGTCCCATGATGTCGCGGGGCGCCGCGTCGGGTCGGCGTCGGCGGACATCACGCGCGAAACCGGACCGAGCGGCGAATCGGCGTTGGGCAACCTCGTCGCCGATGCCCAGCTCGCGGCGGCACGCTCGGCGGGAGCGCAAGTTGCCCTGACCAATCCCGGCGGTCTCCGCAGCGATCTCATGTGCGGCGATGACGGAATCCTCACGTACGGACAGACTTACGCGGCGCAGCCGTTCGGTAACCGCCTCCAGGTTCTCGAACTCACCGGCGCACAACTCGACGAACTTCTCGAACAGCAATTCCAGAAGACGGCCACGGGTGCGCCGCTCGAATGGATTCTCGCGCCGTCACACAACTTTCGATACACGCTCGATCGCATCGCCCCGCGCGGCGAACGCATCCGCGCCATCACCATCGACGGCGAGGAGGTCGATCCCGAGCAGTACTACCGCGTGGTGGTCAACGATTTCCTGGCCGAAGGCGGAGACGGTTTCGACGTCTTCACGCACGCCCGGGCGCGAACCGGTGCGGGTGAGGAACTCGATGCCCTCAACGCGTACCTGACTGCGCAGGATCCCGTCGCCCCTCCCGCAACCGACCGTATCCACATGCACTGACGTCGAATTCAAAGCTGGAGCGCAGTTTTCAGTGTCGGCCACGCGGTCTTGATATCGTCCTGCCAGTATTCCCACGAGTGGGTGCCCCACGGCCGATAGACGACCCGCGCCGGGATATCCAACTGTCGCAGGCGACGATCGAAAGTGATCGTGCACGTCAACGTTCCGAACTCGAGCGGTGTCCCGCCCGACAGGAGATCTTCACCCGATCCGAGGTCGTTCGGGCCCACGAGCCCGTTTCCGGTACTCAGGAAAATCTCTTTGCCGCGGAGACGCTCGGCAAGAAGGTACGAATCGTGTTCCTCCCAGACCGGGTCGCCGGGTGGCCCCCACATGTTGTCCGGGTTCCCGCCCTTGTAGGCGACGGTGCCGCGCACCGAATCGCGGGACGACTCGCGCGAGGTGTCGAAGCAACCGCTCAGTGCCGCAACGCCCCGATACAGATCGGGATGCCGCGTGATCAGGTTCATCGCGCCGGTTGCTCCCATCGACAGTCCGGCGATCGCGTTGACGCCGTTGCCGTGGAAGTGCGCGTCGACGAGCTGCGGCAGTTCTTCCGTCAGGAACGTTTCCCAGCGGTTGATACCGAGTATCGGATCCGCACTCCGCCAATCCGTGTAATAGCTCGCGGTGCCACCGACCGGCAGCACGACGTTGACATTCTTGTCGGCAAAGAATTCTTCGACATCTGTGCGCTGGGTCCATGTGCTTTCGCGGAACTCCGACTCCTCGCCCGCGCTGACCCCGTCGAGCAGGTACAACGTGGGGCGGGACTGGTCACTTGCCGGATGCAGCACCCGCACACGGATGACGCGCTGCATGGCAGGTGAGAACACCTCGATGTCCGTCTGGCGGTCGCCCAGCATCGCCGTCTGCTCGATCGCGGCGACTGCTGCCGGCTGGGCAGGCGCATACGCCGGAAACCCCAGTATCGACAGCAAAACCACGCCGAATACAGTGGTGATTATTCTTTTCAGCATCGAGCTCCCCATCCCCCGACGACATGGATCTTGATCCCAACCCGGCCGCGGTCTGCGGTCAAGCCCACTGGTTGCGACCCCAGTCCCGCCCATCACGATCGTGACCGGTCCCGGCTCAGCGCCCAACGCCGACCACGAGAGCCGGGTGCGACTATGTTTCCCTGATTGGACCGTGGGGAAACCCCAGGGCATGACCGTACTCGTCGTAGCCGGGACCAGCCGAGGAGTGACTCATCAGGTCGCGCAAGTGATCGCAGAGTCCCTGGGAACACGCGATATCGATGCCACGTTGGGCGAGGTGAGCGATCTCGACCGCACGGCGGAGTTCGACGCGATCATCATCGGTAGCGAAGCGGAGAGCGGTAAATGGCCGGCTGAGGCCGGCGACCTGTGCCGCCGCTACGCCGACGCGTTGACCCAGCAGCAGGTGTGGTTGTTCTCCGCGCCCGTGGAGGAGAACAGCACTATCCGCGGTGAGGTGGAAGTGCCCGAACTCCTGGCGGCTGTCGCCGCACGCGATCACAAATACTTTCCGAGTCCCGACCCTGACGAAGTCATGTCCTGGACATCATTGATCGCGGACGAACTCGAAGGAAACAGCTGACAAGCGCGGTCGACAATCCGCCTGCCGTGTAGGGGGACCACGTCGTCCGACGGCCGAGATACAACGAGCCCCCACCCGCAGTCGCAGATGAGCGGTTCGTCTGTGGGCGGCTATGGTTCGTCTGTGGGCGGCTATGGTTCGTCTGTGGGCGGCTATAAGGTCAAATCCCAGACAGGACCTCTCGCTAGGAAGTCCTCTAACCCGACCGATAAGTGGCTACTGACGACTTCACCGAGCGACTCTCCCGCGGAGTGTCATGTGTTTGGTCATACCCAGCCCCCGTGATATCAGCGCCTACCACTCCTCGGGCGTCTTTCCGCGCTGCTGAGCCCGCGCACGCCCGCGGCAGATCAAGCGCTAACCCGGATGTTCACGCGGTGGCTCGGAAAGTCGTCCCGCGCCAGCCTGCCTGAGCGCTACTCCTCGTCGGCCGCAACCTGCGCCGCCTCCTACTTAGGTTTGTTCTGCAGCTCGTCAAGCTACCTTCGAAGTCTCAAATCTCTCACGCAGCCGGCGTCTCACGCCGTCCGGTACCGGATGTCCCCGCTCGGCAGGTCGACTTTCCCAACGCCATTCCTAGACGTCGCACCCGCGATCCCCAACGACCACTTGCATGTCTGTGGCCAATCGGGGCGTTGCCGGACCTTCCCAAGTCAGGGCACAAACTAGACCGCACCTTGCCTTTGGCGGAAGCGGAGGGATTTGAACCCCCGTTGGTTTTACCCAAGCTCGCTTTCAAGGCGAGTGCATTCGGCCGCTCTGCCACGCTTCCGTCGCAAATCCTAACCGCATCTCCGGCCTAGTGGTCGGCGAGGGCTTCGTCGATCCGGCCGAAGATCTGCGCGAGCGCTTTGACCTGGCTCTTGGAGAGAAGGTCGATGAGGTTGGTGCGGACGTCGCGGACGTGGGTGGGAGCGGCTTCGGCGAGACGCCGGCGCCCCTCATCGGTGACGGAAGCCAGCACGCCACGACCGTCGTCGGGGCACGAACCTCGCACGACAAGCTTCTGCTCTTCCATCCGGCGGATCTGATGCGTGAGACGGCTGCGCGACGAGAGGACACCATCGGCGAGTTCGCTCATCCGGAGGGAGCCGTGCTCCGCCTCGGAGAGCAGGACCAGGATCCGGTACTCCGCCAACGACAATCCGTGCCGCTCCTGCAGATTCCGGTTGAGCGCATCCATCAGGCGTCCGTTGCCGTTGACGTAATTGCGCCACGCTGTCTGCTCGTCCGCGGTCAACCAGTTCGGCTCGTCCTGTTCGCTCGTCACGCGGGAAGTCTAGTGGCGCACCCCAGTGGCGGGTTCGCGATGTGTACGCGGTGAGGGAATGACCACCCGCGGCACGCACACGCTAGCGTCGGGGTCATGCACGCAATCGTCGTTACCGAACCCGGTGGTCCCGAAGTTCTCCGGTGGGCCGAGTACCCCGATCCCACGCTCGGTCCAGGCGAGGTCCTGCTCGATGTCGCAGCGACCGCCGTCAATCGTGCGGACCTTCTGCAGCGCCGTGGGCTCTACCCGCCGCCGCCCGGTGCGAGCGAGATCCTCGGGCTCGAATGCTCCGGTGTCATCGCCGAACTCGGTGAGGGCGTGAGCGGCTGGAAGATCGGCGACCAGGTGTGCGCGCTCCTTTCCGGTGGCGGTTATGCCGAACAGGTCGTGGTCCCGGCCGCCCAGTTGCTGCCCGTACCGGCGGGAATCGATATCGCCGTGGCGGCGTCTCTCCCGGAGATCGCCTGCACAGTGTGGTCGAACGTCGTGATGACCGCAGGACTCGAACGCGGCGACGTGCTGCTCGTCCACGGAGGTGGCGGCGGGATCGGCACGCACGCCATCCAGGTGGGCAAGGCGCTCGGCGCGAAGGTGGCGGTGACCGCATCGGCCGGCAAACTCGACCGGTGCCGCGAACTCGGCGCGGATCTCGCGATCGACTACCGCACGCAGGATTTCGTCAGCGAGGTGCGCAAAGCGTTCGGGGGTGCGGACGTCGTGCTCGACAACATGGGCGCGGCGTACCTGTCCCGCAACATCGATGTCCTCGCACCCGACGGACGACTCGTCGTGATCGGCATGCAGGGTGGCACCAAGGGCGAGATGAATTTCGGCAAGCTCCTCGCCAAGCGCGGACACGTGATCGCGACGGGTCTGCGCGGCCGCCCGGACACGGGCAAGTCGGGTAAGAGCGCGATCGTCGCGTCGGTCCGCGAGCACCTGTGGCCGCTGATCGAAGAGGCGAAGGTGCAGCCGGTCGTGCACGCGGAGCTTCCCATCACGGAGGCCGCGCGGGCGCACGAGATGCTCGACAGCCCCGACACGGTCGGCAAGGTGGTACTGCGGGTCGAGCGGAGCTGACCGCTCAGAGGTTGCGCAGCTCGCGGACGAGCTGGTCGATTTCGAAGGTCGTGGTGTAGGGCGCGAGACCGACGCTCACCGCGCCGCCTTCGTCGCTCACTCCGAGCGAGTCGAGCAGCCGGCTCGTACCGCGGGTACTGGCCATCGTCTCGATGCGACGGTCGGCCAGATACGCCGCAACCTTCTCCGCGGGCATGCCCTCCACGGTGAAACTGAGGGTGGGCACCCGGCTCGGTGCCCTGCCCAGCACCATGACACCGGTGAGGCTGTCGAGCTGACGCAGCAAACGGTCGAACAATCCGTCCTGGTAGTTCTGCATCGAGCTGATCGACGTTTCCAGGCGGCTCCGGCGGCTGCCGGAGGCGGTGTCGTCGAGCGAGGCGAGGAAGTCGATGGACGCGGGCAACCCGGCCAGCAGACCGAACTGGTGTCCGCCGACCTCGAGGCGCTCGGGTCCGCGGGCGTGCGGGTCCAGCGACATGGCGGGCACACGATCCAGGTGGGACGGGTCGCGGAACACGAGCGCGCCGATCTGCGGTCCGCCCCAGGCCGCGGCGTCGACGGTGAGGATGTCGGCTCCGAGATCCTCCATGTCGATGTGGGCGAAGGGGGCCGCTGCCGCTGCATCGACCACCATCAGTCCGCCGACTTCGTGCACGAGATCGGAAACTATCCGCACGTCGGGCGCCGACCCCACGATCGACGACGCCGCGGTCAGCGCGACCAGCCGGGTGGTCGACGTGATGAGTTCCTCGTACTGCCAGGTGGGCAGATCGCACGTGTCGATCTCGATCTCGGCCCAGCGGACCCGCGCGCCGTACCGGCTCGCGACACGCAGCCACGGCGCGATGTTCGCTTCGTCGTCGAGCCGGGAGAGCACCATTCCGGTGCCCAGACCGAGCTTGGAACTGAGCGCTTCCGCGAGCCACGCCAAGAGAACGGAATGGCTCGGCCCGAGCACGACACCCTCGGGGTCGCCACCCACCAGGTCGGCGACGGCGATGCGCGCATCCTCGAGGATCGCGGCGCTGCGGCGGGACGACGAGTGCCGTCCGGCGGCCGAGGACGACGCATTCCGGAAGGCGGTCGACACCATGCGCGAGACCGCGTCGGGGATCTGCATTCCCGCTTGCGGATCGAGGTGAATCCAGCCGTCGCCGAGCGAGGGGATGAGCCCCCGGATCCGGGCAACGTCGTAAGCCATGGCTGACACTCTAAAACCCTGTGTCAATCAAGGTCGCCGCCGCCGGGGTGTAGGCGGGCCGGTTGCCCGCGATCGGGTGCCCTCGAGCCGATGTGCCTCGGCGCCGGACCGGAGATTTCCGACGGGAAACAACGTGTCGTGACGTTCGTCGGTGGGAGGGGACAGAATGGAGCCATGACGAATCCGGACAGCGACCAGGTTCTGGTGATCGGCCCCGACGGCCAACCCGTCCGTGTGCCCCGACGGGAAGCGCAGATGGCCGACCCCGGGGCGGCGAAGGACGGCGACTCGGAAGGGAGCGGCGAAACCCTCGCCGACATGGTCGAACAACCGGCCAAGGTCATGCGCATCGGCACGATGATCAAGCAGCTTCTCGAAGAAGTCCGGGCCGCACCGCTCGACGACGCGAGCCGTACCCGGCTCCGGGAGATCCATCGGTCCTCGATCCGCGAACTCGAACAGGGGCTCGCCCCGGAACTGCGCGAGGAGCTGGAGCGCCTCGCCCTGCCGTTCACCGACGACTCGGTCCCGTCCGATGCGGAACTCCGGATCGCGCAGGCCCAACTCGTGGGTTGGCTGGAAGGTCTGTTCCACGGCATCCAGACGGCCCTGTTCGCCCAGCAGATGGCTGCTCGCGCGCAACTCGAGCAGATGCGGCAGGGTGCACTTCCGCCCGGCCTCGGCGGGACGGTCGCGCGCGGCGGCGAGCAGCCGGGTCCCGGCCCCGGACACCCCGGCACCGGGCAGTACCTGTAGGTGCGCGGGGTACCCTCGGTACCCGTGTCAGCCTCTGGAGCCGCATCGTGAGCCGTGTCAGCATCGAAACCCGCGACGCGTGCGTCGACTTTCCGATCTTCGACGCCAAGACGCGGTCGCTGAAGAAGGCGTTTCTCGGTAAAGCGGGCGGTTCGATCGGTCGCAACAACTCGGACGTGGTCGTCGTCGAGGCACTGCGCGACATCACGATGTCGCTGAAGGAAGGCGACCGCGTCGGACTTGTCGGGCACAACGGTGCAGGCAAGTCCACGCTGCTGCGCCTGCTGTCCGGCATCTACGAGCCGACGCGCGGATTCGCGCAGGTCAACGGCCGGGTCGCGCCCGTGTTCGACCTCGGTGTCGGCATGGACCCGGAGATCTCCGGCTACGAGAACATCGTCATCCGCGGCATGTTCCTGGGCATGAGCCGCAAGAAGATGCTCCAGAAGGTCGACGAGATCGCCGACTTCACCGAACTCGGCGACTACCTCAACATGCCGCTGCGCACGTATTCGACGGGTATGCGCGTGCGCGTCGCGCTCGGCGTCGTGACCAGCATCGATCCGGAGATCCTGCTGCTCGACGAAGGCATCGGCGCGGTCGACGCGGAGTTCATGAAGAAGGCCCGGGTCCGGTTGCAGGACCTCGTCGCGCGTTCGGGCATTCTCGTCTTCGCGAGCCACTCGAACGAGTTCCTGGCGCAGTTGTGCGACCAGGCGATGTGGATCGATCACGGACAGATCCGCGAGCGCGGCGACATCGAGCACGTCGTGCGGGCCTACGAGGGCGACGAGGCAGGCGACCACGTGCGCACCGTGCTCCACGACCTCGAACTCGAACGTCAACGTAACGGCGCCGTACGGAACGGTTCCGACGCGGCGGCCACGTCAGGCACCAACAGTGTCTGACGAATGCATCATCGGCGTCGTCGTCACGCATCGTCGCCGTGAACTGCTCGCCGAGTCGCTGAAGGTTCTGTCGACTCAGACTCGCCCCCTCGACCATCTCGTCGTGGTCGACAACGCCGATGAGGACGCCGTGCGCGAACTCGTCGAGTCCGCCGACGTCCCCGCGACCTACCTGGGCTCCAAGCACAATCTCGGCGGCGCCGGCGGTTTCGCCCTGGGCATTCTGTACGCACTGTCGCTCGGGGCCGACCGGGTGTGGCTCGCGGACGACGACGGTCGCCCCGAGGGGCCGGACGTGCTCGCGACACTCCTGGACTGCGCGCAGCGCAACGGTCTGGCCGAGGTGTCGCCGGTGGTGTGCGACATCGCCGAACCCGATCGCCTGGCGTTCCCGCTTCGGCGCGGGGTCGTGTGGCGACGGTGGCGTCACGAACTCGGGGACGAAGATCTGCTTCCCGGTATCGCGTCGCTGTTCAACGGAGCGCTGTTCACCGCTGCTGCGATCGACGCGGTGGGCGTGCCCGACCTGCGACTGTTCGTCCGCGGCGACGAGGTGGAGGTGCATCGTCGCCTCGTCAGATCGGGGTTACCGTTCGGTACGTGCCTGCAGACGGCGTACCTACATCCCGACGGCGCCGACGAATTCAAGCCGATCCTCGGCGGTCGCATGCACACCCAGTACCCGGACAACGAGACCAAGCGGTACTTCACCTACCGCAACCGCGGTTACCTGCTGGCCCAGCCCGGGCTCCGGAAGCTGTTGCCGCAGGAGTGGATTCGGTTCGGCTGGTACTTCCTGGTGACGCGACGCGATCCCGCCGGGCTGCGCGAGTGGGTTCGGTTGCGCAAGCTGGGGCGGGAAGAGAAGTTCGAGCGCCCTTCCCAATAGCCACTTCTCACAACGAATTTCGCGGTTCCGCCCACAGGCGTTGGCAGTTCGACCTACTCTGACCGCCACCGTCTCTGGGAGCCTGCGATGACATCTCGTCTCGACTCACCGTCCACCCTCTGTGCCGCTTTTCAGACCACTGCGGCGTCGTACCCCGACCACGTCGCCGTGCGGACGCCGGACAACTCCGTCCGATACACCTGGCGCGAGTACTCCGAGAAGGTTCGTGCCCTCGCCGCCGGTCTCGCCGGTCTCGGTGTGCGGGCCGGCGACACCGTCGGCATCATGCTGACGAATCGCCCCGAATTCCATCTCGTCGACACCGCCGCCTTCCATCTCGGCGCGGTGCCGTTCTCGATCTACAACTCGCTGACCGCCGAGCAGATCGCCTACGTGCTCGGCAACGCCGGGAACCACGTGATGATCTGCGAGGAGCAGTTCGTTCCTGTCCTGCAGCAGGCGATCGGCGAGACGAAGGTCGAGCACCTGATCTGCGTCGACGCGAAACCCGAGGGCACGCTCTCCCTCGAAGACGTCGAAGCCGCCGCCGAAGAATCGTTCGACTTCGAGGCCGCGTGGAAGGCGGTACAGCCGTCCGACCTGCTCACGCTCATCTACACCTCCGGAACGACCGGGCCGCCGAAGGGCGTCGAACTCACCCACGCGAACCTGCTCGCCGAACTCGCCGCGACCACGACATTCCTGCCCACAGGGCCGGACGACCGCATCGTGTCGTACCTGCCCGACGCGCACATCGCCAACCGCTGGGGTTCGCACTACTCGAGCATCTACAGCGGGATGCAGATCGTCACGCTCGACGACCTGAAAATGGCCATCGCGGTGCTGCCCAGCGTGCGGCCGACGTTGTTCGGCGCGGTCCCCCAGGTCTGGTACAAGGTCAAAGCCGCAATCGACAAGACCCTCGCCGAGGAATCCAGCCCGGTGAAGAAGCGGCTCGCGCTGTGGGCGATCGACGTGGGACGCAAGCGCGCGCGCCTGCAGTCCGACGGCAAGCCCGTGCCGAGGGCCCTCGAGATGCAGCATGCGCTCGCCGACAAACTGGTGCTGTCGGCCGTCCGCAAGAAGCTCGGTCTCGACGAGGTACGCGCCGCCGTCACGGGCGCCGCCGCGATCTCCCCCGAGGTGCTCGAGTTCGTCCTGGCGCTCGGGATTCCGTGCTCCGAGGTGTGGGGAATGTCCGAGACGTCGTGCGTGGTGACGATGAACCGGCCCGGGAAGATCCGGATCGGCACCGTCGGCCAGGCCGTCCCCGGCGTCGAGATCAAGACCGCCGACGACGGAGAACTCCTCGTGTCCGGCCCGCTGATCATGCGCGGATACCGCAACGACCCGGTCAAGACCGCAGAAGCCATCGATTCCGATGGCTGGCTGCACACCGGCGACATCGCACGGATCGACGAAGACGGTTACGTGACGCTCATCGACCGCAAGAAGGAACTCATCGTCAATGCGGCGGGCAAGAACATGTCGCCCACCAACATCGAAGGGGCGCTCCGGGCCGCGTGCCCGATCCTGGGCGGAGCCGTCGTCATCGGCAACGACCGCCCCTACATCGTCGCGCTGCTCGCACTCGATCCCGACGCGCTACCGCTGTTCGCCGAGCAGCGCGGGCTCAGCGGGTCGCACGAGGAACTTTCCCAGCACCCCGTCGTCCTCTCCGAGGTGGAGATGGCGGTGAAAGAGGCGAACACCAAGCTGTCGCGTGTCGAGCAGATCAAGAAGTACACCGTGCTCTCGACGATCTGGGAGCCGTCGGGCGACGAACTGACGCCCACGATGAAGCTCAAGCGCAAGCCGATCGACGCGAAGTACGCGGCGGAGATCGACGCGCTGTACGCGAACGCGTGATGTGAGAGGCAGGTGATCTGCACGGTGAACGGGGATGTGCGCGTGTAATTGCGCGCGTCGATCCCCGTTCACCGCGTGAATGCCTGCTGGCGGGTCAGACCGTGTCGTCGGCCGGGGCGCTCGCGATGCGGTCGAGGACGGCCCGCGCGAGCCACTTGTTGTGCTGCTCGTCCGAGTCCATCCCCTCGAGTTGCTCGGCCAGCCGGCGAATAGGACTGCCGCTTGCCGAGAGTTCTTCGAATGCAGCGAGAGACGACTCGTCGAAGAGATCGACCACCACGACGGCGGCTTCCGAAGCACCGGATTCATCTTGAACAAAACGGACGGCGGGAAGCGCCTTCGCGAGCGCGGCGAGCGACTTGCCTGCTTCCTCCTCGAGCGCCGAGCGTGAGACGCCGACGGACGCGAAGCAGCTCACCGATCCGTCGGGTCCCTCCGTGGGCTTGTCGAGTCGGAGGACTTCGGTGGTGCCGACTGCGAGCGAGAACAGCGGCGCCTCGTCGCCGCGGCCGGGCAGACAACTCACCGTCCAGCGCTCGACCTCCCCGGCTGCCGGATCCTCGAAGGCTGTGTCCAGGTAATAGGCGAGCAGGTCGAGTGACATCTCGTACAGGTCTTCGTCGCGCCGAAGCTCTCGGAAGCTCTCTTCCGATGCGGCCGGGTTCGTTGCCATCGTTCTCCTGCTCGTCCGGATCGATCCTCCCCGAGCCTACGAGTTCGCCCCGTCGTGAGGCACAGCGCGCTCGTGCCGCCGGGTGCCCGGACCGACGAATCCGGCCCACACGTGGTTGGGGCGGATTTCCGCGCGGGTAGGCTCGGGCCTTGTGTCTGCTCCCACCCATGTCGACGAACCGCTGGGAAAGTCTTCTCGGACGTTCCGGCGCGCGTTCCAGGATCTGCGCGATGGCTTCAACCATCGTGAGTTGTGGCTGTTGCTCGGCTGGCAGGACATCAAGCAGCGGTACCGGCGGTCGGTGCTCGGGCCGTTCTGGATCACCATCGCGACCGGTGTCTCGACGATCGCGATGGGCCTGCTGTACGGCACGCTGTTCAATCTCGATATCGCCGAATTCCTGCCGTACGTGGCACTCGGCTTCATCATCTGGAACCTGATCCAGGGCTCGATCCTCGAGGGCGCAGACGTCTTCATGGCGAACGAGGGCCTGATCAAGCAGCTACCGACACCGCTGAGCGTGCACGTCTATCGACTGGTGTGGCGACAGATGATCTTGTTCGCGCACAACATCGTCATCTATATCGGCATCTTCATCGTCTTCCCGCAGAACCTGAGCTGGACCGCGCTCGCGGCCATCCCGGCTCTCGGTTTGATCGCGATCAACGCGGTGTGGATCTCGCTGGTCTTCGGCATCCTCTCCACCCGCTACCGCGATATCGCACCGCTGCTCGGCAGCCTCGTGCAGTTGCTGTTCTTCATGACGCCGATCATCTGGACGGAGAAGTCCCTCGCGGGCACCGGCAACGAAGACCGGGCGCGGATCGCGGAGATCAATCCGCTGTACCACTTCCTCGACATCGTCCGGACCCCGCTCCTCGGCGGCGACCAGCAGGTCTACCACTGGGTGATCGTGCTGATCATCACGGTGCTCGGCTGGGGACTCGCCCTGCTCACCATGCGCAACTACCGCTCGCGCGTCGCCTACTGGGTCTGAGCCGGCTCGAGTTCGATCAGCTGCAACCGGTTGACGGGTTCCTGGCCGGTGACCACGAATCCCGCTTCGGCGAGCGCGCGGTAGGTCTCGGTGTCGGTGAATCGGTAGCGCTCGAACCGCCACCACACGTCGTTGGGGTGCCACACCGTGAAGGGTGTGCCGCGGTCACGGTCGGCGATCACCCACAGCTTCGAGCACCGGTCGGCGGCGCGCTCGGCCAGCACGGACGGCGGCGCATCTGACGACCACAGGCTCGTCCGCTCGGCAGCGGTCCGATCCAAGCCCACGTCCACGAGGTCCTCGAACGCGTCGGGACGTGAGTCGGCTACCGCGCGCGGGGAGGTCGGCTGCCACGACACCGACGGCTCGAACGCGACACAGTCGCCCGGCTGGGACACCTCCTCCAGCCGGTCCGCGACCACGCTGTAGTCCATCCCCCCGGCCTTGCCGAACGGCTGACGCTGAACCATGTACGCCGGTGCCGCGGCGAGCGCGACGGCGACCAGCACCGCAAGCATCGACCACCACCGCGTCGCGACGCGGCTGAGCGCCCAGCCCAGGAACAGTGTCACCGCGGGCACTGTGAACGACAGGTACCGGTCGAGGTACATATTGCTCGCCAGCAGGGAGTACACGAGCAGGATCGTCATCGGTACGAGAAATCCTGGCACCGCAAGCCACAGCAGAAAGCGTTCGCCCGGCCGGACACCCCGTACGGCAGCCGTCACCGCGCCCAGCACGGCGAGCACCCAGCACAGCCCCGCCGCCCACGGCGCCTCCGGGAACCACTGCCCGACGACGATCGTGTAGACGACCGTCTCGTCGACCGGCGGGATCCACGACACCTGCTTGACCTGCGAGTAGGCCAGTACGAGAAACGGCAGCGACAGGACGATCCCCCCGGCGGCCGCAAGCACGAACCGCAACCGGTCACTGCGCCGTGACGCGCGACCACGGGTGACGGCCCACGCCGTCACCAGATGCGCGGCGAGCACCGTCGCTGTATAGACGAACATCATCGTCGCGACGGCCGCCACCACCGCGTAGAGCACCCACCAGCGGGTCCGGCGACGCTGCAGGGCGAGAACGAGCACCAGCGACAGCACCGCCGCACACGCCACCGCGAACGCGTACGAGCGGGCTTCGGTGGCCGCCCAGGTCACCCGAGGGAGAATCGCGAACAACACCCCCGCCGCGACCGCGGCAAGTCGGCCGGCGAGTATTTGCGCGGTCGCCGTGACGGCGGCGGCCCCGACACCGAGCGCCAGCGCACCGGGTATGCGCGCTGCGAACTCACCTGGACCGACGAGAGCGAACCAGCCGTGCAGCAGGATGTCGTGCAAGCCGTGCACGGCGTCCCATTCGGCGAGCAACTCGAGCAGATCACCGAACGGCCGATCGGCAGCGGAGATCGTTGCCGCCTCGTCCCACCAGAACGACGGAACCCAGGAAAAAGCGGCACCGACGAGCACGGTCACTCCCCCGATCAACAGGGGAAGCGGCCACTTCATCGGTCAGTCGTCGATGCCGTACAGCCGCGCCCAGTTCTCGCGACTCGTGAGCTTCGGCATCGCTTCCTGCCACACGGTCTTCATCCGGGGAGCTTCCTTGCGCAACTGCCAGCACACCTTCGCAGCACGCTTGGTGAGTTCGACGGCGGTGTCCTTGTCGCGACGACGCACGCGCACCGCGTTCTGCGACGCGTCGGTGACCACAGCGCCGTCGAACAACGAGACGTGCCACCAGTCCGCGTAGTCCGCCGGGACGGTGACCGGGCGACGGTCCACCTTGCCCGCGAGTTGCTGCGCCGCACGCTTGAGAAGCACGAGACCCTCACGCTTCTTGTCGGGCTCGAACTCCCACACCGACATCTGCGTGTGGGGATCAGCTTCCTTGCCGACCTGCGACGCGGGCAGCGGCTTGGTTTCCGGGTAGCGGTCGCGCAACTCCCGCAGTTCCTTCAGGACGGACTGTCCTCCGTCGTACAGGAAGTCGGGGCCGGCCAGGAAGTCCTCGGCCGCCTTGATGAAGGTCGCGGCGAGGCCGTACTGCATCGAGACGATGAGTTCGCCGATCTTGCGGAACAGGTACTTGGAGATGTCGGGTCCGTCGAAACGCCCGTAGATCGCCGACACCACGAGACCGTTGCGGATGCTGAAGTACCGCGCCCAGTCGTCGTAGTCCTTGAGGTAGAAGTCGGCGTGCCACACACCGGCATTCGGCAGGGTGACCGTCGGGTGCCCGGCGAAACGCGCGCGGATGCCGTACTCGATGTCGTCCCACTGGAAGAACAGCGGTATCGGCAGTCCGCAGTCGGCGATGATCTCGGCGGGGAGCAGACACGTCCACCAGCCGTTCCAGCCGGCGTCGAACCGCGGATCCTGCTTCTTCTTGGTGAGGTCGACGCCCATCTTGGCGCCCGGGGTCAGCACGCCGGCCTTGATCTCGTCGAGCACCTCACGTTCCGCACTGACGTGCAGGACCTGGGGGTTGCTCAACGACAGCATCTGGGCTCCGACGATCGTCGGCTGCACCGTCATGTTCGCGAACGCGTTCAGCCGCAACACCGACTCCGGCTCACACAGGATGTCGTCGTCCATGACGATGACGTTGGCGTGTGCCGCTTTGGCCGAGCGGGTGATCTCGTACATGCCGCGGGAGAATCCGCCGGCACCACCGAGATTGGGCTGCGTCAGGTAGATGAGTTTACTGCCGAGCTTCTCGGCGACCTCGTCGAACGCGGGATGCGACCGAACCTGATCGGTGCCCTGGTCGACGATGCACACCGCATCGATGTCGGCCATTGCCCCGTCGTCGGACGCGAGCGTGCCCACGGTGACGGTGCAGTCCTCGGCACGGTTGAACGTGCAGATCACGACCGCAGCCGGACGCAGGTGCTCGGGCGCCGCGACCGTCCAGCGTGCGTCGGAGATGAGAACCGAACCGTTGCTGGCCTCGACGCCGAACCAGATCGCCCCGCCGTCGACGAAGCGCTCGATGGGCACCTCGAGGTCGAGTTCGCCCGACCCGGAAACGGTCTCGACGGAGACGACGCGTTCGCGGCCCCGGGCGTCGGACGCGTGCACGACGATCCGTGCACTGCCCGAACATCCGTACGTGAGCTGCAGATTCACGGTCTTCACGTCGGTCCAGCGCTGCCAGAAGCTGGCGGGGAACCTGCCGAAGTACGTGTTGGTGTGGGCTGTCGCGCCGTCGGCGAGCTGGAGACCGTAGCGGTCTGCGGCAGCTTCGCCCTTCGTGACGACGTACATCTTCCCGGGCACCCGCGGCGACAGCGACGCGAAGACACCGCGCTGCACGATCAGCCGATCCCGGTGCACCGGTTCGGTGAGCGCGCTGTCCAGCGCTTCCGCGTTGCTTTCGATCGCTGTCGTGTCGCCGGCAGTTGCCTGCTCCATCGAACTACTCCCCGCTAGTGGTCGATCCTGTTACGGATGCGACAGTAGCAGCGCAAATAGGTGTCTCAATGGCACGTACACACACCTCGCGCGATTCGTCCCATTCGGGTCTTCGGGCCTGAACACCCCAAGAACTGCAGGTCGCTCAACCGCCGAGGATTCTTTCGCTGCGTTCGTACACGGCCTCCGTGGCCGTTTTCTGTGGCCTCCACCACGTCTCGTGCGTGCGGTACCACTCGATCGTCGCCGCGAGCCCGGCCCGGAAATCGCGGTAACGCGGCTCCCACCCCAGCTCCGTTCGCAGACGTGTCGCGTCGATCGCGTACCGCAGGTCGTGGCCCGGCCGGTCGGTGACGAAATCGAATGCGTCCTTGTCCTCGCCGCACAACTCGAGCACCGTCTCGACGACCGTCCGGTTGTCCGTCTCCCCGTCGGCGCCGATCAGGTACGTCTCCCCGATCCGGCCTTTCTCGATGATCGTCCACACCGCACTGTTGTGGTCGTCGACGTGAATCCAGTCCCGCACGTTCGCCCCGGTGCCGTACAACTTTGGCCGCACCCCGGTCAGGACATTGGTGATCTGACGGGGAATGAACTTCTCGACGTGCTGGTACGGGCCGTAGTTGTTGGAGCAGTTCGAGATCGTCGCGCGCACCCCGAACGAGCGCACCCACGCGCGCACCAGCAGATCGGACCCGGCCTTGGTCGACGAATACGGACTGGACGGGTTGTAGGGCGTCGCCTCGGTGAACTTCGCCGGGTCGTCGAGTTCGAGATCGCCGTAGACCTCGTCGGTGGAGATGTGGTGATACCGCACGTCGTACCGCCGGACCGCTTCGAGCAGGGTGAAGGTGCCCACCAGATTGGTGTGCACGAAGGGCGTCGGGTCGCTCAGCGAGTTGTCGTTGTGCGATTCGGCGGCGAAGTGCACCACCAGGTCGGCATTCGCGACGAGACGGTCGACGAGTTCGGCGTCGGCGATGTCGCCGTGTACGAACGTGATCTTGTCGGCGACGGGATCGAGGGATGCCCGGTTGCCGGCATAGGTGAGCTTGTCGAGCACGGTCACCTCGACGCCGGGACGGTCGGCGACGGTCTGGTGCACGAAGTTCGCGCCGATGAATCCGGCGCCGCCGGTGACGAGCAGCCTCATGACGCCAAACCCTACCGACAAACCGAGAGATGTCCCGGTGGACGTGGAACACTTGCCCGCATGCGCGGAATCATCCTGGCCGGCGGGACCGGTTCGCGACTGCACCCCATCACCCTGGGCATCAGCAAGCAGCTCACACCTGTCTACGACAAGCCGATGATCTACTACCCCCTCTCGACACTGATGCTCGCGGGCATCCGGGAGGTCCTCGTCATCACGACTCCGCACGACCTCGACCAGTTCCGTCGACTGCTCGGCGACGGATCCCGGTTCGGAATCGAGTTGACCTACGCGGTACAGGAAAAGCCCGACGGACTGGCCCAGGCATTCGTGCTCGGCGCCGACCACATCGGCAACGAGTCCGTCGCATTGGTCCTGGGCGACAACATCTTCTACGGACCCGGCCTGGGCAGCCAGCTCACCCGGTTCACCGACGTCGACGGAGGCGCAGTGTTCGCCTACCGCGTGTCGGATCCCTCTGCCTACGGGGTGATCGAGTTCGATTCCGCCGGTCGCGCGCTGTCGCTCGAGGAAAAGCCCACCGACCCGAAATCGCCGTACGCGGTGCCGGGACTGTACTTCTACGACAACGACGTCGTGGAGATCGCGCGCGGCCTGACACCGTCGGCGCGCGGAGAATACGAGATCACCGACGTCAACCGCACATACCTCGAGGCCGGAAAGCTGCAGGTCGAGGTGCTACCGCGAGGCACGGCGTGGCTCGATACCGGCACCTTCGATTCCCTCCTCGACGCATCGAACTACGTGCGCACCATCGAGCAACGGCAGGGGCTGAAGATCGGCGCACCGGAAGAGGTCGCGTGGCGTCGCGGATTCGTCACCGACGAGCAATTGCGTGCACTCGCCGAACCGTTGGCGAAGTCGGGGTACGGAAAGTATCTGCTCGAGTTGCTGGAACGAGGAAGGGACTTCTAGGCAATGCAGTATCGCGAGTTGAAAGTCGGCGGGGCGTGGGAGATCACGCCGGCCACCTTCGGTGACGAGCGGGGCCTGTTCCTGGAATGGTTCAAGCAGGCCACGTTCGCCGAGGCGACCGGCCGGGATCTGGAATTGGCGCAGGCGAACTGCTCGGTTTCGGCAGTGGGCGTGTTGCGGGGCATCCATTACGCGGATGTCCCACCGGGACAGGCGAAGTACGTCACGTGCGTGTCGGGCTCGGTGCTCGACGTCGTGGTCGACCTGCGCGTCGGGTCGCCGACGTTCGGGCAGTGGGATTCGGTGCTGCTCGACACGACCGACCGTCGGGCGATCTTCCTGGCGGAAGGACTCGGGCACGGTTTCCTTGCCCTGGAGGACAATTCGACGGTGGTGTACCTGTGCTCGACGCCGTACACCCCGGATCGGGAACATGAAGTGCATCCGCTCGACCCGGAGATCGGGATCGACTGGCCGTCCGTCGGGCCGGACGGGAGGCCGCTCGAATACGAACTGTCGGCCAAGGATCGTGCCGCCCCCACCCTCTCCGAGGCACGTGAGGCAGGCCGGCTTCCCGTTCTCTGAAACTTTGGTGGTTCGATGCCCGCTCTGCGGGCACTGATTCACCAAGGCCGGACGGCACCGGAACCTCTTACGACGATGCCGCGTCGAACGAGGCATGGACCGCAAAGAGATCCACACGATCATGGCCCGACAGGACGGCGTGGTCACGCGCATCCAGGCACTCGGATGCGGCATGAGTTCGACATCGGTGGGCCGGAAGGTCGCGACGGGCGAATGGACGACGCTCGCGCCGGGCGTCTACCTGCGTTCCGATCGTGAACGCACCGACGCCGTCGAACTGCGCGCCGCGGTCTACGGAGCCGGGCAGGAAGCGGTGGCGTGGGGTCCGAGCGCCGCGTGGTGGCACGGATTGCTCGAGCGGCCACCCGCTCGCCACTACGTGACCGTTCCCCACCACCGGATCCGTTCGTGCACCCGGGCGACCCGCGTGCGCCGTCGGGACCTGCACTGGAAGGACACCGTCGTGGTCAGGAGCCTGCCGTTGACGGCTCTGCCCCTCACCGTCCTCGAGGCCGCGACCGAAATGCCGAGCGGGTCGGTGCTCATGGACCGCGCGTTGCAGCGGCACACGTCGCTCGAGGTTCTGCAGCAGGTGCATCGCCGCAACTCCGGGCGGCACGGCGCTCGCGCGGCGTCACGCCTGCTGTGCTCGGCGGGTGACGGCGGGCATTCGGAAGCCGAGCGCATCCTGCACCGGATCCTGCGCGACGCGGGTCTGACGGGATGGCGGGGGCACGTGTGGAGCTGCGGGTTCGAGATCGACGTGGCCTTCGAGGCTCGGCGGGTTGCCGTCGAAGTCGACGGCTGGGCCTGGCACCGCGACGCGCATCGTCATCGCCGCGACGCCGAACGTCAGAACGTCCTGGTCAACGCCGGCTGGCACGTCCTGCGCTTCACCTGGCACACCCTGATCGACGATCCCGACGGGGTGGTCCGGCAGATTCGGTCGGCTCTGGATTCCCGCATCTGAAACGTTGGTGGGAAAGTGCCCGCTCAGCGGGCAACAACTCACCAGAGTTCAGCGGATGCGGAAGATCACCAGACGCTGCACGGCGAAGTTGATGACGGTCGCGGTGCCCTGCGCGACGACGAACGCGAACGGGGTGACCCACCACTCGTTCCCGAGCGAGTCGTTGAGCACGCCGTTGATGCCGACCTGCGCGGCGAACGTCACGGCGTACAGAGCCACGACCGCGGCGAAGCGCAACTTGCTCGGCTCCGCCTTGAACGTCCACCGCCGGTTGATGAGGTACGCGGTGGTTGTGCCCGCGACGAACGAGAGCGCCTTCGCTCCGTCGCGGGTGACGCCGAGCGCCATGAGCAACACGTACAGGCCGTAGTCGACGACCGCCGACAGGCCACCCGTCAGCACGAACCGCACGAGTTGCGTCTTGAGCGACAGCGCATCGTCGGCCGTGGAATCGGTCAACGGCAATTCCGGGGCCAGCGGTGCGTGGTGTTCCGGCAACGGCTGCACGTGGTCATGGGGTTCGGGCACGCAGACGAGGGTAACGCCCCCGACCGAACCGACAGTTGACCTCGAGTCCGCTCGAGGTTGCACCATCGGGTTCATGAGCATCGCGCTGAATCACACCATCGTCCACGCGACCGACCCGAAACGATCTGCGCTGTTCCTGTCGGAGATCCTCGGTGTCGGGTCGCCGACCCCCTACGGACCGTTCTTCGTTGTGCAGGTGGACAACGGTGTCTCCCTGGACTTCATGGCCGACCGGCACCTCGTCCGACCGCAGCACTACGCATTCCTCGTCGGAGACGGAGAATTCGACGACATTCTCGGCCGCATCCGATCCCGCGAACTGGAGTTTTGGGCGGACCCCACACATCGCCGCGGTGGCGAGATCAACACCCGTGACGGCGGGCGGGGCGTGTACTGGGCGGATCCCGACGGTCACAACCTGGAGATCCTCACAAAACCGTATGGAGGCTAACCCTGCTCTTGCAGGGCCCCTCGGGCACGCGGGTAGCCTTCATCCTGATGTCCACGACAGCTGCAGAGCAGGCGAGTGAGCCTCTCCCCACCCAGACCCGCACCCTGACCGGCTGGGGGCGCACCGCGCCGACCACCGCAGAGGTGCTCACCACACCCGATGTCGAACTGATCGCGCAGGCAGTCGCCCGCGTCGCGGAAGACAACGAGTCCAAGCCGTCGCATCTGCGGCGCGGTGTCATCGCGCGCGGTCTCGGCCGCTCGTACGGTGACCCGGCCCAGAACGCGGGCGGACTCGTGATCGACATGACGGCACTGAACAAGATCCACAGCATCGACCGCGAATCGCGGCGTGTCGTGGTCGACGGCGGTGTCGACCTCGACCAGCTGATGCGGGCGGCTCTGCCGTTCGGCCTGTGGGTCCCGGTCCTGCCGGGAACGCGCCAGGTCACCATCGGCGGTGCCATCGGCTCGGACATCCACGGCAAGAACCACCACAGCGCGGGCAGCTTCGGCAACCACGTGCGCTCCCTGGAACTGCTCACCGCCGACGGGCAGATCCGCACCTGCACACCCACCGGGCGCAACTCCAAGCTGTTCTGGGCGACCGTGGGCGGCATGGGCCTGACCGGCATCATCCTGCGCGCGACGATCGAGATGACGCCGACCGAGACGGCGTACTTCGTCGCCGACAGCGTGCGCACCGAGAGCCTCGACGAGACCATCGCGCTGCACAGCGACGGCTCCGAGGAGAACTACGACTACTCGAGCGCCTGGTTCGACGCGATCTCCGCGCCGCCCAAGCTCGGACGCGCCGCGGTGTCGCGCGGTTCGCTCGCCACGCTCGACCAGTTGCCGAAGAAGCTGCAGAAGGATCCGCTGCGCTTCTCGGGGTCGACTTTGCTGACCTTCCCCGACATCTTCCCGAACGGTCTGGCGAACAAGTTCGACTTCTCGGTCGTCGGCGAGTTGTACTACCGCAAGACCAAGAACGCGACCGGCCAGATCCAGAATCTGACGCAGTTCTACCACCCTCTCGACCTGTTCGGTGAGTGGAACCGGGCCTACGGTCCCAAGGGATTCCTGCAGTACCAGTTCGTCGTGCCGCCCGAGGCCGTCGAGGAATTCAAGAAGATCATCCGCGACATCCAGCAGTCGGGGCACTACTCGTTCCTCAACGTGTTCAAGCTCTTCGGCGAGGGCAACAAGGCGCCGCTGAGCTTCCCCATGAAGGGGTGGAACGTCTGCGTCGACTTCCCGATCAAGGACGGCCTCAACGAGTTCGTCCGCGAACTCGACAAGCGGGTCCTCGAGTTCGGCGGACGGCTCTACACCGCGAAGGATTCGCGCACGTCCGCAGAGACGTTCCACGCGATGTACCCGCGTATCGACGAGTGGCTCAAGGTGCGCCGCACGGTCGACCCCACCAATGTCTTCGCTTCCGATATGTCCAGAAGGTTGGAACTGCACTGATGATCAACGCCGTGGGTAACCCCCAGACCCTGCTGCTGCTCGGTGGCACCTCCGAGATCGGCCTGGCCATCGTCGAGGAGTACCTGCGCAAGGCGCCTGCCCGCGTGATCCTCGCGGCTCTGCCCGGCGACTCGCGCCGTGAGGACGCCGTCGCCCAGGCGAAGGCTGCCGGTGCGACGTCCGTCGACCTCATCGACTTCGATGCACTCGACACCGCGAGCCACCCCGCCGTCATCGACCGGGCATGGAGCGGCGGCGACGTCGACGTGGCGATCGTCGCGTTCGGCCTCGACGCGGACGCCGAGACGCTCTGGCAGGACCAGCGCAAGGCCGTGCAGGTCGTGAATGTCAACTACACCGCTGCCGTGTCGGTGGGCGTGCTGCTCGGCGAGAAGATGAAGGCGCAGGGCTTCGGTCGCATCATCGCCATGTCGTCGGTCGCCGGTGAACGCGTGAAGCGCGCGAACTTCGTCTACGGCTCCACGAAGGCCGGGCTCGACGGCTTCTACCTGGGCCTCGGCGAGGCGCTGGCGAAGTTCGGGCCGCGCGTGACGGTCGTGCGCCCCGGACAGGTGCGCACCCAGTTCAGCGCCCATGTCGACGAGGCACCGCTGACCGTGAACAAGGAGGACGTCGCGAAGCTCGCGGTCGCCGCCTCCGACAAGGGCAAAGAGATCGTGTGGGCGCCGGGCACCTTCCGGTTCGTGATGATGGTGCTGCGGCACGTCCCGCGCGCGATCTTCCGCAAGCTGCCGATCTAGGAGGCGTGGGGAGAGCAGCGGCACCGGCCGGTATGTCCGAGCGCGTTCACTAAGCTCGACAACCGTGACCGACGCGCCCGTGAGCTCCCCCGCCCTTCCCGTCGCTCCGTTCCGTCGGATCGCGGCCACCGCCGGCGCCATGGTCGCCGCGGTGGTCGTCGCGGTGCTGGTGTCGGCGGTCGGGTTGTTCGCGTTCGGGCGGGTGCAGTGGCCGGCGTTCAACTCGTCCAACGTCACCCAGGCCGTCACGACCGTCATGCAGGTCGTGGCGCTCGCTGCGCTGGGCCTGTCGATCTACTTGTTGCGTCGTCGCAGGTACGTCTGGGGCGCGCGGATCCTGTCCTGGGTGGCGTTGTCCGGCCTGGTCACCGCGACCCTCGGCATGCCGCTCGCCGCGACCCGCCTGTATCTGCACGGCATCTCGGTCGATCAGGAGTTCCGTACCGAGTTCCTCACGCGCCTGACCGACAGCCCGGCCCTGCGCGACATGACGTATGCGGATCTGCCGCCGTTCTACCCGTCCGGGTGGTTCTGGATCGGTGGGCATGTCGCGAACGTTCTGGGTATGGACGGCTGGGAGGCGTTCAAGCCGTACGCGATCGGTTCGATCGCCGTCGCCGCGGTGCTCGCGCTGGTGCTGTGGTCCGAACTCGTCCGCAGCGATCTGGCGGTTCTGGTTACGACGGCGACCACCGCGATCGTGCTAGCCTACGGGTCTCCCGAGCCGTACGGCGCCGTGATCGCGTTGCTGCTCCCGCCCGCCCTCGTCCTCGCGTGGGGCGCGCTGGCACCTGCGCGCGGCTCCGGTGACACACACAAGACCCGCCAGGGGTGGGGAGCCGCCATCGGGACGGGCTTGTTCCTCGGGGTCGCCGCCACTTTCTACACGCTCTACCTGGGACTGGCCGCATTCGCAGTGACGGTGATGGCGGTTGCCGCTGCGATCCTGGCGCGCCGCGCCGGCGGATCGTGGCGGGCCGCGTTGCCGGTGCTCACCAAATTCGTGGTGATCGCCGCGATCGCCATGGTCGTCGCGCTGACGGTGTGGGCACCGTTCCTCGCCGACGTGCTGAGCGGCGCCTCCCCCTCGGGCTCGGGGACCGCCACCCACTATCTCCCCGAAGCCGGTGCGAAACTTCCGCTGCCGATGTTCCACGCCTCCCTGGTCGGGTTGCTGTCCCTGCTGGGCACAGTGTGGCTGATCGGCAGGGCCACGTCGTCGCGTCGCGCGCAGGCGCTCGGGCTCGGCGTGATCGCCGTCTACCTCTGGTATCTCGCGTCGATGGCCTTCACCGTTCTCGGCAATACGCTGCTGGCCTTCCGGCTCGAGGTGATTCTGCTGGTGCTGCTCGGCGCCGCCGGTGCGTTCGCGTTCGTCGACTTCTCCCGGTGGATCAGCCTGGCTACCAGTGACAATCCGCGGGTGCGGCGGGTTCTGGTCGCGGTCGGCGCGCTGGGAGCCCTCGCCTTCGCGCAGAACATCCCGCAGGTGCTGACGAACGAGATCAACCTCGCCTACAGCGACACCGACGGCAACGGCGAACGTGCCGAACAGCGGCCGCCCGGCGCGGCGTCGTACTTCGCGGAGGTCGACGAGGTGCTCACCTCGCAACTGGGCCCGGAACGCAGCGACTGGGTCGTCCTGACCGCCGACACCTCGTTCCTCGCCTACTATCCGTACTTCGGTTTCCAGGCGCTGACGTCGCACTACGCCAACCCGTTGGCGGACTTCGCTTCTCGTGCCGCAGCGATCGAGAGCTGGTCCGAACTCGATTCCGCCGACGAACTGATCGCCGCGTGGGACGAACTGCCGTGGCGAGCCCCCGACGCCATCGTCTTCCGACAGAGCGCCGAGGGCTACACACTGCGCCTGGCCGAGGATGTGTACCCCAACGACCCGAACGTGCGTCGCTACACGGTGACCTTCCCCGAGGAGTTGTTCGACGACCCGCGCTTCACGGTCACCGAGGTCGGTCCCTTCGTGGTGGTCACACGCGCCGAAGGGGCATGACGGCCCGGACACCGGCGTCGCGCAGGTACAACCCACCCCACACGAAGATTCCGACGTAGATCGGGAACAGGGTCGTGCTGAGGATCGGCTGTTCGGTGAGCATGTTGCTCGCGACCGCGCCGCCGAGGTACCCGGTGAGCAGCACTGCCCCGAGGATCGACGTGACCGGCACGATGTACAGCACCAGGCTCACTAGCAGGACGGCCCCGATCACCCTGTTCAGGCTCGGATCGAAGCCGAGATCGGCCATTGCGTCCTGCACCTGCGACGTGTTCATCAGGTGGATGACCGAGTCGAAGAGCAGAAACAGCACTACCAGTGCGGTGACGACGAGCCCGGCGATGCGAGCGGGCTTGGACGCGATGCCGTTGTCGGTTCGCTGAACCGATTGCGAGGTGGTGGTCATGAGAGTCTCCCGAGATCGATGCGGCTTGTGTTCCTACATCGACCGGTTCCACCGCGAGAACTCATCGCTACGACAGTCGCGACGCCAGAAGTTCGGCGAGATGAGTACCGCGACGCGAGGTCAGATCACCGATCTGGGTGCGGCACGAATACCCGTCGGCAAGCACGACCGTGTCCTCCGACGCGGCTTCGACGGCCGGAACGAGCTGAGCTCCGGCCACGGCGACCGAGACGTCGTAATGCCCGCGCTCGACGCCGAAGTTGCCCGCCAGACCGCAACACCCGCCGAGCCGCTGCACCTGCGCGCCCGCGTTCCGCAGCAGAACCGCGTCGGCACCCCACCCCATGACCGCATGGTGGTGGCAGTGCGGCTGGGCGACGATCTCGGTGCCGTCGAGCGACGGCGGCGTCCAGTCCCCCAGGAATTCGGCCAGGGTGGACGTGCTGCCGGCAACGATCCGGGCCGGTTCGGAGCCGAGCATCTCGACCGCGTCCGAACGCAGCACCGCGGTACACGACGGTTCGAGTCCCACGATCGGCGTGCCGATGCGAAACAGCTCGGAGATGGTCCGGCCCAGAATCTTTCGCGCAGCCCCGAGCTGCCCGGTGGTGATCCATGTCAGAGCGCAGCACTGCTGCTCCTCGGTGATCAGCACACGATGCCCGGCAGCCTCGAGCACCTGCACCGCGGCGACACCGACTTCGGGCGTGAAGTATTCGGTGAACGTGTCGACGAACAGCACGACCGGACGCCCCGACCGGGATCGCTGCGGTGCGGTGTCGGCGAACCAGCGTCGAAACGTTCGGGGCGCGAACGCCGGCACGTGGCGGCGCCGGTCCATTCCCGCGAGCACGAGGCCGGCAGTAGCGACACCCGGCACTCGTGTGACGCTGTTGACCAGTCGCGGCGCGCGCGACGCGAGTGCGGCCCAGCGCGGTAACCGACCCAAGCTGTAGTGCGAGATCGGGCGCCGCCGGCCGCGGTACGTCTGGTGCAGCACTTCGGATTTCCACGTCGCCATGTCCACGCCGGTGGGGCAGTCCGACAGGCAACCCTTGCAGGACAGGCACAGATCGAGCGCCTCGTGTACTTCCTTCGACCTCCACGAGTCGGTGACGAGTGTGCCGTTGAGCATCTCCTGCAGCACCCTGGCCCGTCCGCGCGTGGAGTCCTTCTCTTCACGAGTGGCCAGGTAGGACGGGCACATCACCCCGCCCGTCCCCGTGGTGTCGGCACGGCACTTGCCCACACCGGTGCAGCGGTGCACCGCCTGCGTGAAGTTTCCGTCGTCTTCGGAGTAGCGGAAACCCAACTGGTCGTTGATCTTCCGTGCCGCAGGAACCCGAAGGTCGACGTCGACGGGGTGAGGGTCGACGAGGACTCCGGGGTTGAGCACGTTGTCGGGGTCGAATACGGACTTGACCGCGCCGAACATCCGGATCGCTGCCGGGGAGTACATCAGCGGGAGTAGTTCGCTGCGTGCTCGGCCGTCGCCGTGTTCCCCGGACATCGACCCGCCGTAACCGGCAACGAGTTGTCCTGCCGCGAAGAGGAACTCGCGGAACATGCCGGGTACGTCGAGCGGCACGTCGAGGCGGATGTGGATGCAGCCGTCGGCGAAATGCCCGTAGGGATAGCCGGTGATGCCGTAACTGTCGGTCAGTTCCTGGAATTCGCGCAGGTAGCTGCCGATGCGTTCGGGCGGCACGGCGGCGTCCTCCCAGCCCGCGTGCGCCGGCAGGCCCTGCGGGCTCCGCGCGGACAACCCCGACCCGTCCTCACGGATCCGCCACAGCGCGTCCGCCCGCGCTTGCCCGTCCACGTTCAGCGCGTCCACCGCACCGGACGCCGTCACGAGGCCCCGCGCGCGCTCGCGTACCTCGTCGGGGTCGTCCCCTGCCAATTCGACGAACAACCACGCCGCACCGCGCGGCAACGGCGGCACCGCATTCGGCCCACGACGGGCACGGACCACGTCGACGATCCGGGAATCGAGTCCCTCGCACGCGGTCGGCCGGAAGCACAGCAGCGTGTGGGCTGCGTTGCCGGCCGCGACGATGTCCGGATAGCCGAGCACCACCATCGTGCGCACAGGAGGATCCTCGACGAGACGCAGCGTCGCCTCGGTGGTGATGCCGAGCGTCCCCTCGCTTCCGATCAGCAGTCCGCGCACGTCGAACCGGTTCTCTGGTAGCAGGCATTCGAGCGCGTAGCCCGACACCTGGCGTCCGAACCGGCCGAACTCGGTGCGGACGGTCGCGAGGTCGCGCGCGACGATCTCGCGCAGCGGTTCGAGGAACCGGTCGGTGCCGGGCAGCGAAAGCGGATGTCCCGTGCCGGTGAGCACCTCCAGGGCCACCACGTTGTCGGACGTACGGCCGTACCCGAGGGCGCGGGCACCACACGCGTTGTTGCCGATCATGCCCCCGACGGTGCAGCGGTTGTGGGTGGACGGATCCGGGCCGAACCGGAGTCCGTACGGTGCCGCGGCCCGCTGTACCTCGGTCTGCACGACACCCGGTTGCACCCGGGCGGTGCGGGCCTCGGGATCGACCTCCAGCACCCGGCCGAGATGGCGGGAGAAGTCGAGCACCACACCCGGGCCGACGGCGTTGCCGGCGAGCGACGTCCCGGCACCCCGCGAGGTGAGGGGCACACCCTCGCGGCGGCACACGTCGAGGACGGCAACGACCTCGTCGACCGAACGCGGCCGCACCACGGCCTCCGGGGGCACCCGATAGAGAGAGGCATCCGACGAGTACAGCGCTCTCGTGGTGGTGTCGTCGCGGACCTCTGCGATCCCGGCGCCCCGCAGCGCGCGTCCGATCGGCGTCGCAGTGTCCATGCTGTTCGATGCTAGTGGCGTCGATGTTGCGCCGGACCGGGTCGGCAGAACGCGCCACGCCGAGGTGCTCGAGCGGTGTAACAGCGGGCGCCGGAGCCCTCTCGCCTAGCATCGAGCCTTGTGTCAGTCGATACCCGAGCGCCCGAAAACACACCTTCGCCCGATCCGACCTCGCGATTCCGCACCGCGCGCACGGTCGCCATCGTCACGGGTCTGCTCGCGTTCGTGTTGGCACTGAGCATCCCGTTCCTCCCCGTCCGGCAGGAGGCGACGAGCCTCGAGTGGCCGCAGAACGACTCGCTCGACAGCATCGAGGCACCGCTCGTCTCGTACACACCGCTCTCACTGCGGGTCAGTGTTCCGTGTTCCGCGGCGGCGCTGCTCGGGCCGGACGGGGGCACCCTCGTGTCCACCGTTCCCCCGAACGCACCCGACGCGACCGACACCGCGCTCGTCATCAGGGCCCTCCCCGGCACGGACGGCAACCCCGGTGCGATCGAAGCCGTGCTGCGCAACGAGGTCCTGGTATCGACACCGCTCGACGCGCCGTGCACCGCGGTCACGGTCGCGTCGAACGCCGAACTCACCGCCGCCGCGATCGTCAGCGCAGACCCTGCCGTCTCCGTGGAGGTCGCGGGCGATCTGCGCCCCCAGATGGTCGGCGTGTTCAGCGACCTGGCCGGATCCGCCACCGAACTCACCTCGGGTGAGAACGCCGAACGGCTGTCGGTGCGCGCGGACCTCGACACCCGGTTCACATCCACACCCACGCTGGTCAAACTCGCCGCGATGATCCTGTGCGCCCTGTCGACGATGGTCTCGCTCGTCGCGTTGCACCGCCTCGACAGCGCGGACCGGCGCCGCGCCCGCCGGTTCTTCCCGGCCCACTGGTGGCGATTCACGATCGCCGACGCCGTGGTCGTCGGCACCCTGCTGGTGTGGCACGTCGTCGGCGCCAACACCTCGGACGACGGATACATCCTCAACATGGCCCGCGTGTCGGGCGACGCCGGCTACATGGCCAACTACTACCGGTGGTTCGGTGTCCCCGAGGCGCCCTTCGGATGGTTCTACGACGTCCTCGTCCTCTTCTCCCAGGTCTCCACCGCCAGCGTCTGGATGCGTCTGCCCACGCTCGTCGCGGCGATCCTGTGCTGGATGGTCATCAGCCGTGAGGTCATCCCCCGGCTCGGCAACGCCGTCCGGCACAGCAAGGTGGCGTTGTGGACCGCCGGCCTGGTGTTCCTGGCGTTCTGGCTCCCCTACAACAACGGACTGCGCCCCGAACCGATCATCGCGGTCGGTGCGCTGCTGACGTGGTGCTCGATCGAGCGCGCCATCGCGACCGGCCGGATGCTTCCCGCCGCGGTCGCCGTGCTCATCGCGGCGTTCTCGCTCGCGGCCGGACCGACCGGCGTCATCTGCGTCGCCGCACTCCTCGCCGGTGCCCGTCCCCTGGTGAAGGCCGTGGTCGCACGACGCGATCTCGTCGGGTGGGCACCGCTCGCCCCGATCCTGGCGTCGGGCACGGTGGTTCTGATCGCGGTGTTCGCCGACCAGACCCTGGCCTCGGTGCTCGAGGCCACGCGGGTGCGTTCCGCCGTCGGCCCGAACGTGCCCTGGTTCGACGAGCGGTTGCGCTGGGACGCGCTGCTGACCGTCTCCCCCGACGGGTCGGTCGCCCGCCGCTTCGGCGTCTTCGTGATGCTGCTGTGCCTGGTCGTGTGCGTCATGCTGATTCTCCGCAAGGGCCGCATCCCCGGCACCGCCATCGGTCCCTCGCGACGCATCCTCGGCATCGTCTTCGCATCGCTGCTGCTCATGATGCTCACCCCGACCAAGTGGACCCACCACTTCGGCGTCTACGCCGGACTCGCGGGGTCGATCGCCGCACTGGCCGCCGTCGGGGTCGGCGCCGTCGGGATCCGTTCGGCCCGCAACCGGGCGCTGTTCACCGCGGGAGTGCTGTTCGTGCTCGCGATGGCCTTCACCGGATCCAACGGCTGGTGGTACGTCTCGAGCTTCGGCGTTCCCTGGTGGGACAAGCCGCCGTCGATCTCCGGGTACGCCTTCTCCACCGCGCTGCTCGGCCTGACCGTGGTCGCACTGATCGTCGCCGCCTGGTTCCACCTGCGCGAACCGTTCGTGCAGCCCCGGCCCGAGCGCAACGGACGGATGAAAGCACTCGCCTCGGCGCCGCTCACCCTCGTCGCGGCCGCAGTGGTGCTGTTCGAGGTCCTGTCGCTGGTCAAGGGTGCCGTGGCGCAGTACCCCGCGTACTCGATCGCGAAGTCCAACGCCGCAGCTCTCCGCGGCGACAGCTGCGGCCTGGCCAACGAGGTCCTCGTCGAAACCGATCCCAACGCGACGATGCTCTCGCCCCTCGAGGGTTCGGTCGCCGAGGCGCTCGGCGCCGGAATGTCGACGGGGTTCACGCCCGACGGCGTCGCGTTCGACCTGACCGCCGACGCCGAGACGTCCACGACGGGCGGCGCGAACACCGTCGACTCGGAGGTCGGTGGCACCACCACATCCACGGGCGCGGGCACCGGCGGTGGCCGCAGCGGGAACGAGGGCGTCAACGGCAGCACCGTGCGCCTGCCCTTCGGACTCGACCCGGCAACCACTCCGATCCTGGGCAGTTACCGGACCGGCGTACAGCAGGCCGCCGAACTCGAGTCCGGCTGGTACGCGCTTCCCGAGCGCAGCGACGACACCCCGCTGCTCGTCGTCACCGCCGCCGGCCGCGTGCACTATGTCGACCCGGACGGCGTGATCACCCCCGGACAGGATGTGCAGCTCGAGTTCGGTGTCACTTCGGGAAGCGAGGTGACGCCGGTGAGCCGGGTCTCCCCCATCGACATCGGCCCCTCGCCGTCGTGGCGCAACCTGCGTGTGCCCACCGACGCCGTCCCTGCCGACGCGAACGCCGTCCGCATCGTCATCGACGACGGCAACCTGGCACCGGACCAATGGGTCGCGGTCACCCCGCCGCGACTGCCGCGACTCGACACCCTCGACGAGGTCGTCGGATCGCAGGCACCGGTGTTGCTCGACTGGTCGGTCGGCCTGGCCTTCCCGTGCCAGCGGCCCCTCGGTCACCGCAACGGCATCGCCGAGGTCCCCGAGTTCCGCATCCTTCCCGACCGGGTGGGCGCGGACGCGACGAACGGCTGGCAGGACGACATCGGTGGTGGACCGCTCGGCTGGATTCCGCTGCTGCTGACCGCCGAGACTGTGCCGACCTACCTCGACCACGACTGGGATCGTGACTGGGGTTCGCTCGAGCGGTACCGGCCGATCGATCCCGCCGCGACCGGAGCCACCGTCGAAACCACGGAGGTCACGCGGTCCGGGCTGTGGACTCCGGGGCGTGTCCGTGACGGGGTTCCTGTCCTGCTGGAATGAGGGCGTGTCCCGTCACACATGGGCTGCCGATACCATCGGGACCCGTGCCCGACGACGTGACGACCGCCCCCGCTCCCAGCGAGACCCCGCTCAGGTCCGTCGGCGAGGATCTTCGTTCGCAGTACCGCACCGCGCGACTCGTCGCCGCTGTCGCCGGACTACTCGGCATCGTCCTTGCCGTCGCGACGCCGTTCCTGCCGGTCCGCGTCACCGAGGCGACGGCAACATGGCCGCAGAACGGTTCGGTCACCGACATCGAACTGCCGTTGATGTCGCAGGTGCCGTTGCGGTTCGAGGCGACGATCCCGTGTACGGCTGTCGGTGAGCTCCCGGAGTCGGGCGGCATGCTGCTCGCGACCGCACCCGCGAACGGGCAGGACGCGGCGCTCAACGCGATGTTCGTCCGTGTCGGCGACGAGAACGTCGACGTCCTCGATCGCAACGTCGTGGTCGTGACGGCACCGCGCGCCGAGGTCGAGTCCAGCGCGTGCGCCGAACTGCGCATCTACTCGGATGCGGACCGCACCACCGCCGAGTTCGTCGGACTCTCCGACGAGAACGGCCTCCCGCGTGCCGGAGAACTCGGCGGCGACCTGCGGCCGCTGGTCGTGGGCGTATTCAGTGACCTGACGACCGCGGTGCCCGGCCTCGAAGTGAACGTGGACGTGGATTCGCGCTTCACGTCGTCGCCCACCCTCGTCAAGTCGCTCGCGATGATCCTCGCGGTCCTGTCGACGGCACTCGCGCTCGCCGCGCTGGCGAAGCTGGACGGCACCGACGGACGCGGACACCGCCGGTTCCTGCCCGCCCGCTGGTGGAAGTTCAGCGGTGTCGACGTCGTGGTGATCGCCACGCTGATCGGCTGGCACTTCTTCGGCGCGAACACCTCCGACGACGGCTATCTCCTCTCGATGGCACGGGCGTCCGAGCACTCCGGGTACATGGCCAACTACTTCCGGTGGTTCGGCGTCCCCGAAGCGCCGTTCGGCTGGTACTACGACGTCCTGGCCGCGTTCGCGAAGATCTCCACGGCGAGCCCGTGGATGCGCCTGCCCGCGCTGATCGCCGCCATCCTCTGCTGGATGGTCATCAGCCGCGAGGTGGTGCCCCGGCTCGGACGCGCCGTCCGCGAGAACCGCATCGCCCTGTGGACCGGCGGCCTGGTGTTCCTCGCCTTCTGGCTCCCCTACAACAACGGCCTGCGCCCCGAACCGATCGTTGCCCTCGGTGCGCTGCTGACGTGGTGCTCCATCGAGCGCGCGATCGCCACCGGCCGGTTGCTGCCGGCCGCGACGGCCGTGATCATCGGCGCGTTCACCTTGGCAGCCGCCCCGACCGGCCTGATGTGTATCGCCGCGCTGATCGCGGGCCTGCGGCCCATGACGCGCATCGTCGTGCGCCGTCACCGCGAGGTCGGCACGCTGCCGCTGCTCGCTCCGATCGGCGCGGCGGGAGTGCTCGTCCTCGTCGTGGTGTTCTCGGACCAGACCCTGGCGGCGGTCCTCGAGGCCACCCGCGTGCGCACCATCATCGGCCCCAACGAGGAGTGGTGGAACGACTTCCTCCGCTACTACTACCTGATGGTGCAGACCGTCGACGGTTCGCTGGCCCGCCGGTTCGCGTTCCTCGTGATGCTGCTGTGCCTGTTCACGACGTTGCTCGTGCTGCTGCGCCGCCGGAAGATCCCCGGCATCGCGATGAGCCCGTCGTGGCGTCTGCTGGGCATCGTCTTCGGAACGATGTTCTTCATGATGTTCAACCCCACGAAGTGGACGCACCACTTCGGGGCATACGCGGGCATCGCCGGCTCGCTCGCCGCACTGACCGCGGTGCTCGTCTCCGCCAGTGCGCTGCGATCGCGGCGGAACCGCACGATCTTCCTGGCGGGTCTGCTCTTCGTCCTCGCCGTGTCGTTCGCCGGCATCAACGGCTGGTGGTACGTCTCGAGCTACGGCGTGCCGTGGTTCGACAAGACCGTCTCGTTGCAGGGCACCCAGTCCAGCTCGGTGTTCCTGATCCTCTTCGGCGCGGCGCTCGTCCTCGTCGCGTGGCAGTACCTGCGCGAAGGCTATGCGGAACCACCCGAGAAACCGACGACGCGGAAGGGCCGCCGTATCCGGATGTTCGCGGCCGCACCGCTCACGGTCGTCGCAGGGGTCATGGTTCTGTTCGAGGTGCTCTCACTCGTCAAGGGCGCCGTGGCGCAGTATCCGGCCTACTCGCTGGCGCGCTCCAACATCGGCGCCCTCGCGGGCGACACCTGCGGCCTCGCCGGTGACGTACTGGTCGAGATGGACCCCAACCAGGGCCGCCTCGAACCGATCGCCGACCCCGCGAACCCGCCGGCCGGTGGGGATCCGCTCGCCGGAGCCTCCCCGCGCGGATTCAGCCCCGACGGTGTCCCGTCCGACCTGACCGCCGACTACGTCGAGGTCAAACCCGGGCAGGGCAACACCGACAACCAGAGCGTCGGCCCGACGTTCGAGACCGGTTCCGGCGGCGGCACCACCGGCGGACGGGGTGCGCAGACCGTCAACGGCAGCACCGTGCGACTGCCGTTCGGGCTCGATCCGGCCGTCACCCCCGTGCTCGGCAGCTACCAGCAGGGCATTCAGGAACCGGCGAGCCTCACCTCGAGCTGGTACCAGTTGCCCGAACGCGCGGAGGAATCGCCGCTGATCGTGCTCTCCGCTGCCGGTCGCATCTGGTCGTACGACGACACGGGCGCCCTCAACTACGGACAGTCGCTGCTCGTCGAGTACGGCACGCGCCTGCCCGACGGGACCGTCGAAGCGAAGGGCACCTACCTGCCGCGGGACATCGGCCCGGCACCGTCGTGGCGGAACCTGCGGGTGCCGATCGCGGATCTGCCGGAGGACGCCGACGCGGTGCGGGTCGTCGCGAACGATCCCAACCTCACCGGTGACCAGTGGCTCGCCTTCACACCGCCGCGGGTGCCGGTGCTCGACACGCTGAACAACGTGATCGGATCGGAGCAACCCATCCTCCTGGACTGGGCTGTGGGCCTGCAGTTCCCGTGCCAGCGGCCGTTCGACCACTGGGCGGGTGTCGCCGAGATGCCGAACTACCGGATCCTGCCCGACCGTCCGCTTGCGGTGTCGTCGACGGACACCTGGCAGGCTGCCGACAACGGTGGCCCGCTGGGATTCACCGAGGTCCTTGCCCGGCCCGAACAGATCCCCACGTATCTGAAGAACGATTGGGCACGTGACTGGGGCTCGCTGGAACGGTACGTCCCGAACTACCCGGACGCGGTCCCCGCGGACATCACGACCACCGAAGTGAACCGTTCGGGGCTGTGGAAGCCTGCGTCGATGCGCGTGTACGAGTAGGCCCCCCGGCAGCGCGAGGCGTCCGGGAACTGTGGATGGGTGCACCTAGAATGCGGGAGTGACCATCGAGAACAGCCCGGACGCGTCGACGCTCTCGCCGCGAGCCACCCAGGCGGTCAGGCGAAGTCTGACACCGCGGCAGGAGGCTGCGAGCCGCGATGTGGACCGGCTCATCCGCGCCGGCCGCGAACTGCTGACGCAAGGCGCTCCCGCGCGCGTCGCGGACATCGTCACCGCTGCGGGACTGTCGAACGACGCGTTCTATCGGTACTTCCGCAGCAAGAGCGACTTCGTCGACGCCGTCGTCGAGGAGGGCAGTCAGCGACTGCTGAACTACCTGCGCCGGAAGATGGATGCGGCGGACAGCCCCGAGGGCGCTCTCCGGGCGGGCGTGGCAGCGGTGCTCAGCCAGGCGGTCGATCCCCGCATCGGCGCAGCGACCCGCAATGTCGTCGCGGCGGGAGGCGGTCGTCCCCACGCGCCGAAGGTGCGCGAGGATCTCGAGTTCGCCCTCGCCGACGTTCTCGCCGGACCGATCCGTGAACTGGGCTCGACCGATCCCGAACGGGATTCGCGCGCAACGTCGATCCTGTTGCTCGCGTCGATGGAACACCTGCTCTGGCGCGACACCTCGACCTTCGATGCCGACTCCGAGGTCGAGCACATCGTCGGTTACGTGCGCCGCGCGCTCGCGACCTAGCCGGCAGACACGGATGCCGTAGCAGGCTGCACGGAAGGGTGCGGCCGGCTACGGCATCGTCGTGTGGTCGGTCAGAGCGGCAGCAGGTGGTGCTTACGCGGGTTCTTGAACACGGTCTTGTCGCGCAACAGATTCAGCGCGCGCCGGATCTCGAGCCGCGTCGAAGCCGGGTCGATGACCGCGTCGATGTAACCGCGCTCGGCGGCGATGTACGGCGTCGCCACATGCTCGTTGTAGAAGTTGATGAGCTGCTGACGCACGGCGGGAGCGTTGTCGCCCGCGTCGGCGATCTGCTTGCGGCCGATGACGGCAACTGCCGACTCCGCACCCATCACGGCGATACGGGCCGTCGGCCACGCGAAGTTGATGTCGGCACCGAGCTGCTTGGAGCCCATCACCGCGTAACCGCCGCCGTACGACTTGCGCACCACGACAGTCACCTTCGGCACGGAGGCTTCCACGTACGAGAACAGGAACCGGCCGCCGCGCTTGATGACGCCGATCTTCTCCTGCTCCACACCGGGCAGGAAGCCGGGAGTGTCGACGACGAAGACCAGCGGGATGCTGTACGCGTCGCAGACCCGCACGAAGTGCGCGGCCTTGTCGGCAGCGGCCGCGTCGAGCGCACCGGACAGATGGAGCGGCTGGTTCGCGACGACACCGACCGGGCGTCCGTCCACGCGGGCGTACCCGGTGATGATGTTGTGCGCGGTCTGCGAACGAACCTCGAAGAAGTCGCCGTCGTCGAAGATCTTCAGCAGGATGTCGTGCATGTCGTAGCCGGAGTTGTCGGCGTCGGGCATGAACGTATCGAGTTCGAGATCGTCGGGCGTGATCTCCGGTTCGAGACCGGGATTGACGACCGGCGGCTTCTCCTGCGCGTTCGACGGCATGTAGCTCAGGTACTGGCGCACCCAGTCGAACGCGGCCTTCTCGTCGGGTGCGACGTGGTGCACGTTGCCGTATTCGGCTTGCTTACGGGCGCTTCCGAGTTCGTGGAGGCTGACGTCCTCACCGGTGACCGCCTTGATCACGTCCGGCCCGGTGACGAACATGTACGCCTCTTCGGTGGCGACCACGACGTCGGTGTTGATCGGCGCGTACACGGCGCCGCCGGCGCACTTGCCGACGATGACCGAGATCTGCGGGCACAGACCCGACAGCGGCTCGGTGCGCTTACCGATCTCGCCGTACCAGGCGAGGGAGGTGACGGCGTCCTGCACTCGGGCGCCACCGGAATCGTTGATGCCCACGACGGGGCAGCCGATCTTGAGGGCGTAGTCCAGGACCGCGGATACCTTGCGGCCGAACATCTCTCCGACGCTGCCGCCGAGAACCGTCTGGTCGTGCGAGAACACCGCAACCGGACGGCCTTCGACCGTGCCGTGCCCGACGACGACGGCATCGCCGTAGAAGGCGTCCGCACGTCCGGGCGTCTTCATCAGCGCGCCGATCTCGACGAAGCTGCCCTTGTCGAGGAGCATGTCGATGCGCTCGCGCGCACTCGGAATGCCCTTCTTCGCGCGCTTGGCGATTGCGATCTCGCCTGCCGGTTCCTGCGCGATCTCCAGTTTCTGGCGCAGCTCGGCCAGCTTTTCTGCCGTGGTGGTGGTCACTACTTGGTTCAGCTCCTCGAGGCCTCGATGGCGGCCAGCTTACGGGTGAGGTCTGCCCCCACCTTCGCGATGTACGGCTCGTCGACAACCTGCAGGTGATCGCCACCCACAGGCACGATCTCCAGGTTCGCGACGACGTCACCCCAGCCGCCGTCGGGCTGCCGGGTCCCGAACGCCGGCTCGAGATCGATCGCGTCGTCGTGGTAGCGGTCGGCCATGTAGAGAACGACATCGCCGTCGTAGGTTTCCAGCTCGGCGGTCTGGATCGCGCGGTTGTCCAGCCACGAGGTGCGCTGGTGCTCGATGATCCCGCCGGGGATCTCGACACCGCTCATCTCGAGCAGACCCATGAGGATTCCGATCTGGTCCTCGTCGCTCTCGGCCTCCGCCAGAAGGTCGAACGGCAGCGGTGCGTCGATGCCGTACGTCTTCTTCGCGAACCGCGCGTAGCGCTGCCAGCGCTTCCGGATCTCCTCGGGCGTGTTCTCGACCTTCTCGCCCGCCATGACGGTGTCGATCAGTCCGACGACACGCACGTCCTTGCCGCGCTCGCGGAGCAGGCGCGCCACCGCGTAGGCGAGGACACCTCCGAGCGACCAGCCGTAGAGCACGTACGGGCCGTCGCCCTGGATCTCCTCGATGAGCGGCAGGTAGACCTTCGCGCGCTCCTCGATCGGTCCCTCGGTGCGCTCGAAGCCGTACATCGGCGTGTCGGCGGGAAGCCGCTTGAGCAAAGGTTCGTACGCCACCGTCGAGCCACCCGCGGGGTGGAAGACGAAGACCGGCACCGCATCCGAACCCTCGGGGCGCGGCCGCAGAGCACGCACGAGCCCGTCGATCCGGTCGGAGGATTCGAGGTAACCGCGAACGACGTCCGCGAGCTTCTCGATCGTGGCAGCGCCGCGTACGTCCTCGACGGTGATGGTGCCGCCGGAACGCTCCGTCAGACGGGCCGCCAGCTTCTCGGCCTTCTCGTCGTCGAGCACGGGAAGCGTGTTGAAGATGCTCTTCGCGGACCGGCCGGTCACGACCGCCCACGACGCGAACGTCAGCCGTTCCGCAGCGTCACGAGGAGGTACGTCGACACCGCCGTCGTCCGTCGTTTCCACTGACGCCGGCTCGGCGGCAGAAGGAACGGTCTCCGGCTCGGCAGGTGCTGCGTCCTCCAGGATCTGCTCGGCTTCGGCGACGACAGTCGTGTCCTCCACCGAAGTCGGTGCCTGGTCGCTGTCGGCGGCCGCGTCTTCCGCGGCCTCCGCCGCGCGCTCGGCAGCCTTGTCCGCCGCCTGCTGCTCGGCGAGTGCCGCAACCTCTTCGCGGTTCTCGACCGCGTACCGCAGATACTTCGCGACGTCGCGCAGGCTGGCGTCCTTGACCGCGGAGATCTGGAGTTGCGGAATGTCGAACTCGTACTCCACGCGGTTCTTGATGCGGACCGCCATGAGCGAATCCAGGCCCAGCTCGATCAGCGGGATCTCCACCGGCAGGTCCTCGGGGGCGTACCCCATCGACTCCGCGACGATCAACGCGAGCCGTTCCTCGAGGGTCTGCGAGCCGGCCGGATCCCACTTGTCGCCGGCGGTGTCGACGGCTTCGGTGGTGTCCTCGTCCGTACGGGTCGCCGCGACGGGCGCGACAACGGGTGCGGACAACGCGGCACCGGAGGTGACGACACCCTCGTGGACGAGCGTGAACCCGTCGTCGTCGAGCGCGTGCACCTGGAGCGACGCACCCCCGGGATGACGGGTGAGCGTGGTGGTGAGCGTGCCGGTCGCGGGAACCGCTGTGTGCGGCATCGACGCGGTGAGCGTGACCTCCGAAAGCACCTGCGAGGCCGCAGCTACCACCAGCGCGGCGGGATCGGTGACTGCCGAAGCCTGCACCTCCCACACGTGCCGGCCGTCGGGAAGGGCGACGTGCGCACCGGGGACCCGGCTGTTGCCGGCGGAACCGATGCGGGCCTCGACCCAGTACGGCTTGCGCAGGAACGCGGTGCGCGGGATGTCGGCGAAACGGCCCTCGGGCAGCACGCTGCCCAGGTCCACGGAGTGCCCGTGCACATACAACTGCGCGAGGGCGAGGAGCACGCCCAGCGACTCATCTTCCTTGCGCTTGAGCGTCTGGATGAACTGGCCGTCCTGCACGCCTGCGTCGAACGCGGTCGACGCGACCGACATGAGGGTTGCCGGATTGGCGTTGAGTTCGACGAAGGTGGTGTGCCCGTCGGACAGTGCCTGTCGCACCGCCTGCGTGAAGTACACGCTGTGGCGCATTCCCTTGGTCCAGTAGTCGACGCCGTGGATGCCGTCGTGTCCCGGCCGGTAGAGCGTCTCCTGGTCGACCGAGGAGTACACGGCGACCTTCAGCTTGTGCGGCTCGATGCCGGCGAGTTCGGCTGCGAGCTCACCGAGAATCGGGTCGACCTGCGAGGTGTGGCTGGCGCCCTTGGTCTGCAACACCCGAGCGAACTTCTCTTCGGCCTCGGCCCGCGCGACGATCGCGTTGACCTCGTCCTGCGGGCCACCGATGACCGTGTGCGTCGGCGCGGCGTACACGCACACCTCGAGGTGCGGGAAGTCCGGAAGCACCGAGGTGATCTCGTCGGCGCTGTATTCGACCAGCGCCATGAGACGGATGTCGTCGCCCTGGAGCTGACCTTCCGCTTCACCCATCAGCCGCGAGCGGGCACAGATGACGCGGACGGCGTCCTCGAGCGACAGGCCGCCCGAGATGTATGCGCCGGCGGCCTCACCCATCGAGTGCCCGACGATCGCGGCGGGCTCGGCACCGTGATGGCGTAGGACCGCCGCGAGGCCGATCTGGATCGTGAAGATGCCGACCTGCGCGGTCTCGACGTCGTAGTCCTGGCTGTCGTCGAGGAACTTCTCTTTCATCGAGTAACCGGACTCGTCGACGATCAGCTCGTCGACCTCGTCGACAGCGCGCGCGAACACGGGGTTCTCGAGGTACAGCTGCTTGGCCATCTTGCGGTGCTGGGCACCGAACCCGGAGAGCACCCAGACCGGTCCGCCGGAGGCCGGCGCGTCGGCGGTGAACACGCCCTGGGCCGGCTTGCCGGCGGCGACGGCCCGAAGACCGGCGATGGCTTCGGCACGGTCGGCGGCGACCACGACTGCGCGGGACCGGCCGTGGTTGCGGCGCGCGAGCGTGCGGGCGACGTCGGCGAGCGGCGTCGTGCTGCCCTTCTCGGTCTCGAGCCAGTCCGCGAGGTCGGCGGCGGCACGGCGGCGACGCGACGGCATCGGAGCGGACACCGCGAGAACCACCGGCATTTCACGCGCGGGTTCGGTGGAGGTCTCCACTGCCTCGGCTGCCTCGGGGACGACGTCGGCGACGATCTCGACCTCGGCCTCGGCTGCTTCCTGCCCCTCGGGGCCGGTGTATTCGTGCACGACGACGTGCGCGTTGGTGCCACCGAAGCCGAAGCCGGAGATTCCCGCGACCGCGCGACCGGTGTAGCGGGGCCACTTGGCACCGTCGGGGATTACCTGCAGATGCGCCTTGTCGAAGGGGATGTACGGGTTGGGCGCGGTGTAGTTGAGGGTCGGAGGAAGCGCATCCTCCTGCATCGCCAGGACGACCTTGATCAGTCCCGCAGCACCGGCGGCCGACTCGAGGTGACCGAAGTTGGTCTTCGCCGAACCGAGCAGCACCGGCTTGTCGGCCTCGCGGCCGCGGCCGACGACCCGTCCGAGCGCGTCGGCCTCGATCGGATCACCGAGCACCGTGCCGGTGCCGTGCGCCTCGATGTAGTCGACACCGGACGGCAGGATCTGCGCATCGCGGTAGGCGCGGCGCAACACGTCGACCTGCGCCTCGGGGTTCGGGGCGGCCAGACCGTTGGAGCGGCCGTCCTGGTTGACGGCGGTACCGGCGATGACGGCGAGGATGTTGTCGCCGTCGCGCTCGGCGTCCTCGAGGCGCTTGAGCACGACGAGACCGCCACCCTCGGCACGGATCATGCCGTCGGCGTCGGCGGAGAAAGCCTTGATGCGGCCGTCGGGAGCCATCACGCCGAGTTCGTCGAAGCCGAGAGTTCCGGCGGGCGCGAGCAGCATGTTGACGCCACCGGCCAGCGCGACATCGGCCTCACCGCCGCGCAGCGCACGAACCGCCTGGTGCACCGCCACCAGCGAGGACGAGCACGCCGTGTCGAGAGTGACCGAGGGGCCGTGGAAATCGTAGAAGTAGGAGACACGGTTGGCGATGACCGCGGACGACGTGCCGGTCAGCGCATACGGGTGCGCCACCGACGGGTCGACGGAGGCGAGCAGCATGTAGTCGCTCGCGGAACTGCCGATGAAGACACCGACGGAGCCGCCCTTGAGGTCGCTCGGCGGGATGTGCGCGTGCTCGAGCGCCTCCCAGGTCAGTTCGAGCGCGAGACGCTGCTGCGGGTCGACCATCTCGACCTCGCGCGGCGACATCGCGAAGAACTCGGCGTCGAAGCCCTTGACGTCGTCGAGGTAACCGCCGCGGGTGTTGGCCTTGCGGATCGACTCGCGCACCGCCGGGTCGCCCTCGAACTCGGACCAGCGGCCCTCGGGGAGATCGCTGATGGCGTCGCGGCCGGACGCGAGGAGATCCCACATCTGTTCGGGAGTCTCGATGTGGCCCGGGAAACGCGTCGACAGGCCGACGATCGCGATGTCCTTGGACGCACCGGACGGTCGCGTCGAATACGTCGCGGCATCGTCGTCGTCCTCCGGACGCTCCGGCTCACCCTCGATGATCCGGGTAGCCAGCGACGCGATGGTCGGATGCTGGTACGCGATCGTCGCGTTCAGGGTGACATCGAGGAGGTCCTCGATCTCACCGCTCAGGGCCACGGCGTCGCGGGACGACAAACCGAACTCTTCGAGCGGACGATCATCGGTGATCTGCGAGACCGGCTGGCCGGTCGTGTTCGCAATCCAATTCCGGAGCCAATCACGCAGTTCCGCAACGGTCATTTCCATGTCAGCCATCAACCCACCACGCTACCCGGGAACGAGAACATCTCTTCACACGCTGTCGGGGAACGCCTGCTGCTGGTACCCACCACGCAGCGTTCCCTCGATGTAGGCGGCCTTGCAGGCCCGCCGTGCGATCTTTCCGCTGGACGTACGGGGAATCGACCCCGCGGGCACGAGCAGCACGTCGCGCGCGGTCACACCGTGACGTGCCGAAATGGCGGCGCGCACCGCATCGGCGACCGGCTGCGGATCTGCCTTGCCGGCACCGGGTGCGCGCTCGGCGACCACCACGAGTTGCTCCGCCGAGTCGTCGGCGTCGAATTCGAGACCCGACGCGGAGTTCTCGAACACGACCTTCGGAAGCTGGTTCGCGGGAACCGCGAACGCCGCCACGAATCCGGGGCGCAGCGCAGGGCTGGCCTCCTGGGCCGAGTACTCGAGGTCCTGCGGGTAATGGTTGCGGCCGTCGACGATCACGAGGTCCTTGACGCGACCGGTGATGTACAGCTCGCCGTCGATGTACACGCCGTAGTCACCCGTGCGGAGCCACTTCGCGTCGTCGGGCGTGCCGTCGGCATGGCTGCCCTCGGGGAGCCGCTGCGTGATCTTGTTGTGGAACGTCTCGTCGGTTTCGGTCTTGCGACCCCAGTAACCGATGCCGATGTTGTCGCCGCGCAGCCAGATCTCGCCGACGTGCTCGTCGGGGACCTCCGCGCCGGTTTCGGCGTCGACGATCGCAGCCCACTGGCTGATCGACACGAAACCACACGACACCTGCGGGATCGCGTTCTCGGCGTCCCGATCGACGCGCACGACCCGTCCGGCGTTGAGTTCGTCGCGGTCGACGTAGATGACCTTCGCTTCGTCGCTGTGCTTGGTCGACGAGACGAACAGGGTGGCCTCGGCCATGCCGTACGACGGCTTGATCGCCGTCTTGGGCAGTCCGTACGGCGCGAACGCCTCGTTGAACTTGCGCATCGACGACGTGGTCACCGGCTCGCTGCCGTTGATCAGGCCGATGACGTTGCTCAGGTCGAGGGTTTCGCCGTCCTTGGGCAGGCCGCGCGCGGCGGCGTGCTCGAAGGCGAAGTTGGGCGCGGCGGCGAACGTGCCGGCACCGTCGGAGACGGCGGCGAGTTCGCGGATCCAGCGACCGGGACGTGCGACGAACGCACGCGGGCTCATGATGGTGATGTACTTTCCGCCGATCGCGGGCAGGATCACCGTGAGCAGTCCCATGTCGTGGAACAGCGGCAGCCAGGTCACTCCCCGCGAGGTCTCGTTGAGCTCGATCGAGTCGGCCATCTGGATGACGTTGGTGAGCACCGAACGGTGGGTGATCTCCACACCGGCGGGCACACGGGTCGAACCGGACGTGTACTGCAGGTAGGCGATGTCGTCGGTGGAGACCGCCGGACGGGTCCACGAGTCCGCGAGGGTGTCGGGGATGGCGTCGACGGCGATCACGCGGGGACGCTCCGCGGCGGGCAGCGGCCGGAAGAACTGGCGGACGCCTGCGGCCGACGAGGTGGCGGTGAGGATGGCGCTCGGGGTGCAGTCGCCGAGAACGGCGTGCAGACGGTCGGTGTGGCCGGGCTCGTCCGGGTCGAACAGCGGTACGGCGATGACCCCGGCGTAGATCGCGGCGAAGAAGGACACGACGTAGTCGAGCCCCTGTGGGGCGAGGATCGCGACGCGGTCACCCGGATCGGTGACCTGCTGCAGCCGCGCGGCAATGGCCTTGAGGCGGAGGCCGAACTGATCCCACGTCAGTTCGTGGACCTCGCCGTCCCGTTCCCGTGAGTAGTCGATGTAGCGGTAAGCCGTCTCATCGCCGTTGGAAGCCACATTCTGCTCGAGGTGATCGAGCAGCGTGTTCCCCTCCGGCAACGTGATGCGGCCGTTTTCATCGATGAACTCTTCGAACCCGACGCTCAATTCCTTCTCCCTGTCGAAGCGATCCCACAACCACTCGACATGGTTGCGCCCCTAACTGTTGCTTGCGCTGCCAGACCACCACCACGAACCTCGGGAACGGCGTCTGCGTGCGACCCAACGAACGTGTTCATCGGTCCGAGATCACGGATATGTTACAGATCGGCATCGTTCGCCCACCCTGCGAATACCGAAACCGACGGGACCAGTGCTTCCGCCTTGTCGGGGAAGTCACCAACATACGACATCGTCGACCCGCCGCGCACATCCCACAGCCGGTGGGACTCATGTTCCCATGCCCCGGTTCGGACGACGGTGCAATTCCCGCATCCGTGGCGTGCCCGGGAAACCGAGGTAGCCGGTCCGGGAACGGCCTGTCACGGCGCGGGCTGTTGCCGCTCCGTCGCTGGCACCCATCGGACCTCTTCCCCCTGTGGCAGTCGTTGTCGTTCGCCACGCACCCGGACCGGCCGGGCGTGCTGGCGCGGGATGAGTCTAGAGCCCACCGGACATACGACCGCACCGGGTGGTGACGACCGACACGACCGGACAGGAACCCTCGAGGAAACCTCACTCCTCGGCGGGGTGCGGCGCCGCCTCGATCAGGTCCGTTGCCCACGACGTGATCCACTGCGGCGCAGTCGTCCCGTTCTCGTCGACGACATAGCTGTTGTACTGCGCATGGATCGGGTTGTTGACGTACTCCAGGATCCGCGGGGCGGCAGTCGCCCAGTTCGACGGATTGAACGCATTCGCGGGAGCGTCGCAGATGCTGTCGGTCGGTGCACAGATCTGGAACGTGCGGTCGTCGAGCGCGCCGAACCCGCCCGGCCGCGCGCCCGTCATCGTGATGCCCGGCAGTCGCAAACCGTCGAGCGACAGTTCCGCACCCACTCCGGCGACAGGCGCGCCGACATCGGTTCCCGACGCGCCGTCGCGACGGCCGTCCGCGATCAGCGCGACCCCCAGGACACGATCGGCGGGCACCGGTCCGTTGCCCGCACCGATCTGGGACGCGACGTCACCGACGATCACCGCACCCTGCGAGAAGCCCGTGAGGACGTAGTTCGTCAACGGGCATTCGGCGAAGCGCTGCGCCAGGATGTCGGTGGTCGCCGCGGTACCCGCACCGCGACTGTTGTTGTAGGACTGCTGACCGTCCGGCGGGATCGCGATCGGGTTCGAGAACTGGGCGACGTACGGGACGGTGTAGACGTCCGCGCGTTGCGGGTCGAACCGTTCCTGCAGCGGACGCGTGACGTTGAGCATCAGCGACATCGGATTGGCGGACGGGTTGTAGGGATCGTCGCCGATCGCGGATTCCCACGTCCCCGGCACGGTGACGACCTGCACGTCCGGGCACGAGGCCGGTTGCGACTGCGTTTCGTCGGTACCCGGGGGCGTGGGGGTCGGACCGGGAAGGTCCAGGCGCCCCGCGAGCAGGTACCAGAGCACCAGCACGACGGCCAGGAGGAGCAGTGCCCCCAGGACCACGATCTTGCGCCCACTACGGCGCTGCTTCGTCCTGACCATCGTGCCCGAGCCTCCTAGCTGCAGTACGTATCGCCCGCGACGGCGATGTAGGTGTCCGCCGTGGCCGCGGCCTGTTCCTCGGTGATCTCCCCGCCGGAGGTGACCGATTCGCTGCCGACCAGAGCGGTGACGAAGGTCTTGACCTCGGACGGCGTGCCGCCCTGCGACTGAGCACTGCAGATGTAGTCCGCGATGCTGAGCGCGGCGGCCTCGTCGGAGGGCTCGACGCCCTCGGCGCGCAGCGCGGCGAGGAATTCGTCGCCTTCCGCACTCGGCGCGGCCGCTCCGCCACCGGGTGCCGGTTCCCCGGCGGCCGGCGGCGCGGACTGCTCGTCACCGGGGGTGGAATCGCCGGTGGTTTCCCCAGCGGTGGTGGGATCCGCCTCGTCGGTCGCGGACACCGTGCTCGTGGACGTGGTCACGCTCGTCGTCGTCGTGGTCGGTGTGCTCGTTGCGGTGGAGTCGTCGCTTCCGCAGGCGGACAGAACTGCGGTGGCGGCCATGGCCGCGGCGAGTGCGCCGAAGACGCGGGTGGAGCGCGAGCGGGTCCGTGCAGGCATTGGGTGGTGTCCTCACATCCGGTATCGAGCAGAACTGGAACAGGGTGCGCCCCAGGCTACATAGCGCACGCGCGGCCGTGCGGAGCACCTCGCCCCGCCGGCCGCGCGTGCGGCAGTAACCCTCGGATCCGGTTACGGGAACATCGTGACCTCGTCGCCGTCGACGACGACGGAACCGTTCTGGAAATTCTGCTGGATGCCGCGTCCGCCCTCGGCCGGGAACTCCTCGCCGATCGGGTAACCGAAGCGGCCGTTCTCGGCGCCCTCCGCATCCCAGGCTTCGAGCACCTTGCCGCGCACCGGCCAGGCACCGGTCGGTTCGCTCCAGTAGATACGGCCGTTCTGGAAGTTGGCGACCCGGCCGTTGTCCTTGACGATCTGTTCGCTCGAGGTCGGGTACCCCAGGATTCCGCCCTCGTAGCCGAGCCGGCTGTAGCGGTCCATGATCATGCCCTGCACCGCGTGCGCGCCGGTCTGCTCCGACCAGTACATCGCCCCGATCTCGAAGCCCTGCACGACACCTCGGCCGTCGGGGGTGCGCGCCTCGTCGAGCACGGGGTAACCGAGAGGTCCTCCCTCCCAGCCCTGCCTCTTCCACTCCTCGAAGATCGCGCCGCGCACGGGGCGGGCACCGTGTTCGGGGGTCCAGTAGATCGCGCCGTTGCGGAAGTGGTTGTACCGTCCGCGGCCGTCGGCGGTGCCGCGTTCCTCGGTCGTCGGGTAACCGAGCGCACCGGCCGGTCCGCCGTTGCCCTGGTAGACACCGCCGATCGCGCCGGCGACCGGGACGGTGACGCCCTCGGAGGAGAAGACGCGCCCGAAGCGGAAGTCCTGCACGGTGCCCCCGGCAACCGGGTATTCGGCGGTGAGGCAATCGCCCAGCCACGGACCCGCAGCAGCGACCTCCGCGACGGCACCGGCCGGTGCACACGCGGGCTTCTCCACCTCGACGCCGAGCGTGTTGGCGAGTTGCGGCCACAACTGGTGCAGTTCGAACTCCCAGTACTTCCACGTGTGCGTGCCCGACGGGCGGTAGACGATCTGCGCCGGGATGCCGGACTTCTTCAGCTTCGTGGCGAACGACTGCGACGTCAGCCGCGACAAGATCTCGAGGCCCATGCCGGCGTAATTGGTGCTCACGCCGGGGACGCTCGACGGGTCGTCGTACGGTCCGGCGCTGCCGCTTCCGCTCGACACGTACAGGCTCACCCCGCGCAGTTTGTCCGCGAGGAGATACGGATCGTGTGCCTGCCAGCCCTCACCGCCGGGCTCACCCCACATCGCTTCCGAATCGAACCCGCCCGCATCCTGCATGGCGTATTTGATCGCCTCGGGCATGCCGAGTGTCGTGGTGGTGAGGATGCCGGAGAGCGACGCCGCGAACTGGGCGAATCCGGGGTTACGGGCCGGCAGGAACATCGCGGCCGTCCCACCCATGGACAGGCCGACGACGCCGCGCTTGTCGGTGGTGCGCCAGTCCTTCTCGAGAAGCGGCGGGAGTTCCTTCGTCAGGAACGTCTCCCACTTGTAGTTCTGCCCGTTGTTCTGGTCCACCCAGTCGGAGTAGAAACTCGACTGTCCGCCGACCGGCAGGACGACGTTGACGTTCTTGTCCGCGAAGAATGCCTCGGCGTCGGTCTCGAGGGTCCAGCCGCTCTGGTCGTCGCGGGCGCGCATACCGTCGAGCATGAACACCGACGGGAACCGCTTGTCGGGTGCGATGTTCCAGTCGCGGGCGAGGAGCATCTGCACCTGGATGGGCGTACCCATCGCCGGGGAGTCGACCCACAGCGCCACGCGGCGATCCGTGAGCCAGTCCACCGCGCGCACCGTCGCACCCGACTGGGCCTGACCGGCGGGATCGGTTTGTGTGGCGAGCGGTTCCGCGGCGGCGACCGAAACCATGGTCGTCCCGGCAGCGAGCGGTGCCACGAGCGCGGCTGCGAGCAGACCGAGTGCGCGCCGCTTCCCGCGTCCCACGGAACGTGTGCTGCTGCCCTCGGATCGTGCGCTGCCCTCACGTCGTGCACTGTCCTCGCGTCGTGCGCTACCGCCCGATCTTCTCCGGTGACCGCCAAGCTCGGTTCGCATCTGCATCGCTCGCTTCCTGCGTTGCCGGGGCGCCCGTTCACGGGCGCTGCTGTGCCGGATGTCCCCCGTCCCGAATCTTGTTTGTACACGTAAACGAGTCGATCACGGGGGTGCCGCGCAGTGACTGATGGGAAGATTGTTACAGAAAACGCAGCACCGCCCACCACCTTTCGGTGGTGGGCGGTGCTGTGAGAAGCAGTGCTACCGGATCTCTACCGGGGGATCAGAAGGCGTTGAGCGCCTCGAGGATCTGCGGGCGAGCCTTCCACAGCTCGTCCTCCCAGTACTTCCACGCGTGGGTGCCACGCGCCGGGAACTCGAAGGTAGCGGGGATACCGAGCGCAGCCAGCTTGACCTGGAAGGCGCGGGTCTGGACCAGCGAGAGTGCCTCGAGGCCCATGGCGTTCGCCGTGTTGTAGAAGCCGGCGAAGCCTTCCGGGTTGTCGTGCTGGCCGGGCAGGCCGCTCGCCGCCGAGATGTAGAGGGACAGGCCCTCGAGCTTGGGGGCGAACACGAACGGGTCGTTGCGCAGCCACGACGGGCTCCACGGCGGGCCCCACATCGCGTCGACGTTGAAGCGTCCGGCGTCGAGCATCGCGATACGGATGGCCTCACGCATGCCGGGAGCCGACAGGTTCAGGTAGCCGGAGAGCGACGACGCGAACTTGAACTGGTCGCGGTGGTAGGCAGCCAGCGTCAGAGCGGCGGAGCCACCCATCGAGAGGCCGAGGATGCCGTTGTTGCTACGCGACACGCCACGGGTGGCGAGGTAGTCGGGCAGCTGCTGGGTCAGGAACGTCTCCCACTTGTAGGTGATGTCCTGGCTGTTCAGATTGCTGGGCGAGTACCAGTCGGTGTAGAAGCTCGCCTGGCCGCCGACCGGCATGACCAAGCTGACGTTGTCGTTGGAGAACTGCTGGAGAGCGTTCGTCTCGAACGTCCACGCGTTGGCGTCGTCGCGGGCGCGCAGTCCGTCGAGCATGTAGAGCGCTGCGTCACCGCCGCGCGCAGCCCACTGGATCTGGACCTTGATCGGGCCCATGTCGGAATCGACGAAAACTTCTTCGAATCCGCCGGCCGGTGCACGGTGCGAGACCGGTGCACTCTGGGCCGGTGCGGCGACAGCCGCGGAGGTTCCGGCAACACCGGCGGCAACGGGCAATACCAGCGCCACGGCGGCGGTGCCGAGCAGGCGCCGACGAAGGCCCTGCGACAACCTGGGGACAAAACGCATGAACAATGCTCACTTTCTCGATCGGCGGCGTCCGCGTTCGCGTCCCCCGTGAATACCCGGCGTTCGACGACCGGCGGGCGGTCGCCACAAGTCACACTGCGGTCAAGACTGTAAAGGACGGCGTGATCTCTGACAAACCCTGATTTCGGAGGTCCTGGGCTTGCGTCGACCGCCGTCTCAGGCGACCGATATCGCCGTTATCCGACCGTAATCTGCCGTGATACTAGCGAGACCTCGGATCCAAGCCAACTCGGTCACCCACCCGGGGTCGGCATCGGCAGATCGCACCGCTGGATTTCGTACTCCGGCACCCGATCGATCCGGTAGCCCGCGTACTCGAATGCGTTCCGCAGATTCCGCTTGAACAGCGGCCAGGTCAGTTCGGCACCGGACGAGTCCAGCAACTCCCGCGTCTCGGGGCAGGTGAGCGCGAGCTTGGCGTTCGCCACCCACTCCTCGTCGAGATAACCGGGCAACCAGGGATACACGTCGACCATCCCCGATTCGGCGACGACCCAGTCCGGATACAGGATCTTGTCGTGCCCGATCCGGCCGTCCTCAAGGCGCTCGGTGTGCGCGGCGAGCGGATAGGCCAGCCCCATCTGGTCGACGACCCGGACGTCGAGCCCGACATTCATGCTCGTCATGCCCAGATTGAGGAAGAAGACCGTGTGCCCCGCTCCGCCCGGCGGAATGGGTTCCGGAGGCGGGACGACGTCCCACGCGTCGTACGACGGTGTGGGCAGCAGGAGGCCGCCGTTCGGCGTATCCGCGATCGTCGAGACCATCGCGCGCATCCGCGGGTAGTCGAGGTAGTCCTCGGCCCGGATCGGGTGGAGATGCCCGGTGTTGAGGGAGTAGAACGCCCGCTCGTCGACGATGCCCGACCGGCCGACGACCGCGCCCTCCGGCATGCCCGTCGTATTCGACGCGAACAACGCCCACACGACCGTGCCGACCCACAGCACCGCGACAGCGCCGGCGACGCGGGTCCGGCGGGTGTTTCCGAGTGCGGACCGATCGGGAACCTGCAGCGGGATCACCGCTACCGGCAGCAACAGGCAGAACAGAGGCGGGAGCAGCACCCGGCCGTGCATGAAGTCGCCGCCCACGCGCAGTGAATACAGCATGAGCAGGACACCGCACACGACCACCAGCACCACCACGGCCGTGGGCGTGCGCAGTGCGCGTTGTCCCGTCGTGAGCAGGGTCCGCACGTCGGTTCCCTTCGCCGGGAACCTCTCGCGGATACCGGTGACGCGACCGGTGGACAGCACCACAACGACGGCCGCCACCACGAGGAACAACAGCGGCAGCCAGAGCAGGTACGGCAGCACCAGGTTGCCGAGATAGTCGAAGCCCTGCGACCACTTCGCACCACCGGCGTCCTTCGACACTGCGGTGTTCGGGTACGGCAGGCCGTAGTAACCCATTCGCCAGATCTGGTAGAGCACCGGCACCGAACCGGCGACCGCAACCATCGCGACGCGCACGCGCCAGGTCAGCCCTTCGGCGAGGAACAGCAGAGCGAGCGTGAGGCCCGCGACGATGGCCAGTTCGGGACGCACCAGAGGGCCGAGTCCGGCAACGAAGGCGGTCGTCAGGATCCCCGCGGTGCCGGGCAGCGCACGCTCACCGGCGGGGTCGGGTGTCGCCCACCGGACCATGAGCAACCACACCAGCGCGAGCCAGCAGATCACCAGGCACGTTTCGAGTCCGGACGTCGCGAAGTCGCGGGCGGGAGGCACCGCGATGTAGACGAGCACACCGGCGGGCAGCAGCAGGACCGTGCCCGTCGCCGCGCGCAGACGCCACCGGTACAACCGCGCCGCACCGAGCATGGCCAGGACGACGGCGGTCGTCGACAGGACGAGCGCGAGGCCGAGTACGACGTACTCGAGGCGGATGCCGGTGAGCCATCCGGCGCCGTAGACGATGTAGGTCCAGGCCGTGGAGGTGTTGGCTTCGACGCGTTCACCCACGTTGAAGACCGGGCCGTTTCCGGCCAGCAGGTTCCGGACCGTGCGCAGGACGATCAACCCGTCGTCGGCGATCCACCGGCGGTCCCACGCGCCCCAGAACGTCAGGAGTGCCGAGAGGACCACTCCCCCGGCGAACACTCCGCGTGCGACACCGCGAGACAGGCCGGGTCGGTGGATGTCCGCTCGGCCTGCCGCGTTGTCGTCGACGTCGTTCACGACGTCAGAAGAGGTAGACAGCACCGCCGACCACCAGGATCCAGGCAACCGCGAGGAACTGCAGCACTCGGTCCTTCAGGGCGATCTCTTCCGGTTCGCCGGCTTCGCCGCCGTCCACGTCCACCGCGTAGCGGAGGATGGCGACGACGAACGGCACCATCGAGATGGCGTACCAGTTCGAGTCGGCGCGGTTGTCCTGCTCGAAGGCCCACAGGCCGTAGCAGATCACGACGGCGGTAGCGGCCACCGTCCACACGAAGCGCAGGTAGGTCTCGGTGTAGTACTCGAGCGACTTGCGGATCTTGGCGCCGGTGCGGGTCGCGAGGCGAAGCTCGGCGTACCGCTTACCGGCCGCCATGAACAGCGACCCGAACGCCATGATCAGCAGGAACCACTGCGACAGCGGGATCTCCGCGGCGACACCGCCCGCGATCGCCCGGATCAGGAAGCCCGACGAGACGATGCAGATGTCGAGAACGGCCTGGTGCTTGAGCCCGAAGCAGTACGCGAGCTGGATGCCGATGTAGACGGCCATGACCACCGCGAGCTGCCAGTTCGCGAGGAACGACAGCAGGATCGAGGCGACCAGAAGGCCCACCGCGATCATGTATGCGAGGCGTACCGGCAGGATGCCGGCGGCGATCGGCCGGAACCGCTTCGTGGGGTGCGCACGGTCGGCCTCGACGTCGAGCGCGTCGTTGACCAGGTAGATGCCGGACGCTGCCATGCAGAACACGACGAACGCGAGCGCGACCGGCAACAGCACGTCGAGCTGGGTGACCGATCCCGCAGCCATCGGTGCCGCGAGCACCAGGACGTTCTTCACCCACTGTCGCGGGCGCATCGCCTTGACGATCGCCGCGGGCAGGGTCTTCGGGGCCTCCTTGACGGCGGCCGGTTCCTCGCTCATCCTTCTCCAAACTTCTTCTCTGCCCGCACCACGACGGCGGCGGATGCCGCACCCAGTGCCGCGCCGGCCAGGACGTCCGTCGGATAGTGCACGCCGAGAACGAGGCGCGACAGCAGCATGGGCGGCACGAGCACCGCGGGAAAGGGTAGCCCGGTGACTCGGGCGAGCAGCACGGCAGCCGCGGTCGTGGACGTCGCGTGCGAGGAGGGGAAACTCAGCCTGCTCGGCGTCGACACGTTGACCTGCACCGACGGGTCGGACGGCCGGCGACGGCGCACCACCCGCTTGATGACGATCGAGGCTGCGTGCGCACCGACGGCACCGACCGCGACGCTCGCCCACTGGCGGCGGCGCTTGCGGTCGACCACGGCTCCGATGCCGCCGACGGCGACCCAGCCGAGCGCGTGCTCACCGAAGTGCGACAGTCCGCGCGCAGCGGAGATCGCCCCCGGGGTGCTGCCGACGGCAGCCTGCACGGTCTGCAGGATTCGGATCTCGGGGTCGGTGCTCTTCCAACGGCCGCGAGCTGACTCGGGCGAACTCGTCTCGCTACTTACCGGCGCCGAAGACACGCTCCCACTCCTCCTTGCTGGTCAGGGCGGGAACCGCGTCCCGGTACCGCTGCTTCATTTCGGGGAACCGGCGCGCAAGTTCACGTCGCAGGCGAAGCGCCTCGCTCAGCAGGGCCTGGGCCTGTGCTCGGTCGCGCTTACGGTAGACGACGCCCCGGCCATCCGCGGTGGTGACGGTCACACCGTCGACCTTGGACAGCAGGAACCAGCGCGCATCGATGGTCGGCACGTTGAGCTGCGGGCGATTGTGGTGCTCGGCGTTCTCCGGACGGAGATTGTGGAGCACGCCCTTCGCCAGGCGCTTGACCTTCGCGGCGGCACCCTCGGGCAGACCGACCGCGCCGACCTCCGCGCCCGACGCCATCGGCAGTTCGGTCGACGACGGCAGCACCACCGCGTCGGAGAAGTTCTTCCGCAGCGCGTGCACCTCGCCGAGGGCTCGGGGCAGCAGGTCGAACAGGTGCTCCGGCCCGGACAGGAAGTCCTCGATGGCCTTGTTCTGGATCGCGACCGTGGAGTACTCGAGGCACACGAGATGCTTGACGGTGGCCTTGACGGTGTCGAGGACCAGGGCCTTGGCGTCGCCGTCCATGTGCATCGCGGCGACGACAAGCCGGTTGCGCAGATGGAAGTACGCCTGCCAGTCGATGGCGTCGTCCTTGTCGCTCCAGGCCATGTGCCAGATCGCGGCACCGGGCATGGTGACGGTCGGGTAGCCGGCGGCGCGGGCGCGCAGGCCGTACTCCGCGTCGTCCCACTTGATGAACAGCGGCAGCGGCTGCCCGATGTCCTCCGCGACGACCCGCGGGATCATGCACATCCACCAGCCGTTGAAATCGACGTCGATGCGGCGGTGCAGGAGCTTCGAGTTCTCGCGGTCGTGCAGCGGCTTGGTCGCGAAATCGTGGTCGTACTCGACGTTCGGCGCGGCACTCCACATGAAGTTCGCCCGGTTGATGACCTCGCCCATCGTGTGCAGATGGCTGCGTTCCTGCAGGTTGAGCATCTGCCCGCCGACCAGCATCGGCTTCTTCGCGAAACGCGAGAGAGCCAGCGCACGCAGAATCGAGTCCGGTTCGATCTCGATGTCGTCGTCCATGAACAGGATGAACGGCGAATCGGTGGTCTTCAGCGCCTCGTACATGATGCGGCTGTAGCCGCCGGAACCACCGAGGTTGCCCTGGTCGTGGATGACGAGCCGGTCGCCGAACGGGGCGGCCGCCTCGGCGAAGTCCGCCTCGTCGCGCACCTTGCGGGTGCCCTGGTCCGGGATGATCACGGCGTCGACGACATCCATGACCAGCGGATCGGACGCGAGCGCCCGCAGTGCCTTCACGCAGTCGGCTGGGCGGTTGAACGTCGGGATGCCCACGGCGACCGACGCGCGGCCCTCCGCCTCGACCGGCGAGTACCAGCCCGCGGAGTGCAGCGTGACGTCGGTGCCTGTGGTGATGTCGAACCAGATCCAGCCGCCGTCCTCGAACGGACCGAGGTCGGTCTCGAGTTCGACGAGGACCTTCTCGTCGGAGAACTCACTGCCGGTGACGTGGATGCGACTCGCGTCGGCCTTGCTGCGGTACACATCGACGCGTCCGTGGCCGGTGAGTTCGAGGCGCAGGACCACCGACGTCAGCGTGCTCCAGCGCCGCCAGTAGCTCGCCGGGAACGCGTTGAAGTAGGTGCACAGCGACACCTCCGACTCCGCACCGATCGCCAGTGCGGTGCGGGTGGTCGCGTGGGCGCGACGCGCATTGGTCGGCGATTCCTCCAGGTAGAGGGTGCGCACGTCGAGCGGTTCGCCCGGCCGGGGCAGGATGATCCGCTGCAGAAGCGTTTTACCGAGCAGGCCCGGTTCGCTCGCGCTCACGACGCGTCACCGGCGATCGGGGCACCCGACTCGAAGTGCGGGGCGAGAACGTTGTCGAACATCGACAAGGCGCTGGCGATCGCCATGTGCATGTCGAGGTACTGGTAGGTGCCCAGCCGGCCACCGAACAGCACGTTGTTCTCGGCGGCTTCCTTCTTGGCGAGTTCGCGGTAGGCGGTGAGCTTCGCGCGATCCTCCGCGGTGTTGATCGGGTAGTACGGCTCGTCGTCGTCACCCGCGAACCGCGAGAACTCGCGCATGATGACCGTCTTGTCGGCCGGGTACGTGTCGCGTTCGGGGTGGAAGTGCCGGAACTCGTGGATGCGCGTGTAGGGCACGTCGGCGTCGTTGTAGTTCATCACCGGGGTGCCCTGGAAGTCACCGCAGTCGCGCAGTACCTCGGTCTCGAAGTCGAGGGTGCGCCAGCCGAGCTTGCCCTCGGTGTCGTCGAAGTACCGGTCGAGCGGGCCGGTGTAGACCACGGGTGCGTCGGGGCTCGCGGCGCGGATCTCGTCGCGGACGTCGAACCAGTCGGTGTCGAGCCGGACCTCGATGCGGTCGTCCTTCGCCATGTTCTCGAGCCACGCGGTGTAGCCGTCGACCGGCAGACCCTCGTAGGTGTCGTTGAAGTAGCGGTTGTCGAACGTGTACCGGACCGGGAGCCGGGTGATGTTGCCCGCCGGCAGTTCCTTCGGGTCGGTCTGCCACTGCTTGGCGGTGTAGTCGCGCACGAACGCCTCGTACAGGGGCCGGCCGATCAGGGAGATCGCCTTCTCCTCGAGGTTCTTCGCGTCGGCCGAGTCGATCTCCGCGGCCTGCTCCTTGATGAGCGCCCGCGCCTCCTCCGGCGAGAAGTAGCGGCCGAAGAACTGGGAGACGAGTCCGAGACCCATCGGGAACTGGTAGGCCTGGCCCTTGTGCATCGCGTACACGCGGTGCTGGTAGCCCGTGAAGTCGGTGAACTGGTTGACGTAGTCCCACACGCGCTTGTTCGACGTGTGGAAGAGGTGGGCACCGTACTTGTGGATTTCGATGCCCGTCTCGGGCTCGGGTTCCGAGTACGCATTGCCGCCGAGATGGTAGCGGCGCTCGACGACGAGGACTCGTTTGCCGAGCTGCGTGGCGGCCCGCTCGGCGATCGTCAGTCCGAAGAATCCGGAGCCGACGACGATCAGGTCGTACTCACCGGTGGAGGGCTGGGGCGCTGATGCAGCAGTCACGGAGAACCAGGGTAAGCGACCGGCCCGCGAACGTGCCGGTTCGGTCCGTCACCGGACCGACCGGACGCTCCGTTCACACGTATCGGTGCAGCGTGTCGCGGACGAACGCGGCACCTTCGGGGCCGCCGTAGTTCGCGGCGAACCGTTCGTCGGCCACATACATATCGGCGAGACCGAGCACGTACTCGCGGCTGATGCCCTCCGGCGTGCCGTATCCCGGAGTGCCGGGCACCGAGGACAGCCACTCGACATGACGGCGGGCGAGTTCCCGCGCTTCCGGGCTTGCCGGGTCGACTCCTGCCTCGGCCGCTGCGGTCCAGTCGGCGGACAGTTCCGCGGCACGGGTCTTCCAGTCGCCGCGCTCGCCCTCACCCATTCCGCGCCACCAGCGGTCACTGTCGTCGTACGCGTCCTTGCCCCATCGGTCGATCACCTCGTCGCGGTACTGCGTGTGATCGAAACCGTCGAACACCTCGTCTGCCATGAGTTCTTCTCCTTTTTCCGTCTTCGCGAGGGTGCTGCGCACCGCTTCGATGCGCCGCTCGAGTTGCCGCCGCTCGTGTTCGAGCAGATCCAGGTGGGTCCGAAGCGCTGCCGTCGTGTCGTCGTGCCCGTCCAGGACTTCCCGGATGGCCGGAAGTCCCAGACCGAGGTCACGCAGCAGGAGGATGCGCTGCAACCGGACGAGTGCGTCGGCGTCGTAGAACCGCATCCCGTTGCTGCCGGTGCGGCACGGCGTGAGCACTCCTACGTCGTCGTAGTGCCGCAGCGTGCGACTGGTGACGCCGGCGCTTCGCGCCAGTTCCTGGATCGACCATTCGCGTGGCATCGTCCACCTCCTTCGGCTTTCTCCAGCGTGCATCTTGACGTTGCGTCAATGTCAACCGTCCGTCGAACGAAGAATCGACACGAAGAAGGGGACGGACCTCGGCAGGTCCGTCCCCTTCTCGAATTCGCGTACGGCTACTCGGTGCTACCCGTGCTCGGCAGCCAGTCCTTCAGGAAACTCGCGTCGATCACCTGCGCGCCGAGTTCCGGTGTCCAGACGACCGCACCCCCGGTGAAGATCCGGAACTTGCCCAGTTCGTCGGGCAGCATCAACTCCGGACCGACGGGAGTGCCGAGGACGCCCTCCACGCCGCCGAGTTCGAAGAACTTCGCTTCGATGGGCGACGCGCCGTTCCCGCTGCCGAACGGATCGATCGCCACTTCGGGTCCCGGTTCGGCGGCCGGGGTGGTCGGCGGGGCGGGCAGATCCGCACCTTCGGCGATCGTGAACCAATCCGAACGCAGACCCAGCTTGGCGCGGGCCTCGGCACCGGTCGTCTCGATGGTGCGGTCGCTACCGACCACGCGAACGCGGGTCACCCGCCCACCGTCTGCGCCGAGGTTGTTGCGGGCGAGCACCTCGAACGCCTGGAGTTCACCCACACCGAACGCGGAGCCGATCTCACCCGCGGTGAGGGTCTTCGCCCACGCCCGGTTGGGTGCGACCTTGTCGCCGGCATCCTCGACGGGCGGGAACGTGCCACCGGCGCTGTAACCGCCGGTCGACGCGGAGAACTCGCTACGGACGACCGCGCCGTCCTTCATCAGCACCGTGCCGCGCGTGGTGCGGACGCCGTCGTCGGTGCGGGGGTCTTCGGCGGCCGACCCGGTGTACACCTGGCAATCGGTGGTGTCGCAGGTCTGCCAGAGTTCGTTCCGCTTCTCTGCGAGGGCGTAGGAGCGTGCCGCGATCGCCTGCGCGCGGAGCGCCTCCGCGCCGCCGCTGTCGGCCCAGCCGGGAAGCGCCTCCGCGGGGACGACGCTCCGCAGGTAGTCCTCGACGTGCAGGCGGTTCACCGTGCGCGCCGCCGCTCCGTCGAGCACCACGCCGAGGGCTCCGCGGTACGGGGTGTCGCTCCCGCACAACTTGAGGTGTTCGCCGGCGGGACGGTCTTCACCGAGGTCGACCGGATCGGCCCACGGAACGTCGGTCGAGCTCTGCCACAGCACTTCTCCGCTGCACCCCGCCGTGACGACGACGTTCGCACCGCCCCCCGGAATGGGAGTGAGGTGAGCAGCCTCGCCGGGCGCCAGTTGCTGCCCCGCGACACGCAGACCGGTGTCGGAGTACACGTCGAGCGAGCGGTCGTCCTGCCCGGTGATGCGCACCGCGATCATCGAGTCGTCGATCGTGCCGAGCGTCGTTCCGCCGTAGTAGTGGGCGATGATGCGTTCGGCCGTCCAGCCTTCCTGGGCGTATCCGTAGGCCCCCCACTGGCCCATGCCGCGACCGTGGCCGTGACCGAATCCCGAGAACGTGTACGGAGTGTCGGCCGAGACCGCCTCCACCACCCCGGGCGAATCGGTGCGGTTCTGCTGCACAACGGCACCGACTGCCGTGCCGACGACCAGGGCCGGAGCGAGCCCGACCACCGCGAGACGTGCCACGGAGGGCCGCCATCCGTTGCGCAGAGGCCGCCCGATGACGATGCGCCTCCGGCGAAACTTTCCTCTGCGACCGATGGATTGTGGTGCCATGGCGTTCCGCTCCCTCGTTTTCGCGCTTCGGACGACGCCCAACTCGTAGATCGCCGCTGATCGGACATTTCAGACCGATCCTCAAGCTCAGGTTGAGGCTTAAGGTTGCCTGGGTCTAGTGTGACAAGAGTGACGATCCAAAGCAACACATGTCACAACAGCCACAAGCACATCACCAGTTGCACCGATTCGCGGCCATTTCGCTCTCTGAAAGCGGTCCGCGATAGAGGATTCCGACCTACGGGATGCCGTCCGAAGTCCGCAGATCTACACGAACAGGGAGTTGCAAACAGTGCCGCATCGCCGCCCTAAGCCGTCGATCGTCCTGGGTGCCGTCGCCGCCCTGGCCGTCGCCACGCCCTTTGCCGTGTCCGGACTCGCCACGGGACCGACGGAGATTCGCGCCACCAGCGACTCCGTCGAATCCGTCAGTCCCAACATCGCGGAAGTCGTGCTCGCGTCCGTCCCCGACCTGATCATCCCGCTCGAGGAACTGACCGGGCTCAACCTGCCCGACGTCGGGCTCGCGGAGATCATCGACGGGCTTCCACAGATCACCACCGCTCCCGATCCCGACGGCGGTCCCATCGCTCGTGTCGGCGCCACGGTCAAGGAACTCACCCGTGAGACGCCGTTCAGCCTCGTCGCACTGGCCGCCGACGACATCGCCGCCACCGACGCGCTGATCCGGGCGCAGAACAACGACGGTTCGTGGGGACCGTGGTCGGCGACCGAACCGCTCGAGTCGAGCCGCAACGACACCGCCGGCGACGCGCGTCGTGGCACCGAACCGATCTTCGTGGGGGCCACCCGCGCGGTGCAGGTCCTGCTCACCCCGCGCCCCGGTCCCGAACCCGCCCTCGCCGGTGCGGAAGCACCGCCGGCCGAGGCACCCGTGCCGCCGGCACCCGAAGCACCTGCGCCCGAAGCACCCGCGCCCGTGGGCGAGGCACCGGTGCCGGTCGCCGAGAATACCGGGACCGCACCGGAACTCGGCTACGTGCCTGCTTCCTCGTCGAAGCCGTTGCGCAGCCAGGATCCCGTCGCCGCAGCCATCGAGAGCGTCAGCGCAGTGCTGATCGACCCGGGCACCGGCGAGGCCGACGGCCGGCTCGACGACATCGCCGCACCGCTCGGCACCTCGGGACTGAAGGTCGTCAGCAGGTCGCAGTGGGGTGCCGACGAATCGCTGCGCTGCCAGAGCACGACGTACGACGACTCCCTCGGCGGTGCCACTGTGCACCACACCGCGGGGAGCAACAACTACTCGAAGGCGGAGTCTGCGGGGATCGTCCGGGCCATCTACGCGTACCACGCGCAGACACTCGGCTGGTGCGACATCGGATACAACGTGCTCGTCGACAAGTACGGGCAGGTCTTCGAAGGTCGTGCGGGCGGTCTCGACCGCAACGTGCAGGGCGCCCACGCCGGCGGTTTCAACGAGAACACCGTGGGCATCGCGATGATGGGCGACTACTCCACGGCAGCACCGCCGGACGTCACCGTGCAGAACGTGGGCAACTACCTCGGGTGGCGCCTCGCCGCGGCCGGTCTCGATCCGAAGGGCCGCACCACGATGTACTCAGAGGGCACGTCGTTCACGCCGTACCCGCGTGGCGCAGCCGTGGATCTGCCGATCATCTTCGCGCACCGCGACGTCGGCAACACCACCTGTCCCGGCGACGGCGGTTATGCCCAGATGAACAAGATTCGCGACATCGCCGCAGCCGCCGCCAAGGGCAGCCCGTCCGCACCGGCACCTATCGTCGTGAACAATCCTCCGGTCGACGCGGCCCCCGGCACCGGCGCGCTGCCGGCCGGTTCCACCGAGGGAACGGTCGAGAACGTGCAGGCGCTGGTCGCCGAGCTGACGCGGCTCGCGGAGAACAATCCGCTCGCCCGCAAGTGGGTCGCGGAGGGCGGCGAGGCCGGTCGCCTCGGCACGGCCGTGTCGTCGATCGCGCCCGCGAAGAACGGATTCGAGCACGCCCGGTTCGTCAACGGCGCCATCTACTCCTCCCCCAACGGTGGGGTGTGGACGGTGCTCGGCGAGATCTACAAGGCGTGGCAGGAAAGCGGACTCGACACTGGTGAGCTGGGGTTGCCCACCAGTGACGAGTACCGGGTGCCGGACGGGTGGCGTTCGGACTTCGAGTTCGGTTCGCTGATCTTCAACGAGGCCACCGGGGTCGTCACCAAGGTGCTGCGCGCCTACAACGACGCCTACGAGCAGTCGATGCAGGGTCAGCCGGCCGACATCGCAGTGCCCGCACCCGAGGGTGCGGCGCCCGCGCCGGAACCGGCACCCGAACCGGTGCCCGTGGGCTGAGTCCCGCGGTCTACCGGTAGCAACGAATCACTGCCACCAGCGTTCGAGGATCCGAGCAACACCGTCCTCGTCGTTGGTGGCAGTGATTTCGTCTGCCACCGACTTGGCATCCGGATGCGCGTTCTCCATCGCGACACCGTGGCGGACCATCGACAGCATCGGAATGTCGTTGGGCATGTCTCCGAAGGCCACGATGCGGTCGTCGGGCACCTCGAGATGACGGGCGAGTTCACGCAGTCCCGACGCCTTCGTCACGCCGGCGGCGGAGATCTCGATCAGACCGTTCGTCGTCGAATAGGTGACGTCGACGAGCCCGTGGAGCTTGGGCGCAATCGCCTCGGCCATCTCGCGACTGCTCGCGTCGGCGAGCCGGATGAGCAGCTTGACGGCGGGCTCGGCGATCACCTCGTGCTCGGCGAGTTCGGTGTTGTCGGGGTTGAGCCAGGCATGTTCGTAACCCGGGGCACTGACGAATTGTGGCGTCGCGGCGTCGTGGGCGCTCTCCCCCACACGCTCGGCGGCGAGGCCGCAACCCGGGAGCACCGCGGCGGCCACCTCGGCGACCCAGGCGAGTTCGTCGGACCGGAGCACCGCAGCACTGAGCACACGATCGGTCGCACTGTCGTAGAGCACGGCGCCGTTCGCACACACGGCCAGCGGTGCGAACCCGAGTTGATCGACGACGGGTGCGATCCACCGCGGCGGACGCCCCGTCGCCAGCACGAAGGGCGTTCCGGAATCGACGACGGCCTGCACCGCGGCCCGCGTGCGACCGGATACCTGCTCGGACTTGTCGATCAGGGTCCCGTCGACATCGGTGGCGACAAGGCTGGGGCGCGGTGAACTCACTCCGTCATTGTGCCGAAACGCCGCGGTCGTCGCTGCCCGGCCCGTCGCGCCCGATCCGCTCGCGTTCCTTGCGGGCCCGGCGTTCGGCCGCGACACGCTCGTCCTCGGCGGTTGCTTCTTCGAGTGTGGGCGCCGATCCACCGAGGCGACGCGGCACCCAGTAGGCGCCGGGCTCGTGGTGATAGGAGTCCTGCACCTCGTGGAGCATCCGCTCCATCGTCGCGTGCAACTCGTCGGTCATGGCGGACGCGGGCAGATAGGGCTGGATCGGGGCGCCGACCTTGATCGTGATGGGTGTATTGGTGCGGCCCAGCCGCTTGGGATGGCCCTTGGTCCACACCCGCTGCGATCCCCACAGGATCATCGGGATGATGGGCACACCTGCCTCTTCGGCCATCCGCGCCGCGCCGGTCTTGAACTTCTTCAATTCGAAGCTGCGGCTGATGGTCTCTTCGGGGAACACGCCCACCAGTTCTCCCGCACGCAGCGCTTCGACTGCGAGGCGGTAGGAGTCGCCGGCGTCACCGCGATCGACCGGGATGTGCTTCATCGCGCGCATCATCGGCCCGGAGATCTTGTTGTCGAAGACCTCTTTCTTCGCCATGAAGCGCACGTAGCGCTTGGCAGGGCGGGCCGGCAGACCCGCGTACGTGAAGTCCATGTAGCCGGTGTGGTTGATCGCGATGACCGCACCTCCGGTCGCGGGGATGTGCTCCTCCCCGGTGACGGAGAATTTCAGTCCCTGGGCTGCGAACAGGGTGCGTGCGACGCCGATGATCGTCCGGTAGAAGGGTTCCACGTCGGCCAGCGTAGCCGGGCGGCCGATGCGATGCCGCGCCCGTGGCCCGGGCGGGCTGCCGCGCGTCTCCATCGCCTCTCCACTTACCCTGGAGGTACATAGGTCAGCACGTCAGGAGGCAACGAGTGCAGATCACCAGCGTGGGCCACGCCGGGTTCCACATCCGGACCGAGGCGGGCTCCATTCTCTGCGATCCGTGGGTCAATCCCGCTTACTTCGCGTCGTGGGTGCCGTTTCCCGACAACACGAGCCTCGACTGGGACGCCCTCGGCGACGTCGACTACCTCTACGTCTCGCATCTCCACAAGGATCACTTCGATCCCGGGACGCTGAGCGAGCACGTCCGCAAGGACGCCACCGTGCTGCTGCCCGATTACCCGGTGCCGGATCTGCGCCGCGAACTCGAGGCGCTCGGTTTCACGAAGTTCTACGAGACCACCGATTCGGTCAAGCACCGGATCAGCAACGAGGGCATCCGGGATGCGCCCGACGCTCCCCTCGCACCGGGCGAACTCGACATCATGATCATTGCGATGCGAGCGCCCGCGGACGGTCCCATCGGCGACTCCGGACTCGTCGTCTCGGACGGCGAGACCACCGTGTTCAACATGAACGACGCGCGGCCGATCGACATGGACCCGATGCACGACGCGTTCGGTCACATCGACATCCATCTGCTGCAGTACTCGGGCGCCATCTGGTATCCGATGGTCTACGACATCCCGAAGAAGACGAAGGCCAACTTCGGCAAGCAGAAGCGCCAGCGCGGCATGGACCGGTGCCGCAGCTACATCGAGCAGGTCGGCGCGACCTGGATCGTCCCGTCCGCCGGTCCGCCCGTCTTCCTCGACGACGAATTGCGTTACCTCAACGACGACCACGGCGACGAGGGCAACATCTTCCCCGACCAGAAGGTGTTCCTCGAGCAGTTGCGCATCAACGGCCGCGACGGTGGCCTGCTGATGATCCCGGGCTCGGTCGTCGACCTCGCCGGGAGCGAGAAGATGACGCTGGAACACCCGATCCCCGAGGACGACGTCGAGGCGATCTTCACGAACAAGGCCGCCTACATCGAGGAGATGGCACAGCGGTTCGCGCCGGTCATCGCCGCTGAGAAGGCCACGTGGGCACCCGCCGAAGGCGAGCCGCTGTTGCCGGCGCTCAAGGCCAAGTTCGAGCCGATCATGGCGCAGTCCGATCTCATCTGCGACGGGATCGGTTACCCGGTCGGCCTCGTGATGGGCGACGAGACCGTGGTGCTCGACTTCCCCAAGCGCATCGTGCGCGAGCCTGTCGAGGGAGAAGGCAAGTACCGCTACGGTTTCCGCATCGCGCCGGAGATCGTCCGCACGGTGCTGCGCGACGACGAGCCGGACTGGGTCAACACGATCTTCCTCTCGACACGCTTCACCACGTGGCGCGTCGGCGGGTACAACGAGTTCCTCTACACGTTCTTCAAGTGCCTGACCGACGAGCGGATCGCGTACGCGGACGGCTGGTTCGCCGAGGCGCACGACGACACCGCGTCGATCGAACTGGGCGGTTACGAGATCCAGCGCCGGTGCCCGCACCTCAAGGCGGATCTGACGAAGTTCGGTGTGGTGGACGGCACCACGCTCACCTGCAACCTCCACGGCTGGCAGTGGGATCTCGAGTCGGGGCGATGCAAGACGTCCAAGGGCCACGAACTGCGCAGCACCAAGATCTGACGGGCACCGCCCCGTCCGATCAGCGCACCGCCGCCCGTCGCGCTGCCGGCCGTACTCCGGCCGGCAGCAGCGCCGCGGCCGCGAGCGCGATGGCGCCCGCTCCGATCAGGGCGTAGGGCCACCAGCGCTTCTCGGCGACGCTGCTCTGTGCTCCTGCAACGGCTTGCTCGGAACCGGACGTCGACGCGCCCCCTGCCGGGAGCGCTCCCGTGGCATCGCGCACGTTGTCCGAGATCCCCCGCACGACGTTGCTCACCGGTTCGACACCGCCGACGAGCTGGCCGGTGCCGTCGACGAGCTGACGTCCGCCGTCGTCGAGCTGCGTCAGGCCGTCGCGCAACTGCCGGGAGCCTTCGGCTGCCTGGGACATACCGGCGACGAATTGTGCTTCGGGGTCGGTCAATTCGTACGACAGCTGGCGGGCACCGTCACGGAGCTGCCCGAGCTGGTCGAGAGTGTCGGGTCCCAGGCCCTGGCTGTTCAGCGTGTCGACGAGGGAGCGCAGTTCGCCGGCGGTACCCGCCGAGACCGGGTCGCCGCTCAACGCGAGGGTGTCGGCGACGACGGAGAGCCGCGCGGTCACCGATCCCTGCATCTCCCCGAAACCGGTGAGCCGGGTCACCACTTCGTCGACGCCCGTCGAGATCTGCGTGGCACCGTCCCCGAGTTGCCCGACTCCTCCTTCGAGCTGTCCGAGCCCGTCCGCGAGTTGCTGTCCGCCCTCCCGTGCCTGCGTGAGCCCGTCCGCGAGTTGTTGTGCGCCCGCGTCGAGTTGGCGACTTCCGTCCGTGAGTTGCCCCACTCCGCCGTTGAGCAGTGCGAGCGGGAGGCTGGCCTGCTGGAGGGTGCTGCGGGCATCGGCGACCGCAGCGGCATCCGGCGTATCGGTGCTGTCGGAGGTCTCGGCGACGACTGTGACCTGCGGGTCGTCGGTGTAGGCGAAGACGGAGCCACTGCCGATCAGGACGGTGCCGGCGGCAAGCAGGGAAACTGGGAGAAAACGGGCATACATGATCGGTAAATGTAGGTGGAGGAGTTAAGGGGTTCCTGAGGGGCCGTCCGTTGGTGGGTCGTCCACTGCGGAATCGTTCACTGGGGACTCGTCCACTGCGGCGGGAGGAAGAGCCCGGCCGGTCACCGCTCCCAGCACGACGAGAGGAAGCGTCGCCGCCGCGACGAGAACCGCAAACGGGAGCCACACCGCCCCGAGTGCGAACCCCGCGAATATCGCCACCGACAAGACCTCGCTAGTGAGACCCACGACCGACGAGACTGTCGCGCGCGCACGTCCCGACATCGTCTCCTGCAGTCGCGCCTCGGCCACGACCGCGGTGTGGTGCAACGCGCCGTAGCCGGCGCCGACGGCCACGAACCCGGCCACGCCGCCCACGAGCGCTCCCGCTGCGAGGACGAGGGCTCCGATCGTCACGAGCGCGCCCATGGTCCGGCCGCGCATCCGTGCGCCGAGGCCCGCCGTGGCGGAACCCACGACCTGTCCGACCACTGTGATCGCCACGAGCACCGGCACGAAGTCGGTGTCCGCGCCGTCCTCGCGGGCGAGCAGACCGAAGTACTCGTCGAACGCGAGGCACGCGAGCAGCACAGCCGCCAGGACGACCGCGCGACGCACCACGGCGTCGGTGCGGACTTCGGTGGTGCCGGCGCGCAGACTCGCGAGATAACGGGCGGCAAACGTGGTGCCCGGCCCTTCGACCTCGTCGGCGTCGACCGATTTCGGGGCTGCCGGAAAGGTGAACACCAGCAGGGTGCCGGCGACGGTGATCGCCACCGACACCCAGCCGACGAGCGCGTAACCACCGAGCGCGAACAGCGGAGCCGCCGACAGGGTCGCGACGAACACGCACACCATCTCACCGGCACCGGCATATCCCATCACCGCCGCGTAGCGGTGTTCGCCTCCGCGCGCGGCCAATTCGTCGTAGACGAGAGCTTCGAACGTGCCGGACTTCAACGACTCGCTGATGCCCCACAGCGCGAACCCGGCGGCGAACCCCCAGTACGTCGGCCACACGAGCCACATCGTGAACGCGGCGGTGAGCAGGACTCCGCTCCCGGCGAGGAGAGCTCGGCGCGACACCGTATCGGCCCAGGCACCGGACGGCACCTCCGAGACGAAGGTGACCACCGACCACAGGACGAACAGCGAGGAGATGCTGCCGGGGCTGAGCCCGTGGTCCTCGAAGAACAGGGCGTACAGGCCGTAGAACGGCATGAGGTCGCGTATCGAGGCGTACAGCACCGCACGGGCGGACACCGCCCGGCAGGACACGGAATCGTTCGGTTCGGATCAACGTCGTCGGCGCATGTTCCCAGGGTGCCACGGGGGTGCGGCGTGTGTCACTGCCCAATACGGCATCCGATACGGTCGGACGGTGACCGAGGACAACTCACCCGAGCGGACCCGCACCTACACCTGGGAAGATCCTGCGCCGACCTCCGCCGCGAACCGCGAGATGAACGGACTCGACTTCCTGCGCGGGATGATCGACGGTTCCGTCCCGCACCACCCGACGGCCCGAACTCTCGGCTTCACCGTCACGGATGCCCGCGAGGGGTTCGTCGAGGTGTGCATCGAACCTCGGGAATTCCACGCCAACGCCGTCGGCAGCGTCCACGGCGGCGTACTCGCGACGATGTTCGACACCGCGATGGGACTGAGCGTGTCGAGCACCCTCGAGGCCGGAGTCGGGTACACCACGCTCGACCTGCAGGTCCGGTACGTACGGCCGATCCAGCCCGGGCATTCCGCCGTCCGGGTCCACGGTTTCTGCGAGTACACCGGCCGCCGCACCGCCACCGCGCGTGGTGAGGCGCGCGACGCCGACGGGCGACTGCTCGCCACCGCGTCGTCGACCTGCCTGGTTCTGCGCTGAACCCCTCGGCTGCCGGGACCGCCGGTCAGAGTTCCAGTTGCCTCGGTTCGGCACGCCGCCGCAGCGCAGGCGCCACCGGACGTCCTCGCAACAATCCGTCGACGGTTCCCGCCTCGAGCGCACGGCGGTAGACACCGAGCGCACCCGCGACCGCCTCGGCGGTACGGGTGATGTCGTCGTCGGTGTGCGCTGCCGACACCACGAACGATTGCGCCAGCACGCCCCGGTCCAGCAGCTCCTGCAGGAACAAGGTGCGATACGGCTGGGAGGGCCGGCCTTCCCGGTCGCAGGTGGCGAACACCAGGCACGACGGCCTGCCGTGCACGCGGACGAACTCTCCCACTCCGTACTCTGCGGCAGCCGTGTTCACCGCGTCGGCGAGCATCCGGCCCGCCGCCTCCATCCGGCCGATCGGGTCGCCGGTGCGGTAGGCGCGCACCACCGCCCGGAACGCCGCCAGAGATGCCGTTTCCGGACCGTGCGTGGTGGACAGCAGGAAGACCCGGTCCGACGCGGTCCGGAGCCCGCCGAGTTCCATGTACTCGCGCTTTCCCGCCAGCGCCGAGATCGGGAACCCGTTGCCCATGGCCTTGCCCCAGCACGACAGGTCGGGGCGGACACCGTAGAGATTCTGCGCACCGTGCTCGGACCAGCGGAACCCGGTGATCATCTCGTCGAGGATCATCAGCGCGCCGTAGCGGTCGCACAGCGCGCGCACCCCTTCGAGGAAGCCGGGAGGAGGTTCCACGGTGGCGGTCGCGGCCTCGAGGACCACACCCGCGACGGGCCGTTCGGCCAGAACCTCCTCGAGCGACGCCAGGTCGCCGTATCGGAACCTTCCGGTGAGTTGCGCTGTGGCAGCAGGTATCCCCGCGTTCATCGCGGTGCCGCCGATGAACCAGTCGTCGACCGAGAAGAACGGGTGGTCGCACACCGCGATGTGGTCGCGTCCGGTGACCGCCCGGGCGAGGCGCACCGCCGCGGTCGTGGCATCCGACCCGTTCTTCGCGAACTTCACCATGTCCGCGCCGGGAACGAGTTCGAGGAAATCCTCGGCAGCGGAGAGTTCGAGTTCGGTGGGGCGGCTGAAGTTCGTTCCCCGCCGGATCGTATCGGCGACCGCCTCGACGACCGGTGGGTAACCGTGCCCGAGCGTGACCGCACGCAGTCCCATCCCGTACTCGACGTACTCGTTGCCGTCCACGTCCCACACGTGCGCACCGGCACCGTGCGTGAGGATCGGTGTCATGAACTCCGGATACTGGTCCGGTCCGCGTGCATAGGTGTGCGCGCCGCCGGGCACCACGTCGTGCAGGCGTCGCTGCATCCGCACCGAGCGCTCGAAGGTTCTGGCACCCGGTACCGATTCGACTTCCGGCGACGTCCTGCTCCCGGTCATCACACGACCCTTCCGTCGTACCGGTGCGGCACCGCACCGAGATGCCCTGTGTTTCTGCGGCCCCGGGAACCCACACCCGTCGTCCGAGTCGAGGTCCCCCGGTCTCCGTCCTGATCCCGGACATGCGCCCTTCGAATTCCAGACCGGCGGCGACGACGAACGACGCCGCGACCGAATCGTCGGGATCGATCTCCGTCTGGATCCTGCGCAGACCGAGATCGCGGAATCCGTGCAGCATCAGCGTCCTCGTCGCGGAGGCGAGGGCGGCGTGCGGTTCGTGCGTCTCCGATTCGACGCGGAGGGCGGCGTTGCCGCGCACGGCGTCGAGGCCTTCGAGAGCGACGTGGCCCACCGCGATGCCGTCGACGAGGACCCGGAATGCCAGTGCACGACCCGAGCGGAGGTCGGCCGGGGGGATGGCTCCGCCGCACCCTCGCCGCGCCAGAGAGCGACCACGCGAGGCCGACTGCCCGTTCCGGTGGTGCAGAGAGTCCCGCGGGGAGACCGGTGTCAGGGCGAATGTGCTGTCGTTGCCGAGACGTCCGACGCCGGACCCCGGCACACGGGCGGATGGACGCGAGCGCACCCGTCCCTTCACCGAACCGGCGAGGAAACGTGCGGTCGCGACGACCGCCGCGACCGAAGGCAGGCGGTCTTTCGCTGGCCGTGGCCGTCCCCGCGGTGCCGTGCCGGGCATCGACCAGGGGACCGCGAAGCCGCCGGGGGGCGCACTCGCCGCGGTCACGGCCCACAGGGCGTGGTCCTTGGGACTGCCACCCGCGTCGAAATACGCACGCATCGTCGCCTCGTGGGCGAGGCCGCACCGGCGCGCTGCCCGGGCTGCGGGTTCGTTGTCACTGCTGATCGGCGCGGTGATGCGGTGTAGGCCCAGCGCCCCGAAAGCGTGATCGAGGACCATCGCTCCGGCCAGGACACCGACATTCATGCCCGCGTAGGCGGAGTCGATCCAGATCCCCAATTCTGCCGAGCGCGCGTCGGGGTCCAGGTCTGTCAACGTGCACTGTCCCGAGAACAACCCGTCCACCTCGATGGCGAACCCGACACTGTGGGATGCCCGTCGCAGGTGCAGACACTCACGTACCCAAAGCTTTTCGGTGTGCCGCTGCTCCCACGGGACCGCGCTCGACGCCCAGAACGGTTCGATGTACTCCCGGTCGCGCAGGCGGATACTGCGCCACCGGCCGAAATCCGAGAACTGGAGAGGCCTCAACCGGACCACCGGCCCCGCCCGCGACACCGCAATCAGCGTCGGACAGCCGGGGCGGCGCTTCGGGCGAATTCCGCTGCGTGAAAACATGTTCACTCCTCGGGATCTCGGAACGGGACGGTGACGCTCGGCGACGGGACGGCGTCCGCGCGTCGCCGGGAGCGGACGATGCGCACGAGAAGGTCTGCCGCGTCGAACACCACGGGCCGCGCGAACACCGTCAGCAGGAGCACGTAGACAATTCCGAAGACCACCACGTCCACGACGAGACACGCCACGGCCACCAGGAGCGGACGCGAATCGGTGTGCATGACACCGGTTTCGAGAAACCAAAGTGCGAGCGTGGCCAGGGCGGCAGCGGGCAGCGGCGGAAGCACGGCCCCGCAGATCGCCCGAGCCGACACCGGGATCACGCGCATCGTCAACGCGAGGACGACGATCCCCACCAGAATCGAGGTGAGGGACACCGACAGTGCCGCGCCCACCAGACCGAAGGGGCCGACGAGTACCAACAGCAACCCGAGTCCCAGGCCTACTTCACTGACGGTGTACCAGTTGAGCAGACCGGTGCGGCCTCTCCCCTTGATGATCTCCTCGCTCACGCAGATGCACGCCCGGCCCAGGCTCAGGCCCGCCAACGCGACCACTGCGGGACCGACACCGCGCCACGGTTCACCGAGCACGACGACGACTGCGGGCGGACCGACGGCGATCATCAGGCCCGAGCACGCCGCGGCGAGAACGATCGCCCATTGCAATGCCCTCAGGTATGCGGGGACGAGCCTGTCGAGATGGCCGGCGATGCGCGAGAAGGCGGGAAACAGGGCGACCGAACCGACTTCGATGATCGCCATGGTGGGGATCCGCGCGATGCGCTGCCCGTACCGGAAGAGGCCCAGGTCGGTCGGGCTCAATCCGCGGCCCAGCACGACCGCTTCCGTCGCGTTCTGCACCCGCGATCCGATCATCCCGAATACGAGTGGTGCCCCGTAGCGGGCGAGCGTCCGCCACATCGCGATCGAGGCGCGTCCGGAACCCGGACGCCAACTCGAGATCAGCCACACCGAGACGACGGGCGCGACGTACGACGCGTAGGTGCCCATCACCATGCTCCACACACCCCAGCCCCGTGCGGCGAGTACCACCGCGACGACCGCGTAGGTCACGGCGACGAGCGGACCGACGAGGAGACGGCGGCGCACGCTGAACTCCCGTTGCAGCATCGCCTCGGGCACGTTGCTCAACGCGTGGAGCAGGAGGAGGCCAGATGTCGCCGCGGCGACGAGTCCCGCGGTTCTGCTGTCGAAGACCGAGGCGATGAGCGACGTCCAGGCGCAGCGCAAGGCACCACCACGGATACTTCGACATCCACGATTGCGCCCACATCGTCCGCGATATCCGTGAGTCGGGTGCGGACATGCTCTTCATCGGCATGCCCTCGCCTCACAAGGAGAACTTCCTCCGGTGCTGGGAAGCCGACCTCGGCGTTCCGCTGCGGCACGGAGTAGGTGGTTCGTTCGACGTGCTCGCCGGATTCACGAAACGCGCTCCCCGAGCGTGGCAGCGACTGGGCATGGAATGGGCCTACCGACTCCTCCAGGAACCCCGGCGCATGTGGCGTCGGTACCTGCATACGAACACCCGCTTCGTCGTTATGGCGCTCACGGAACTCGTGCGGCACACGCCGCCCTACGAACGCGCCCACGACGAAGAACCCCGGCATCTACCGATCGTGAGGGAACGCCATGGCTGAGTTGTTCACCGGAAGTGTCGCTGTCGTCGGACTCGGTTACATCGGCCTGCCCACCGCCGTGATGCTCGCGACCCGGGGTGTCGACGTGACGGGTGTCGACATCGATCCGCGCATCGTGCACGCGGTCTCGCAGGGCGAGGCTCCCTTCTCCGAACCCGACCTGGCAGCGGCGATGCGCGGTGCCGTCGCGTCGAACATGCTGCACACCAGCAGCACCGTGCCGCACGCCGACGCGTACATCATCGCGGTTCCCACGCCGTTCAACGCCGACCACACCGCAGACCTGTCGTACGTGCGGACGGCAGCCGAGCAGGTCGCGGAGCAGTTGCGCGGCGGCGAGATCGTGGTTCTCGAATCGACATCGCCGCCCGGCACCACCGAGCAGGTCAGCCGCTGGATCGCCGAGCGACGACCCGATCTGCACCTGCCACACGCCGACGAGGGATTGGCGGACGTGCATGTCGCGCACTGTCCCGAACGTGTGCTCCCCGGCCGGATCATGGTGGAAATGGTGACCAACGACCGAGTGGTCGGGGGAATCACCACCACCTGCGCCGAGCGCGCCGCGTCGATCTACCGGATCTTCTGTCAGGGAGAGATCTGCTTGACGGACGCCGCGAGCGCAGAGATGGCCAAGCTCGTCGAGAACGCCTACCGCGACGTCAACATCGCGTTCGCCAACGAATTGTCCTACGTGTCGGACGAACTCGAACTCGACGTGTGGGAGGTGATCCGGCTCGCGAACCGGCATCCCCGGGTGAACATCCTCAATCCCGGTCCCGGAGTGGGCGGTCACTGCATCGCGGTGGATCCGTGGTTCATCGTCGGTGCCGCACCGGAGGCGGCGAAGCTCATCCGGACTGCTCGCCAGGTCAACGATTCCAAGCCCAATTACGTTGCCCAGCAGGCGATCGACAAGTGTGCGCGGTTCCGCGATCCCACGATCGCCTGCCTGGGCCTGACGTTCAAGGCCAATGTGGACGACATCCGCGAGAGCCCGGCGCTGCAAGTCGTCGAGCTGATCGCGAAAGCGCTTCCGGACGTGGAGATCCTGCTCGTCGATCCGTTCGTGCCGGAAGTTCCCGACACCCTGCAGGGGTACGAGCGGGTCCGCATGTCACGGTGCCGGGAGGCGATCGCGGCCGCCGACATCGTCATCGAACTGGTCGATCACGATCAGTTCAAGTCGCTCTCGCGCAGTCTTCTCGCCGGCAAGGTCGTGTACGACACCAGGGGCCTGTGGCGCTGACATAGTGGCCGGGGTTCGTCACCTTCCGGCGAACCCGGCCTGCTCAGAAACTGCGAGCGACCGAGACCGGCACGAATTCGTCGGGGGGCGTGCCCTTTCCGAAGAAACTCTCGATCGCGTCGACGGATCGCGCTGCGGCACGTCCGTCACCGTAGGGATTGACCGCCCGGGCCATCTCGTCGTACGCGTCGGAATCGGTGAGCAGACGCGACACCGCGCGGACGATCCGGTGCTCGTCGGTACCGACGAGTTCCACGGTGCCCGCCGCGACGGCTTCGGGACGCTCGGTGGTCTCACGCATCACGACCACCGGCTTCCCGAGGCTGGGCGCTTCCTCCTGAACTCCTCCGCTGTCGGTGAGCACCACCCGGGCGCTGTCCATCGCACGTGCGAAGTCGCTGTAGCACAAGGGTTCTGTGACGACGACGTTCGGCAGGCCGGCCAACGGCGGGAGCAGCACTTCCCGGACCACCGGGTTGAGGTGTGCGGGAAGCAGGAACGTCGAGTGTGGGAATCGCCGCGCGAGGGTCGCGATCGCACGGGCGGAATTCGCCATGGGCTCACCCCACGATTCGCGACGATGCGCCGTGACGAGCACCAGGGGTTCTCCGAGTACCCGCGCGAGAGCCTCGTCGACGGGTGGGAGATCCTGCGAAATCACATGGTGCAGGGCGTCGATGACGGTGTTGCCGGTGACGACGACGCTCCCGCGGGATATGCCTTCGGCAAGGAGATTGGCACACGACGTCGGTGTCGGAGCCAGGTGCAGGGACGCGAGGTGCGACGTGAGCCGGCGGTTGATCTCCTCGGGGAACGGGTTCGTCGGGTCGCCCGTGCGCAGGTCGGCCTCGAGGTGCACGAGCGGCACCCGGCCGTAGAACGCGGCGAGGGCTGCCGCGAAACACGTGGTGGTGTCGCCCTGGACCAGGACGGCGGCGGGTTTCTCGTCCGCGAGGATGCGGGAGACCCCGCAGAGCACCCTCGACGTGACGTCCTCGAGGCGCTGGCGTGGTTCGAGGACGTCGAGGTCGTATCGGGGCCGGATCCCGAACAGGGCATTTACCTGGTCGAGCATCGCCCGGTGCTGTCCGGTGACGACCACGATCGGCTCGAGGGTCGCCGAGCGCTGCAACTGGGCGACCACCGGCGCCATCTTGATCGCCTCAGGACGAGTGCCGTACACGACCAACACTTTCTCCATTGGCCGATACTAAGCCGGTTTCGAAACTTCCGGCTTGTTTACGGGGATAAAACAAACTTCATCCCCGAAATGTGGAGGTGCGCTCCAAGCTCAGACGACGGGTTCGAGCACTTCCTTGCCGACGAACGGAACGAGCGCAGCGGGAACCTTGACCGACCCGTCGGCCTGCTGGTGGTTCTCGAGCAGCGCGACGAGCCACCGAGTGGTCGCGAGCGTCCCGTTGAGGGTCGCCGCGGTCTGGGGCTTGCCGTTCTCGTCGCGGTAACGGATGTTGAGGCGACGGGCCTGGAACGTCGTGCAGTTCGAGGTGGAGGTGAGCTCGCGGTAGCGCTCCTGGGTGGGAACCCACGCTTCGCAGTCGAACTTGCGTGCCGCCGACGAACCCAGGTCGCCACCGGCGATGTCGATGATCCGGTACGGCACTTCGATCGAGGCGAGCATCTCGCGCTCCCACGACAGCAGCCGCTGATGCTCGGCCACGGCGTCCTCGGGCTTGCAGTAGACGAACATCTCCACCTTGTCGAACTGGTGGACGCGGATGATGCCGCGGGTGTCTTTGCCGTAGCTGCCGGCCTCGCGGCGGAAGCACGAGGACCAGCCCGCGTACCGCTTCGGCCCCTTCTCCAGGTCGAGGATCTCGCCCGAGTGGTAGCCCGCCAGCGGCACCTCGGAGGTACCGACGAGGTACAGGTCGTCCTCTTCGAGGTGGTAGACCTCGTCGGCGTGCTGCCCGAGGAATCCGGTGCCCTGCATGACCTCGGGACGCACCAGCACCGGCGGGATCATCATGGTAAAGCCGTTCGCGGTGGCCTTCTGCGCGGCGAGTTGCAGCAGACCGAGCTGGAGCAGCGCACCGTAGCCGGTGAGGAAGTAGAACCGCGCGCCCGACACCTTGGCGCCGCGTTCCATGTCGATCAGCCCCAGCGACTCACCCAGCGCAAGGTGATCCTTGGGCTCGAAGTCGAAGGTGGGGAGATCGCCGACGGTTTCGACGGTGACGAAATCGTCCTCGCCACCGGCCGGTGCGCCCTCCACGACGTTGGAGATCGCGAGGTGTGCGCGCTCGAGCGTCTGTTCGGCCGCGTTCTGCTCGACTTCGAGTTCCTTGACCTTCGCGGCCAGTTCCTTCGCACCCTCGAGCAGCGCGGTCCGCTCCTCGGGAGAGGCCTGGCCGACCTTCTTGCCCAGCGCCTTCTGCTCGGCGCGGGCGTTGTCGCCGGCGAGCACCGCGGCGCGGCGGGCCGTATCGGCCTCGAGCAGGGTGTCGACGAGGCCGGGGTCTTCGCCGCGGGTGCGCTGCGATTCACGGACGACGTCGGGATTCTCGCGGAGGAACTTGAGGTCGATCACGGGGTGAAGCCTACCGCTGCCACAGGCCAAGGTATTCGTCGCGCCCGAACATCTTGGCCGTATCGATCGCAGTGGGATGCCCGAGGGCGGGATCTGCACCGGCCTCGGAAAGAACTCGGACGACCTCGTCGGAACCCTTGAACACAGCGCCGGCGAGCGGCGACTGACCCTTGTCGTTGAGCCGGTCGAGGTCGGCACCACGCTCGGCCAGGACCCGAACCGCATCCGCATGACCGTGGTACGCCGCGAGCATCACCAGCGTGTCGCCGGATTGATTCGTGAGATTCGCCGGCACACCCGCGTCGATGTACTCGGCGAGCGTGGCGGCGTCGCCGGCGCGCGCGGCGGCGAACATATGCTGGGCAATCTCGAGAATCTGCGGATCTATAGGCTGTTCGGTCATGATCCGACGCTACCGCCGGCCGCGCGAACGGGCATGATGGACCGTGATGGCCGAAGAACGTAAGCAGCAGCCCGAACGACGTCCGCCTTCCGCGAGGCTGACCCGACGCGCGCTGATATTCGTCGCGGTGGGCGCGGTGCTCGCGGCAGTCGCGAGCTTCGTCGTGGCCGGTTTCGAGGGCTCGAGCGACGGAACCGGTGACAGCGGACGCAAGGTCGCGACCACCGGAGCGGTGGCGGGAGAAGCGTTCGGAACAGCGGCGACGGGTGACTGCCTCACCTGGACCGCCCTCGACGCCGGTGATCTCACCAAGGTCGACTGCGAGCAGACGCACCTGTTCGAGGTGGTCGCCGACATCGACCTGAGCAACTACCCGGGTGCCGAGTGGGGACCGGGCTCGCGGTTCCCGTCGGTGATGCGGTTCACCGCCCTGCGCGACGAACTCTGCGTCCCGGCGGCCATGGACTACCTCGAGGACCGATTCGACCCGGTGGGCAAGTTCAGCGTCGGGCTGATCAATCCCGGCGAGGCCGGCTGGGCCGCGGGAGAACGAACGCTGCGGTGTGGCCTGCAGTTCTCGTCGACGACCGGCAATCTCCTCCCCGTCCAGGGACGGGTGGCCGATCAGGACCAGTCGCGCGCGTGGGACGTCGGAGTCTGCATCGGCATCAACAACGGCATCCCGGCCGACCCGGTCGACTGCGCGAAACCGCACGCATTCGAAGTGGTCGCCACCGTCGATCTGTCGTCGCAATTCCCCGAGGGTCTTCCGAGCATCGAAGATCAGGACCGATACCTCGAGGAAACGTGCACGCGGCTGGTCGGTGAGTACCTGGGCAATCCCGATGCGCTCCGCAACAAGACGCTCACGTTGTTCTGGGACAACCTGGGATACGACAGCTGGATCGCCGGAAGCCGCAAGGTCAACTGTTCGATCGGCAAGCAGGTCGAGGGCGGCGGCTTCGCGTCCATCACCGGCAGCGCGAAGGGCGACATCCTCATCGACGGCCAGCCGCCGGTGGCGCCCGAGCCGTTGCCGGACGGCAGGTCGCTGCCGAACCCGCTGCCCGGCGCCTTCCCCCTGCCGGGGCGGTAATGGGCGTCCGGATGAGCGACGAGCATTTCGAAGAGCTCGTCTCGGAGGCACTCGACGAGATCCCGGTCGAACTGGCACGCGCCATCGACAACGTGGTGGTGCTCGTCGAGCCGAGGCACGACGAGGAACCGGAACTGCTGGGGCTGTATCAGGGGATTGCGCTCACCGAGCGCGACAGTCACTACGCCGGGTCGCTACCGGACACGATCTCGATCTACCGGGACGCGATTCTCGACATCTGCGACACGGACGACGACGTGGTGCACGAGGTGCTGGTCACGGTGGTCCACGAGATCGCCCACTACTTCGGAATCGAAGAAGAGCGCCTCCACCAGCTGGGCTGGGGGTAGGCGCTCTCCGGCCGGTCTCCCGGGGTGGTTACTCGGCCCGGCGCGCGTCGGCCTCGACCAGGCTCGCGTTCTTGGCCTTGCGCTGCATGAAATGCGGGTTGATCGTCGAGATCACGAGCAGGATCAGGGTGCCGACGGACACGACAGCGATCGTAAGCACGACGACGATCATGCCGAAGAGTTCAAACATCCCGGTTACCTCCACTTTCGATGTCACGACGAGGCACGCGACACGCGCCGCCCCGTCGTACCTTAGCCTCCGCGACCGCACCGGACGGGACCGGCACCCGGATGACACCCTTTCCGCAACGCCCGAGACTTCCGCGACGACGGCGACGAACAGTCACTCTTGACCGTTTAGCGTGCCGGACCTACGCTCGGACCCGACCCCCACCGAGAGGCGAACCGACGTGACGCATCCCGCCTGCCCTGCCGTGATCGCCGGTTGGCATCGGCTGATCGAGACGAACGACCTCGAGGCACTGGACACTCTCGTCGCCGACGACGCCGTCTTCCTCTCCCCCGCGGTGTTCACTCCGCAGGAGGGCAAGGCGAAGACGATCGCCTACCTCCGCGCCGCGCTGACCGTATTCGGTGACGACACCGGATTCCGCTACGTCGGCGAGTGGTACGGCCCGAATTCGGCAGTGCTCGAGTTCGTCGCCGATCTCGACGGCGTCCACGTCAACGGTGTGGACCTGATCGAATGGGACGACCGGGACCGGATCGTCCGCTTCAAAGTCATGATCCGCCCCGTGAAGGGCCTGCAAGCACTGATCCCCCGCATGGCGGCACAACTAGAACAAGCCTGAATCCACCCACACACAGGAGTTTTCGTATATGAGTCTGCCGTCGATCCTGGAGGATCGTCTGCGTCTGCCCGTCGTGGCGTCGCCGATGTTCATCGTCTCCAACCCCGATCTCGTCATCGCGCAGTGCACCGCGGGTGTCGTCGGGTCGTTCCCGTCGCTCAATGCCCGTCCGCAGTCGCAACTGCGTGAGTGGCTCACCCGGATCACCGAGGCACTCGCCGAGTACGACGCCGCCAACCCCGAGACGCCGTCCGCTCCGTACGCGGTGAACCTCATCGTGCACCGGTCCAACGACCGCCTCGAAGAAGACCTCGCGACGATCGTCGAGTTCAAGGTGCCGCTCGTCATCACCTCGCTCGGCGCGCGTACCGACGTCAACGACGCGATCCATTCGTACGGTGGCATCGTCCTGCACGACGTCATCGACAACCGGTACGCGAAGAAGGCGATCGAGAAGGGCGCCGACGGTCTGATCGCCGTCGCCGCAGGCGCCGGTGGACACGCCGGAACGCAGTCGCCGTTCGCTCTCGTGCAGGAGATCCGCACCTGGTTCGACGGACCGCTGCTGCTGTCGGGCGCCATCGCGCACGGCAACTCGATCCTCGCGGCGCAGGCGGCCGGCGCGGACCTCGCCTACATCGGGTCGGCGTTCATCGCGACGACGGAAGCGCACGCCCAGGACGAGTACAAGCAGATGCTCGTGGACTCGTCGGCCTCCGACATCGTCTACACCAACCTGTTCAGCGGGGTGCACGCCAACTACCTGCGCGGCAGCATCAGCCGTGCGGGCATGGACCCCGACAACCTCGCCACCTCGGATCCGTCCGCGATGAACCTCGGTGACGACAAGAGCGAACCCGGTGGCACCGCCAAGGCGTGGCGCGACATCTGGGGAGCCGGGCAGGGCATCGCCGTCATCGGCGAGGTCGCCCCCACCGCCCGGGTCGTCGAGCGTCTCGCCGACGAATACGCCGCGGCCCGCAAGCGCCTGGCGCTCTAGCCGCCCACGGAGCGGCGACCGGTCCCCGGTCCGAAACGACGACAGCGTGGCACGCCCGGGCGTGCCACGCTGTTCTCGTTGCGGGATGTATCAGAGGGTCGTGAACTGCGTGAGCTTCGGCGCTCCCGCCAGCAACGGACCCAGATCGGTGATGGCACCCTCGCCCGCGCGGAACTTGCGGTAGGCGGCGTCGTGCTCGGCCGAACGCCACTTCTCGACGACGACCCAATGCGCCTCGTTCGCCTGGTCCACCAGGATTTCGATGCCTTCGCAACCGTCGAACGCGCGGGTCTCGCCGAGCACACGGTCCATGACCGTCTTCGCGTCGTCGAGTGCGTCGTCCTTGAATTCGAGTTCGAGCAGAGCGGTGAGCGCCATGAAAAGTCCTTTGCTACGAGCGTGCATGCAATTCCTGTGCCGCCCACATTCCCCGAATCGCGAGAACCGCGCAATACCGAACCGGTAATGCGACTTCCGCTGCCTGAAGGAACGTCAGCGCGCGATCGCCGGAAGAACGAAGTGCTCGAGCAGCGGCGCCAGATCGCCGGGCAGCGGCAGACGCGCGGGATCGAGCCACCGCATCTCCTCGATCTCCGACGCGATCCCCACGACGCCGACGAAGGGGTGCTCGAACACCGTCCCCTCGATCTTCCAGCCCGGTTCGTTCGCCGCGTCCGCCAGGAAGACCCCGATCGGCCGGAGCGCAGCCGGGTCGAGCGTCGCCCCGACCTCTTCGGCGCATTCACGCACCGCAGCCTCGGCTGCCGACTCACCGGGTTCGGGCTTACCCCCGGGAAGCATGAACCTGGACGTGTTGCGCTTCCGCACCGTCAGCACCTGCCCGTCGGCATCGCGGAGCACGACCGCGCTGACACGGATGAGTTTCTCGGGGGAATCGGACATCGACCCATCGTAGGACTCGGGCTACGGACGGCCGGCGGCCCGCACCATCGACTACCGGCCGGTGTCACGCCGACCAGGCTCGCCAACGCAGTCGATCGATGGTGATCACCGGTCCCGGTGGGCGTTTCGCCCGGTACTGCGGATACTTGCGTACCAGTGCGTCGAGGCCGATGGCGCCCGCGTCGGTATCCGCGGAGTGGACCGTGGCGATGCCGTCGATGCGAATCCACCACAACTGCGACCAGTCGTCGCTGTAGTGGTCGACGAGCACGCTCACGCGGGGGTTCGCTGCGATGTCGGCGAGGCGCCGTAGTTGCCGGGTGGTCTTCGGCTTGTCGTCGACGCAGGTGTGGATCGCATCGCCGTCGAGGGCGAACACGATCGGGACCAGGTGGGGTTCGCCGGACCCGTCTGCGGTGGCCAAACGGGCCACCCGGGCTTCGGTGACGCGGCGGCGGACGTCCATGCGCCTCACCGTAGCCTGATCGGCCCGCCGCCTCGTTCCTTCGATCGAAGCGATCAGAACATGCTGTAGCCGCCGTCGATGACCGTGGCACTGCCCGTCTGGAACGAGGATGCGTCGCTCGCGAGATACACGGCGATTCCCTCGAAATCCTCCGGCCGGCCCCAACGTCCGAGCGGCACGCGGGAAATGACGTTGCTGTTGAACACATCCGATTCCTGCAGCGGCCCGGTCATGTCGGTCGCGATCCAGCCCGGCAGCACACTGTTGACCCGGATCCCGTAGCGCGCGAGTTCGACGGCGCACCCGTTGGCGAGAGCGAGCACCGCGGCCTTGCTCGCGCCGTACGCCTGGTTGCGTCCCGCCCCTTGCACCGCTCCGAGACTCGACGTCACGATCACCGACCCGCCGGTGCCTTGATCGACCAGCACCTTCGACGTCTCACGCAACGTGAAGTACGCACCCTCGGCATTGGTGCCCATGACCTTCCGGTACTGCTCCGTCGACGACTCGTGGAACTTCTGCAGCGTCGCACCGATTCCCGCGTTCACGACCACCGTGTCCAGCCCGCCGAGTTCGTCGACCACCGCCGCGACACCGACCACCACGGCCTGCTCGTCCGACACGTCGACCGAGCGCGTCGTCACCCGGACGCCGAGACCGGTCAACTCGTCGGCCGCCCGCGCGAGTTTGGCTGTGTCGCGACCCCAGAGCGCCACGTCGGCACCGGCCCGGGCGAGACCCCGCGCCATCCCGAGACCGAGTCCGGCCGAACCGCCGGTCACCAGCGCACGTGTACCTGTCAGATCGAACATGGAGATCCTCCCCCGTCGTGGGATGACGCGAAGCTGTGGATTACGTGAATCGGGCCGCGATGTCACGGCCGATGATCTCCTTCATGACCTCGGTCGTGCCGCCGTAGATGGTCTGGATCCGGGCGTCCACATAGGCGCGGCCGATCGGATACTCCATCATGTAGCCGTAACCGCCGTGCAGTTGAACACTCCGATCGACGACGCGTTTCTGCAGTTCGGTGGCCCACCACTTGGCTTTCGACGCGTCGACCGGGGTCAGTTCCCCGGCGTTGAGCGCGAGGACGCATCGATCCACATGCGATTCGGTGATCTCGATTTCGGTGAGCATCTCGGCGAGTGCGAAACGTGTATTCTGCAGGTCGCCGATCGGCTTGCCGAATGCCTTGCGCTCGAACACATATTACGCGGTCCACTCGTAGGCTGCACGTGCGGCGGTGACCGCCGAGACCGCGATACCGATCCGCTCGAGCGGAAGATTCTCCATGAGGTGGACGAATCCGCGACCCTCCGTACCGAGCAGGTTCTCCGCCGGCACCCGAGCATCCTCGAATACCAGTTCCGCCGTGTCCTGCGCGGCGAGACCCACCTTGTGCAACTTGCGTCCCCTGCTGAAACCTGGAGTGTCCCGCTCGACGACGATCAGCGAGAACCCCCGCGACCCCGCGCCGGGATCCGTGCGGCACACCACGATCACCAGATCGGAGTGGATACCGTTGGTGATGAACGTCTTCTGGCCGTTGATGATCCACTCGTCGCCCTCGCGCACCGCCGTGGTCTTGACGCCCTGAAGATCGGAGCCTGCGCCGGGCTCGGTCATGGCGATCGCGCCGATCAGTTCGCCGGCGGCCATGCGCGGCAACCATCGGGCTTTCTGCTCCTCGTTCCCCAGATGCGCCACGTACGGGATCGCGATGTCGTCCTGGAGCGCCAGCGTCGCGCCGAACGAAGTGGTGTTGGTTCGGGCGATCTCCTCCTGCACGACATGGCGGAATCGGTAGTCGGTCACGCCCGACCCGCCGAATTCGTCCGGCACTCCGAGACCCAGGATTCCTGCCGCTCCCGCCGACGGGTACACGGCACGATCGATGAGCCGGTTTTCCTCCCACCGTTCGTATTTCGGTTCCACCTCGCGGGCGAGGAACTCACGCACCGTCCCCCGCTACGCCTCGTGATCGGCTTCGAACAAAGTGCGCTTCATCTGCGTTTGTCTCCCGGAGTCTCAGGGGCGTATCCCACGATGCGCAGTGCGAGCACCGTGTAACGACGGGCTACCTCGTCCGGCGTGAACGGGCCGTCGAGTCGGTACCAGCGGGCGACGGACTGACACATACCGAGAAGAGCCCGCACGGTCTCCTCGGTGTCGTCGACGTCGAACACCTGCGAATCCGCACCGTCGCGAACCAGACCGAGCATGATCGTTTCGAGGCGTTTGCGTGTCGCGGCGTAGGTCCGTCGATTGCCGGCGGAGATATGTCGCACCTCGGAATCGAGCGCCGATCGCTTGGCGCGGTGCGTCATGTTGAGCACGATCGCGTCGACCGCGTTGACGAAGCGGGCGGCCACATCGTCGCCGCCGTCGGCGACCGCGGCAGTCACGCGGTCGATGAGGTCGTGGACCGCGGCGTCGAGCAAGGTGACGAGAACGGCTTCCTTGCTCTCGTAGTGGTAGTACAGCGCCGGTACCGTCACGCCGACCCGGCCGGCGAGGTCGCGGACGGTGGTTCCGTGGAAACCGTTCTCGCTGAATGCTTCCAATGCGTGGGTGAGGATGGGGTCGAGTTCGAGCGGCCCGAAGATCCGCCAGTTCGCGGACTCCGGTGCTACCACCTCGGCGGGGACGAGCGCCCCGGACTTCGCGGCCATCGACCCCATCCTCCCGTCACGTTGCAGGCCGCACAGCGGCCGGCGGGTTCTCCCGCTCGGTTCAGCGAGGCGCCATGCGAATGGCACCGTCGAGACGGATGACCTCACCGTTGAGCATCGGGTTGGACACGATGTGCGCAGCGAGCGCGCCGTACTCGGAGGGATCGCCGAGACGCGCGGGATGCGGAACCTGCTGACCGAGCGAGGCCTGCGCCTCCTCGGGCAGAGAGCCGAGCAGCGGGGTCTTGAACAGGCCGGGTGCGATGGTGACGACGCGGATCAGCAGCGAGGCGAGGTCGCGGGCGATCGGCAGGGTCATGCCGACGACGCCACCCTTCGACGCCGAGTACGCGGCCTGGCCGATCTGTCCGTCGAACGCCGCGACCGACGCGGTGTTGATGATGACACCGCGCTCGCCCTCGATCGGTTCGGTCTTCGCGATGCGCTCGGCGGCGAGACGGATCACGTTGAACGTGCCGAAGAGGTTGACGTCGACGACCTTCTTGAAGGCGTCGAGCGGGAACGCACCCTTCTTGCTCACCGTCTTCATGGCGTTGCCGATGCCGGCGCAGTTCACGGCGACGCGCAGGGGGCCGAGCGATTCGGCGAGGTCGAGTGCCTCGGTGACCGCGGCCTCGTCGGTGACGTCCGCTGCCGCGAAGCGAACCCGGTCGCCGAGTTCCTTGGCAACGGTCTCGCCGTTGGAGGACGGCAGGTCGATGATGACGACCTGCGCGCCGTCGGCGAGCAGAGCCTTGACGGTGGCGAGGCCGAGGCCGGAGGCACCACCGGTGACGACGGCGACGCTGTCGTTGACGATCATGAAGAGCCTTTCACTGAGGGGATTCGGACGGGAAATTCGGTACGACGGTGGGTCAGAGACGTTCGATGACGGTGGCGTTCGCCATTCCCGCGCCTTCGCACATGGTCTGCAATCCGTAGCGGCCGCCGGTGGCTTCGAGCGTGCTCACCAGCGTGCTCAACAGGCGCGTCCCCGACGATCCGAGCGCGTGACCGAGGGCGATGGCGCCGCCCCACCGGTTCAGCTTCTCCTGGTCGGCCCCGAACTCGGCGGCCCACATCAGGGGCACCGGAGCGAACGCCTCGTTCACCTCGTAGGAGTCGATGTCGTCGATGGACAGCCCCGATTTGGCGAGCACCTTGTGCGTGGCCGGGATGGGTGCCGTGAGCATGTAGAGCGGGTCGTCGCCGGCGACAGCGAACGAGTGGAACCGCGCCCGCGGGGTGAGGCCCAACTTGGTCGCGGCTTCCTCGCTCATGATGAGGACGGCCGACGCGCCGTCCGTGAACGGCGACGAGTTGCCGGGGGTGATGAGCCACTGCGCCTCCGGGAAGCGTGCGGCGTATTCGTCGGTGCGGAAGGACGGACGAAGCCCGGCGAGTCCCTCGACGGTGGTCGACGCGCGGACGGTTTCGTCGACGCTGTGCACGATCTTCTCGCCGTCGGCGTTCGTGACGGTGATCGGGGCGATCTCCGCGTCGAAGTTTCCTGCCGCCGCAGCGGCCGCGGCGCGCTGGTGTGAGCGCGCGGAGTAGGAGTCGACGGCCTCGCGGTCGAAGCCCCACTTCGCGGCGATGAGTTCCGCCGAGATCCCCTGGTTGACAAGGCCTTCGGGGTAGCGGGCAGCGACGCCGGGGCCGAACGAGTCCTGGCCGATCGAGGATGTGCCCATCGGGAGGCGGCTCATCGACTCCACACCGCACGCGATGACGATGTCGTATGCGCCGGCGATGACGCCCTGCGCGGCGAAGTGCGCGGCCTGCTGACTCGATCCGCACTGCCGGTCGATCGTGGTGGCGGGCACGGAGTCAGGGAACCCGGCCGACAACAGCGCCGAACGCGAGATGTTGAGTGCCTGCTCGCCGACCTGCTGCACGCAACCGCCGATGACATCGTCGACGAGGGCGGGATCGAGGTTGTTGCGCTCGACGAGCGAACGCAGGACATGTGCCAGGAGTTCGACGGGATGCGTACCGGACAGTGCACCACCCGGCTTTCCTTTGCCGACGGCGGTGCGGACCACGTCGACGATGACGGCGTTTGCCATGACGTTCCTTTCGATCGGAATGAAGCAAGGTCGGCCGAGACTGCGGTGTGTGCGGCACGCTCGACGTCTTCGCCTACCCGCGTACCTATCGATCGCTAAAATGTCTATCACGGACTTAGCGCTCGGTCAATGAATCTGTATAGCTAGCGCACGATAAGTGGGTCTGATAGGGATGGAAGCGGAATTCGACCGTCGCGTCCCTCTCCGTTCGGCCCATCGGACCATCACTCGAGGAGAACCACATGACCACCGACCTACCGGGTGTCGAGTCGAGAATCGACCACGGCATCCTGCGCGTGACGATCGACCGCCCCGCCCGCATGAACGCGGTCGGAACCGAAACCCTGGTGGCCGTCGCCGAGGCGTTCGAGAAGGCCACCGACGACCCCGCCGTCCGCGCCGCCGTTCTCACGGGCACCGGACGGGCCTTCTGCGCGGGGGCCGACATCTCCGGACGCGACGTGACCGCGCCCCCCACGCCCGACACGATCGACGCCGCGAACCGGGTCGTCGCGACCATCCGTGACTTCCCGCGCCCCGTCGTCGGCGCGGTCAACGGCGCCGCGGCGGGAGTCGGTGTCTCGCTCGCGCTGGCGTGCGACCTCACCGTCGCGAAGAACTCGGCGTACTTCCTGCTCGCGTTCGCCAAGATCGGACTGATGCCGGACGGCGGCGCCACGGCGCTCGTCGCAGCGTCCGTCGGCCGGGCCCGTGCACTGCGGATGGCGATGCTCGCCGAACGACTCCCGGCCCCGGACGCACTCGCCTCCGGCCTGATCGCCGACGTCTATCCCGACGACGAATTCGGTACCGCCGTCGAAGACCTGCTCGAGCGACTCGCGGCCGGGCCGACGTCCGCGCTGACGTCGACGAAGCGGGCGATCAACGACGCCACGCTCACCGAACTCGGCCACGCGTTCGGCCGGGAACGTGCCGGTCAGCTCGATCTTCTCGCCGGCCCGGACTTCGCCGAAGGCGTCGCCGCGTTCCAGGAGAAGCGCACCGCGGACTTCCGGCGCTAGGGCGATCCGTCAGAGCGGGGCGATGCGTCAGAGCGGGGCGATGCGTCAGAGCGGGTCGCGCCGTCAGAGCGGGTCGCGCCGGGCCCCGACGGTTTTGAGTGCGATCGCGACGTACTTCTTCGCGACCGCTTCGGGACTGAGCGTGCCTTCCGCGTGGTACCAGCGGGGGATCGATTGGCACATGCCGAGCAGCGCCCGCGTGGTCTCGGCCGGATCGTCGACATCGAAGTCGCCCGTCGCGGCGCCCTGCTCGACGATCTCGCGCACCAACTGCTCGATGCCCTTGCGGACCGCGCGGTACCGCTGGCGGTTCTCGGGGCTGAGATAACGGGCCTCGCCCTCGAGCGCGGCGAGCGCCGAACGCATCGTCATCCGCAACACGATCGCCTCGATCACGTTCGCGAGTCGGCGCACCGGGTCGCCGGCCCCCTCGGCGTCGGCGGCGTGTGCGCGCGAGAGCACATCGCTGGTCGACAGTTCGAGCAGCGCGATGAGCAGGCCTTCTTTGTTCTCGTGGTGGTAGTACAGGGCGGGCACCGTCACGCCGACACGTCGCGCGATCTCCCGTACCGACGTGCCGTGGAAGCCCGTCTCGTAGAACGCGTCGAGCGCGGCCGACAGGATCGGGCTGAGGTCGAGAGGTTGCAGGGTCCGCCAATCGGTGTGGGTGCTCTCCCCATCCGGCGCGACACGACGGCCCTCGAGCGGGTCGACGGCGTCGTCGGTGGAACCATCCATGTAGCGCACCCAACCTACCGATCGTTACTTCATGCGGACGGCTCGACGATACCCGTCTGTTTCGGCCGCGAACGATCGACACCGCCGCACGTCACCCCTGCCTCGTGCACGGAACCGCGCAGGACGCGAGGGGCCGGGATCCGGACGCATCGACGCGATCTCAGCCCATCGGGTCGTCGGCACCGGCGCGATGGGTGTCGTGGAAGGGGCCGGCGAACGTCCCCCACCGCACGCACTCCCAGCCGCCCCCCGGCACCGGCACGAGTTCGACGATCTCGGTGTTGGCCAGATGGTTGCCGGTGGCGAATCCGCCCGGGACCTTGCCCAGATACGCCGCGACGAGGCGGATGGCCGCGCCGTGGCTGACGACGACCACATCCCCCGATCCCGCGTCGAGATGGTCGGAGCGCAGAGCCTCGACCACCGGCACGAAACGATCGAGCACGTCGAGCGCCGATTCCCCACCCGGCACCCGAGTGCGCAGGTCACCGCTGTGCCACTCCTCGTAGACCTTCATGAACAGGCGGTGCGACTCCTCGTCGCTGCGGTCCTCGAGGTCGCCGACCTGCACCTCGTGCAGTCCGTCGAGGACCCCGGTCTCGAGTCCGACCGCGGGAGCGACCTGCTCCGCGGTCTGCCGCGCGCGTATCGCCCGCGACGACACGAGCAGCGACGGGCCGCGCTCGACGAGGTTGCGTCCGAGGCTCCGCGCCTGCTCGATTCCCAGGTCGGTCAGTTCCGCCCCGGGCAATTTGGTGTCGAGGCGGCGGGCGACGTTCGCCACCGTCTGGCCGTGCCTCGCCAATATCAGCTTGCCGCTCACGGCTACTCCTCTCCGGAGCGCAGTCTTTCCAGCCACTGCGCATCGTCGTCGTCGGAGACGGGCGCGACCCCGTGCTCGGACACTGCCGGCCACGAACCGAGGAACCGTACCTGCGCGAAACGGTGCAGCGCCTTGAGTGCCTCCGCAACCAGCGCGTCGTCGATATGACCCACCCAGTCCAGATGGAAGAAATAGGTCCCGTAGTCCTTGCGGGTGGGACGAGATTCGATTCGCGTCAGATCGATGCCGCGGGTCGCCAGTTCGGTCATGGCCCGCACCAGCGAACCCGGGATGTTCGGGAGTTGCAGGATCACCGACGTCCGGTCGACTCCGGTGCGCTTGGGAATTGGGCCCGGGCGGGAGACGAGCACGAACCGGGTGCGTGCCCCGGCGAAGTCGGCCACGCCGTCGGCCAGGACCGCGAGGCCGAGCCGTTCACCGGCCAGCGCGGTGGCGACCGCGGCGTCGACCTTGCCGGATGCGACGTCCTCTGCCGCCCCCGCGTTGGACGACGCGGCGACGATCTCGGCGGCGGGCAGGGTGTCGGCGATCCACTGCCGCACCTGGGCGGCCGCGACGGGATACGCGCCGATGGTCGCGACGTCGTCGCGGGTCACACCGGGACGGGTGACCACGGTGAAGGCGATGTCGAGTTCGGTCTCGGCGACGATCTGCAGACGCGAACCCCGTGCGAGTGCGTCCATGGTCGGGGGGACCGAACCCTCCACCGAACTCTCGATCGGCACGACCGCACCGTCGACGTCGCCGTTGCGCAGCAACTCCAGGGCGGCGGGAGGGCTGGCCGCCGCGACTCGTTCGACGGGCGCGTCGAAGGCGCCGACGTTCTCGAAACGGTCGAGGGCCATCTCCGTGAACGTTCCCGACGGACCGAAATAGGCGATGCGTGGCACCCCTACGAGGTTACGCACCTCGCGTCCACGTACTGCGGGGAAGGCACCGTTCAGGCGGGCGACAATCCCAGGTCTGCGAGCTCACGCGCGACCTGCTCGGGATCGTCGACCTGGATCGTCAGGAGGATTTCCCGCAGCGCGGCGGCAGCTTCCGGGATGAGCCGTTGCAGCCGCGACACGTCGGGCGACGCGAGCGCGGCCCGGATGTCGAACCCGCTCAGGGCCGCCGCGGTCGCGTTGAGCAGTGCGACCACCTCCGCGGTGCCGGTCGCGCGGGCGGCATAGCCGGTGTCGGCGTGGGCGAGGACGGCAAGGAAGTCGGCGACCGCGCCCAGCCCGTGACCGGCGGGCAGACCCGGGATGTGACCGGCCTCGCTGAGCGCACGGGCGGTGTCGGCCAGTGTTTCGTCGGGTCCGTCCACGTAGACGATCAGCGGCGCGGGTGCGGTGAACTCGAGAACGTGGCTCAACTCGTCGGCCGAGCAGTCGATCTGGTAGCGAAGCGGTCGCCAGCCCGCCGGTGCAGGTCGCGGCCCGGACGTGTCGAGTTCGACGACGAGATCGCACGACGGGGGCGCGCTGACGCTCCGAGCCGGGACGATCGGCGCTCCGAGCAGGGGCCCGGTGACGCCCTGGGCGCTCTCCGGGGAGTCGTAACGCCCGGTCAGCAGCCCTTCCAGCAGTCCACGCGGCTCTTCGCGGGACGGCGGCGTTCCGAGAGGAAGGGGGATCGGCACGGATTCCAGATTAGACCCCGGACCCCTTGCGACCGCGATCTCCATGACTTAGGTTTGCCTCACCTATTCAGCCAGGAGGGTTGTCATGCACACCACCACGTCCACCGCCGTCCCCGCACCGACCACGGCCGAACGCGTGCGCACTGCCCTCATCCGCGCCGACACCACCCACCTCGCCGTCGACGGCTGCGAACCCGTCCCCACCACCGTCCACCACCTGCACGCCGACGACGACATCGCGATCGTGATTCCCGCGAACAGCACCGCCGTCGCGCTCGCACGACAGGCCGGGGCCGTGGGCCTGCCCGCCGTCCTCGAGCTCACCGACCACTCACCCTTGACCCTGCGCAACCCTGTGCGGTCGCTCATCTGGCTCAGCGGCATCCTGCATCCCGTCGCCGAACCCCGCCTGCTCGCCGCGGAAATCGCGGAAACCCTTCCGCATCCCGAACTCCTCGACATCGGGCACCGGTCCGAACTGCTCCGGCTGCGCCTCGGTTCCGTCGTCGCGGCCGACACCACCGGCGCCGAGGCCGTGAACGTCGTCGATGTGCTCGAAGCCGCGCCCGACCCGTTCGCCGCGCTCGAGACCGCCTGGCTCCAGCACCTCGAGGAAGACCACGCGGACCTGGTGATGCGCATCGCTCGCCGCATTCCGGAAGCCCAGCGCGGGGGTCGAATTCGCCCGCTCGGCATCGATCGTTACGGCGTGCGCCTGCGCATCGAATCGGGCCACGGAGATCACGATGTGCGGATCCCGTTCGACGAACCGGTCGACGACCCGACCGGACTGAGCCGGGCATTGCGCCTGCTCGTCGGATGCCCGTTCCGAAACGGATTGCGGCTGCGCTCTTGAGGGTGCCTCCTAGGCAGGACTTCCGATCACGCTGACGCAAACTGTGGTTACCCGCGCGCCCGAACTCAATGATGATCCACAGCCACCGGCACATGCCGGGCCGGCCTCACCATCGATTTTCGAGCCCGAGGGAAGTACATGTTCCGCCTACGTCACGCCGGATTCACCACCGCCGCCGCATTCGTCCTGACGGCGGTCGTTGCGTGTGGGTCGGGGTCCACGGGCGGCGGCCTCGCCGCCGAGAGCCCGCTTCCGACCGAGATCCCGGCCGGGACGAAGATCGTCATCGCCGACCAGAGCGAGCGACAGCAGGTCGCGCTGGCAGCGTCCGGCAACCTCGACTCACTTCCGTTCGACTACGAGTTCGCGACCTTCCAGGGTGCACCCTCGATTCTCGAGGCCTTTCGAGCCGACGCCGTCGACGTCGCCTGGGCCGGGGAGATCATGGCCATCCAATCGCTCGTCGCAGGAGACGACGTGCGGGTGATCGCCGCGATCCAGACCGACAACAGCCTCAACCTGGGTGTCGCGCCGGGTGCCGACATCGCGTCACTGGCAGACCTGGCCGGCAAGCGGATCGGTTACGCCGAGGGCACCTCCCAGCAGGCCTTCGTCCTGCGCGCACTCGACAAGGCCGGACTCGACGTCGACGACGTGAAACTCACACCGATGGCACTGCCCGACTTCCCGGACGCACTGCGATCCGACCAGATCGACGCCGCCCCGATGAGCGAACCGGTGTTCTCGCGATACATGCAGACCCCCGGTGCCACCGCTCTGCCCAAGGAAGAGATCACCGACCTCAGCGACGGCATCTCCTACCTGTATTCGAGCGCGAAGGCACTGTCCGATCCCGCCACGGCAGCAGCGATCCGCGCCTACGTCGGTGCCTACATCAAGTCGGTCGACTGGGCCAACGACAACCGCGACGCATGGATCGACGAGTACTTCGTCCGGAGCCAGGGCCTCACCGCCGAAGACGGGCGCCGGATTCTGGACGCCAACGGCCCGACCACCTTCCCGCGACTCGACGAGAACCTCGTCGCCACCCAGCAGCACACCGTCGACGTGATCGACGCCGCCGGCGAACTGCCACGGCCCGTCGAGGCCGCCGAAGCATTCGACCTGCGCTTCGACGAAGTGGTTCAGGCCGCGGTCGCCGAAGCCGGCGCCGGACACGTTCGCAACTGATCTCCGAGGGGACCTTCTCATGACGCACCGCCGGCTCAACCTGAACGCCTTCATCTACCCGACCGGCCACCACGAAGCCTCGTGGCGGCACCCCGACAGCGCCCCCGAGCGCATCTACGACGTGCACTACTTCCAGGAACTGGCACGCACCGCCGAAGCCGCGAAACTCGATGCGGTGTTCTTCGCCGACGGGCCCGCACTGCGCACCGAGGTGAGGTACCGGCCGGACTACGGCCTCGAACCGATCACCACGCTCGTCGCGATGGCCACGGTCACCACGCATCTCGGCCTGATCGCCACCGCCTCGACCACGTACTACGAGCCCTACAATCTCGCCCGGCTGTTCTCGTCGCTCGACCACATCTCCGGTGGCCGGGCGGGATGGAACATCGTGACCACCGCGACGGATGCCGCAGCGGCGAACTTCGGTCTCACCGACCATCCCGACGTACAGCAGCGGTACGCACGGGCACGCGAATTCGTCGACGCCACAGTGAAACTGTGGGATTCGTGGGAAGACGATGCCGTGGTCGCCGACAGGGCCGCGGGCGTGTACGCCGACCCGGACAAGATCCACCGCGTCGACGTGGACGGTGAGTACGTCAGAGTTCGCGGGCCCTTCAACTCCGCACGGTCCCCGCAGGGACGCCCGGTCCTGGTCCAGGCCGGGTCGTCGAACGACGGACGCGATTTCGCCGCGAACTACGCCGAGGCGATTTTCACCGCGCACCAGCAGATCTCGGATGCGCAGGCGTTCTACACCGATATCAAGTCCCGCGCCGCCGGCGCCGGCCGCAACCCCGATCACGTCAAGATCCTGCCCGGCCTGAGCCCGTTCATCGGAGCGACCGAAGCCGAAGCACGGGATCTGCAACGTAAATTCAACGAACTCACCATCGTCGAGTACGGGCTCGGCCAACTGCAGAAGATGGGCCGGATCGACGTGTCCGGACTCGAACTCGACGCCCTCGTGCCCGCCGAACTCTTCGCAGGTGCCGGGGATATCACCGACAACGACAACAGCCGACGTCTCGTGTTCGCCAAAATCGTCGAGCGGGAACAGCCGACACTGCGTCAACTGCTGCACAAGCTCGCCGGTGCGCGCGGGCACAACGTCGTCGCCGGGACGGCCGTGCAGATCGCGGACATCATCGAAGACTGGTTCACTCGCGGCGCCGCCGACGGGTTCAACATCATGCCCCCGCAGTACCCGCAGGGGCTCGAGGCGTTCACCACCACGGTCGTTCCGATCCTGCAGGAGCGGGGCCTGTTCCGCACCGAATACACCGGCACCACGTTGCGCGACCACTACGGTCTGCCCCGGCCGGAGAGCCAGTACGCGCGCACTCTCGCGACCGCCGGCAGGGCCTGACCCACCCGACGAAAGGACGAGCCCATGAGCGTGCCCACCGTCGACGCCCGGCGATTCGGAAGCGGCCTGGCCGGGGACGGCGCCACCGACCAGAAACCCGAACCGAAGGACGCGGTCGATCTGCCCGCGCGACGCGGTCGTAGTCGCCTCGCACCCGGACGGCCGATCAAGTTCGGCCTCGCCATCGGGCCGTCGATCCTGTTGGCCGTCTGGATCGTGGCGTCGGCGACCGGGCAACTCGACCCGAAGACACTGTCCGCGCCGTGGACCGTGGTGACCACCGCCTGGGATCTGATCGCCGACGGACGCCTGCAGAGCAACCTGCTCACCTCCGTGCAGCGCGCGGTGATCGGCGGGGTCCTCGGTGTCTTCTTCGGCTTGCTCCTCGCGGTGATCTCCGGTCTGTCCCGGATCGGCGAAGCGCTCGTCGACGGTCCGGTACAGATCAAGCGGTCGATCCCGACGCTCGCACTGATGCCGCTGGCGATCCTCTGGTTCGGTATCGGCGAAGAGATGAAGATCCTGCTCATCGCCCTGTCGGTGTTCGTTCCCGTCTACATCAACACCTATTCGGCGTTGCGCGGCATCGACTCCCGCTACGTAGAACTCGCCGAGACGCTGGATCTGTCTCGTGCGCAGTTCGTCCGGCGCGTGGCCCTGCCGGGCGCGCTCCCCGGATTCTTCACGGGCCTGCGCATGGCGGTGACGGTGGCATGGCTCGCCCTGGTCGTCGTGGAGCAGGTGAACGCGACCAGCGGGATCGGGTTCCTCATGTTCCAGGCCCGCACCTACGGGCTCACCGACATCATCATCGTCGGCCTCGTGGTCTACGCAATCCTCGGTTTCGGCAGCGATCTGCTGGTCCGTTCGGCGGAAAGGAAGGCGCTGTCATGGCGCAAGACGATCGGAAGCTGACCGTCCGAACCTCGGGGCTCAGCCGGGGATTCGACGGACGCGCGGTGCTGCGCGATGTGAACCTCGAAATCCGCGAAGGCGAGTTCGTCGCGTTGCTCGGCCGCAGCGGTTCCGGCAAGAGCACGTTGCTGCGCGCCCTCGCCGAACTCGATCACGGCGTACCCGGGTCGGGGGACATCGACGTGCCGCGGAAACGAGCCGTCGTCTTCCAGGATTCCCGGTTGCTGCCGTGGGCGCGGGTGCTCGACAACGTCGTCCTCGGACTCTCCGGCTCAGACGCCACGGAACGCGGCCGGAAGGCGCTCGCCGAAGTCGGGCTCGCAGGTCGCGAGTCGGCGTGGCCCAACGAACTGTCCGGCGGCGAGCAACAGCGGGTCTCGCTGGCACGGTCGCTCGTCCGGGAACCGGAGTTGCTCCTCGCCGACGAACCCTTCGGCGCGCTCGACGCCCTGACGAAGATCAAGATGCACGCACTGCTCCAGGAGTTGTGCGCCGTCCACCGGCCGGCGGTGCTGCTGGTCACCCACGACGTCGACGAAGCCATCGCCCTCGCCGACCGCGTGCTGGTGCTCGATCACGGCTCGCCGGCGGTGGAACTGACGATCGATCTGCCGCACCCTCGCGCAGCGCACCCCCTGCAGACGGCGGAGTACCGGAGGATCCTGCTCGAGGCGCTCGGAGTCGAGGTCGCCGCCTGACCTCAGGCAGGGGCACAGCCTGGGTCGGGCAGGAATGCCACAGCCCGAAGCTCAGGCAGAATGACACCGGTGACGATGCTTCGTTCCTGGCTGAGCCCGCCCGCGCAGAACCCCGCCACGCCTCTCGACGCTCCCGCGCGACGCGCACTGTGGATCGAGATCGCGATCGTTCTGCTCGTCACGTTCGGGCTGAGCGGGCTCTCGTCGATCCTGTCGCTGCTCGAGGCTGCGCTCGCGCCGGAACCGCTGGCAGAGCAGACGGTGGCGCTGAACGCCCCGCAGTCGTCGCAGCAGTTCATCGATCTCGCACGTCAGCTTCTGGGCATCCTCCGCCTGTCCGCGTGGGGCGCGCTCGGTCTGTACCTGCTGTGGCGCAGCGGGTTCGGCCCGAAGGTCGTGGGACTGGCCCGGCCGTATCTCCGCCGGGACGTACTGCCGGGTGTGGGGCTCGCCGCCCTGATCGGCATCCCGGGCCTGGTCTTCTATCTCGCGGCGCGCGCGGCGGGGCTGAATCTGACGGTCGCGGCGAGTGTGCTCGAGGACTATTGGTGGCGTGTGCCGACCGAGGTGCTGTGGGCGCTCGCGAACTCCGGCGCCGAGGAGATTCTCGTCGTCGCGTACCTCGTCACCCGTCTGCGGCAACTGGGCTGGTCGGAGAACGGTTCGCTGGTCGCATCCGCGCTGCTGCGTGGCAGTTATCACCTGTACCAGGGGGTCGGCGGCGGGGTCGGCAACGTCGTGATGGGCCTGGTCTTCGGGCGATACTGGCAGCGCACGGGCAGATTGTGGCCGCTCGTGATCGCGCATGCGCTCATCGATATCGTCGCATTCGTGGGATATCAGGCACTCCGAGGGCACGTGTCGTGGCTGCCGTGACCGTACAGTTGTGCGCGTGAACGGCGATCCTCGCGACCCTCGGAATCGGCCGCGGCCACCGCAGGGACCTCCCCCGCAACGGCCCGCGCCGATCCGCCGTCCCGCCCCACCGCCCCGGGCGACACCGCCGCCCGAGGGTACCCAGGTGATCCGCCGCGACGGGCGGGCCGCGCCGCCGCCGCAGGCCTGGTCGCAGGCTCCCACCCCCACATATCGTCCCCCGGCCGCGCCGCCCCCACCGCGGCGGCAGCCACCACCTCCGCGCCCGCCGCAGCAGGAGGCGTCCCGCAGCCGCGACTGGGCGCCCACGCAACGGCCCGAACGAATCGCCGACGAACGCTCGCGTGGCGGAACTCCGCCGCCCGTTGTTCCCCCGGTCCGGCGCAAGCCCGCCGCGCAACCGGAACCTCGACGGCCACGCCCCGGCGGCGGACGACGCACGATGCGGCGACTCGGCGCGGTGCTGGCCGTGCTCCTCGTCGCGGTGATCGGCGGAACGATCTACCTCGACGGCACGCTCGACCGGGTCGACGCGCTCGCCGCGTACGACGGCCGCGGGGGCGACACCCCCGGCACCAACTGGTTGCTGGTGGGGTCCGACAGTCGTGTCGGGCTCACCCCGGAACAGGAACAGGAACTCGCGACCGGCGGCGACGTGGGCACCGACCGGACCGACACCATCCTGCTCATCCACGTGCCCAGCGGCGGTGGCGAGACCACCATGGTGTCGCTGCCCCGCGATTCGTACGTGAACGTGCCCGGCTTCGGCCAGGACAAGCTCAACGCGTCGTTCGCGCTCGGCGGTCCGCAGTTGCTGGTGGAGACCGTGGAGGGTGCCACCGGCGTGCACATCGACCATTACGTGGAGATCGGTTTCGGCGGTTTCGCGTCGATCGTGGACGCGGTCGGCGGCGTCGACATCTGCATCCCGTACCCGATCGACGACCCCCTGGCCGGTCTGCGCCTCGAGGCGGGCTGCCAGGAATTGAGCGGGCCCGAGGCTCTCGGGTTCGTGCGCACCCGCGCGACGCCGATGGCGGACCTGGACCGGATGAACAATCAGCGGTTGTTCCTGTCTGCCCTGCTGGGCAAGGCGACCAGCCCGTCGACGTTCCTCAACCCCTTCCGCTCGGTGCCGCTCGCGACAGGCGCGGCCGGGTCGGTGCGGGTGGACGAGGACGATCACCTCTGGGATCTCGCGCGACTGGCGTGGGCGATGCGCGGCGAGACGTTGACGGCAACCGTGCCTGTCGGGGGCTTCGAAGATGTCTACGGCATCGGCAACGTGCTGTTGTGGGACCGCGCCCGCGCGGCACCGTTCTTCGAGGCGCTGGCACAGGACCAGCAGATTCCGCCGGAATTGCTGACGCCGGGCCCCTGAGAAATCGCCGGTCCGGTGCCCGGTTTTTCCACCGAACGAGTGCGGTGTGTATTCCGAATTTGTTCGGCGAGGCAACCCTGAATTGACCAAGGCAAGCCGAAGCTCGGAAGAGTCAGCCTAGCCAAAGCTTGGATGCTTAATCCTCTGACCTGCATTAACGTCTTGATCATGACGACAATGGGTGAAACGCACAAGACCAAATTCCATTCGCTGCTGCACGACCAGATCCGCAACGAATTCAATGCGTCGCACCAGTACATCGCCATTGCGGTTTTCTACGACAACACCGATCTTCCCCAGCTCGCGAAGCATTTCTATGCGCAGGCTGTCGAAGAGCGCAATCACGCCATGATGATCGTCCAGTACTTCCTGGACCGGGACATGGCCGTCGATCTGACCGGTGTCGACGCCGCCCAGTCGATGTTCGAGAATGCGCGCGAACCCATCGCGCTGGCTCTGCGTCAGGAGCGGGCGGTGACCGACCAGATCGTCGAACTGGCCCGCACCGCGCGCGAGGAGGGCGACTACCTCGGCGAGCAGTTCATGCACTGGTTCCTGCAGGAGCAGGTCGAGGAGGTCGCCACGATGACGACGCTGCTCACCGTCGCCGACCGCGCCGGGTCCAACCTGTTCAATCTCGAAGACTTCGTTGCACGCGAACTCAACTCGAAGAGCGGCGACCTGCGCGGCAACGCGCCGACCGTCGCCGGCGGCAGCATCTGACCTGCAGCCTTCAGCGGCCGAATGCCACAGCCGACCGGATCTCCGGCGGCTGTGGCATTCGACTTTTCGGGTAGGTGAATCAGCGCAACGTGATCTGACGGCTGCGGATACCGTCGCGCGAGCGGAGTTCGGCTCCGCTCAGCGGTTCGTCGACGGCGAGCGCTTCGTCGAGGCGCGCGCCCAGTTCGACGACCGGGGTCACCCATTCGTCGGGGTGCTTCTCGCGGTCGAGGTCGAACACCGGAACCAGCAGGCCGTGGGTGCGGAACGATCCGGCGAAGCGCGAACCTTCACCCAGGTGCAGGCCACCCGCTGCGTGCACCCGCGACAGCGCCGCCATCAGTGCGTCCTCGTCCTCCGGGCGAACCCACCGCAGGTGGGCCTTCTCGCCGGGGTCCACCCACCATGCGCCGACCAGGCCCTCGCCGTCGAGGCGGGCGGACGGGAGCACCGCGCTGTTGGCGTGCTGCACGGTGTGGGCGATGTCCTGGCTCGGCTCGACGCCGGCCGGAATCCACCAGTTGAAGTCCTGGTGCACGGTGATCGGCGGAACCACGTTCGCGTCGAGCAGGTCGTGCAGTCGCGGGGTGTCGTCGTCCACCGTTGCCGTCTGCAACGAGTTTCCGGGCTCGGCGGTGCGCGCCCACTCGATCGCGGCGGCGAGTTCCCCGGCCGGATCCGGGCCGTACCCGCTCGCGAGTTGCAGGCCGACATACGCGACGGTCTCGTCGCCCTCTTCACGAACCAGCGCAGCGACGCCACCCGGCAGGATCGTCGCGCCGACGATCTTGCGATCCGTATTCGTCAACGGGAGGTCGACCAGCGCGGACGGAACGAACTCGCGCAGCGCCACCAGGTCGCATTCGAATGCGAGGCCCTCGAACGGACGGGCGGACGCGGCAACGGCCGCTTCGCGCTCCAGACGCCGTGCTTCGAGCTTGGCGGCGCGGTTGGCGCCGGGCTTGGGTCCGCTGTTTCTCTTGCTCTTCTTGGCCACGGCGCCAAACTACACGCCCGGCAATTCCGCTCGGTCTATACGCCGTGAGCTGCGTCGAGTTGCAACCTCGTGCGACCCGGATGGTTGGTGGCCACCCAGCCCACGCCGAGTTCGCGGCACAGTTCGACGTCGGCAGGGTCGTCGACGGTCCAGCAATACGTCGCGCGACCGGACGCGGCCGCGCGGTCGACGAGATCGTGGTGTTCCCTCAGCGTCATGATCGACGGCCCGATCGCGGTGGCCCCCACGGTGGCGGCCGCGCTCCCCCGGAGGTACCGGGACGTCTCGCCGAGCAACACGGTCGGCAGCAACGGAGCGGAACGACGAACCCGCCACACCGCGCTCCCCGCGAAGGACATCACCACAACGCGGGAGAAGTCGGCCGAGGCGGGCGTCGCGAGCCCGAAACTCGCCAGGGCGTCGAGCAGTTTCGCCTCGACGAGCGCGCCGTACCGGACCGGATGCTTCGTCTCGACGAACAATTTGACCGGCACGCTGGTCCAGCTCATGACCAGTTCGAGCAAGCGGTGCAGGGTCAGCAGTTCGGCCGGTTCACCGGGCTTTCCGTAGTCGTACTCGGACAGCTCGGCGAGAGTCATCTCGCTCACGACGCCCGTACCGTTCGACGTGCGGTCGATCGTGCGGTCGTGGATGCACACGAGGTGCCCGTCGCTGGTGAGCCGCACGTCGCATTCGAGTCCGTCGGCGCCCTCCGCGAGCGCGAGTTCGTACGCGGCGAGGGTGTGCTCGGCCTTGGCTGCCGACGATCCGCGGTGTGCGACGACCCGGGGCCGGTCCACGGTGCTCATCTGCTCGGCACCGCTTCCGGTGCATCGGCGCGCTCGTCGTGGGAAGCGGTCGGAGAATCGGTGTCGTGCGGGGCTGCCACATCCTCGGCGTCGTCTGCCGGGGGGATCCCGGCGCGCGGCACGATCGGGGCGATGGGCGCGTACGCAGGTCCGGTGGCGGGCGTGAAGCGGCGATGACGCAGCGGGCGACCCCAGATGTCGGTTTCGTCGAACAACCGCACCACACGAAGCGTCGACAAGGCGACGACCGCAGCGAGCGCTGCAGCGCCCGCGGCCAGCAGCACGCCGTCGGCGCGCGCCTGCAGCGTGTCGAGCTGACGCCACAGCACGGTCACCACCAGCAGCACGGCGTCGAGGGTCCACAGCGACCACCAGATCCGGATCGCCCGCAACAACCGGGGGTCGCGCCCGGCGACCTCGGTGAGAAACACCCCCGGCATCGCGAGGTTGACCCCGGGCACGACGACGCCGAGCAGGAGCGTGAGCGGTGGACGGGGATCGGTTTCTCCCCGTTCGGCGAAGATCTGCCGGCGCAGTTCGAGCAATCGCAGAGCACAGGCGACGGCAGCGGCGAGTGCGATGAGCGGTGCACCCACCTGCGTCGCCCACACGGCGGCGTCGGACACCGCCAGAGCCAGGGGGTCGACGAGCCTGGTCCGGTTGAACACCAGCAACCCGTAGCGGAACGCTTCGGCGAGAGCCGCGAGCCCGAACACGACCGCCGCCCCGACGAGAAGTGTGGGCGCGAGATCGGCGATCGCCTCGCTACGGCTCGGCTCCTCGTCGACGTCGACGGGCACCGGATCGGTCAGTCCCCACCGCGGTATCTCGCGGTATGCGGGTGTGGGACCGGTCGGGCGGTCGCGGGCCTTACCTGGGGCGGAGGGGATCGGCTCGGCGGGTCGGGCGACCCAGCGGAAGTTGCGGCGCGACGGCGGAACCGGGGCATCCGCGGGAACGGGTGAGAGCAGAACACCGCGGCAGGACGGACACCACTGCCGGGGCTGGCAGGTCACCGGCCACCGGTTCTCACAGCGAACGCAGATCTGGTAGGCAGCCATCAATAGATCTTCGCGGGTTCATCACCGTCGGAAACCAGGGGCAGACCGTTCTTCTGCCACGCCACCATGCCGCCGCTCACCTGGATGGCGTCGTAGCCGATGCGGTTGAGGTACTCGACGGCGCCGAGCGAGCGTCCGCCCTGGCGGCAGATCACGTAGACCTCGGCGTCGATATCGATATCTTCGAGCCGGGCGGGAACGTCGGCCAGGGGAATGTGCACCGCACCCGGTGCGTGTCCGAGTGCCCATTCGTCGTCTTCGCGTACGTCGAGGAGGACGGTGCCGGCGCTCGTCTCGGGCACCTCGTCCACGGATACGGTGGGGACGTCGGAAAAGCTCACGTTTCCAATAGTGGCACGTGGCGTATGGCGATGCAGCCGAGGACACCACGCCGTGCAGTCCCGTCACTTTCCGATGCGGCATGCGCTGGAGTTATCCACAGTTTCCACAGGTTCATCCCCAGGCTGCACCGGGGGTGGGGATGCCGACTGGAGCCGGTCACAGAACTGCCCTCGATACCGAACCCGGACCGGGCGATGGACCTGAAATGATGGGTTCATGGAACTTCGAATCTTCACCGAACCTCAGCAGGGCGCCACGTACGACGATCTTCTCGCCGTCGCACAGACAGCCGAGCGACTCGGGTACGGCGCATTCTTCCGTTCCGACCACTACCTGGCCATGAACGCCGACGGGCTGCCGGGACCGACGGACGCGTGGATCACCCTGGCCGGTCTCGCGCGCGACACGTCGACGATCCGGCTCGGCACCCTCGTCACGTCGGCCACGTTCCGTTATCCCGGGCCGCTCGCCATCGCCGTTGCCCAGGTCGACGTCATGAGCGGTGGCCGCGTCGACTTCGGTTTCGGCGCAGGCTGGTTCGAGGAAGAGCACCTCGCCTACGGCATCCCGTTCCCGGCGCTGAAGGACCGCTTCGATCGCCTCGAGGAGTCGCTGGCCGTGATCACCGGCCTGTGGGACACCCCCGTCGGTGAGAAGTTCTCGTACGAAGGCAAGCACGTCCGGATCGAAAACTCGCCGGCGTTGCCGAAGCCGCGGCAGCGCCCCCATCCGCCGATCGTCATGGGAGGCGCGGGCAAGAAGCGCACCCCTGCCCTCGCCGCCCGGTACGCGGACGAATTCAACGTTCCGTTCATGTCGGTCGACGACACCGCCATGTTGTTCGAACGCGTGGCGGGTGCCTGCCGGGACGCGAACCGCGACCCGGCCGACCTGACGTACTCGAACGCGCTGGTGCTGTGCTGCGGGCGCGACGAAGCCGAGATCGCCCGCCGCGCCGGTCGGATCGGGCGCGAGGTCGACGAACTGCGGGAGAACGGTCTCGCCGGCACACCCGAAGAGATCGTCGAGAAGATCCGGACCTACGCGGCGGCCGGCTCGCAGCGGATCTACCTGCAGGTTCTCGATCTCGCCGATCTCGAGCACCTCGAACTCGTGGCGCAGGAAGTCATGCCGGCCGTGCGCGACCTGTAACCGTAAGTAATCGCTGGTGGAGCCGAGAGATTCGATCTCTCGGCTCCATTCGCGGCGACGGACGCGCGACGACGGGTCAGGCTCCGAGCCCCACCGGGCAGCTCACGCCGGTTGCGTGCACCGGGCAGTAACCGTTGGGATTCTTCGCGAGGTACTGCTGGTGGTAGTCCTCGGCGTAATAGAAGTCGGTCAGGGGCGCGATCTCGGTGGTGACCGCGCCGTAGCCGGCTGCCGCGAGCCGCTCGCCGTACGCTTCGGCCGTCGACTCGGCCAGCTCGATCTGGTTCTCGTCGTGCGTGTAGATCGCCGAGCGGTACTGGGTGCCTTGGTCGTTGCCCTGCCGCATGCCCTGCGTGGGGTCGTGGTTCTCCCAGAACTCCTGCAGGATGCGCGGGTAGCCGATCACCTTCGGATCGAAGACGACGAGAACGACCTCGGTGTGACCGGTCCGGCCGGAGCACACCTCTTCGTAGGTGGGGTTCGGGGTGTAGCCACCGGCGTAACCGGCGGCGGTGGAATAGACACCTTCGAGCTGCCAGAACTCTTTTTCGGCGCCCCAGAAGCAGCCCATACCGAGCACGGCGGTCTGCATCCCTTCGGGGAACGGCGGAACGATGCGGTTGCCGTTGACGTAGTGGGTCTCGGGAACGGCTACGGGCTCGGAACGCCCGGGCAGTGCGTCCTCACGGGCCACCATCTGCGACTTGGAACCTGCACGGGCCAGAATCTCGTCGAACCAGGACATGTCCCGATGCTACGCGCGAGGTCCCGTGGTGGCCGGTTCCGCGACGACGGTGCGCGTCGGGGTGAGCCACCGGGTGCTGATCCACCGGGCGGCAGGAACCTCGACCCACCTGTAAACCACCTCGGCCGCCAGCGCACAACCGAGCAGCAGACACACGATCGCGCCGGTCTGCCCCACTACTCCGACCGCGTTCTCGTAGATCCGGTACATCACGAGCGTGTGGGTGAGATAGATGGCGTAACTGCGCGTCGCGACCCAGTCGACGATCCGGAGGTGCGCGAAGCGGCCGTTGTAGCGGGAGACCAGCACGACGCAGGCGAACACCACCGTGATCGTCCACAGGTAGCGGGTTCCGGCCCAGTAGACCTGGGTGTCGGTGGCGAGCACGATCACGTGGACCTGCGCGAGCAGTGCCAGCACGAGCCCGCGACCGGAGATCAATCCCGCCCACCCGAGATACGCGATCTGTCCGAGGAACACCGTCGGGAGCGTCGCCGCGATCCTCGACAGGAACGGCACGGTGTACGGCTCGGGGATGTACAGGTTGTAGATGATCACCAGCATGCACAGCACCGCCCCGATCACGGGGATGGCGACCGGGTTGGTGCGCAGGATCGATCGGCCGGCGACGCAGTAGAGATAGAAGACGATCTGCACGGCGAGGGTCCACGCCACCCCGAGCACCGCGACCTGCGGTTTCAGGAAGAACGCACCCAGGAAGAAACTCAGCGCGGCCTCGGAGTTCGAGACCCCGGTGTGGCCGCTGAACATCCCGTTGATGCCGAGCCGGACCAGCACGATCGCGGCGAGGATGCACACCCAGAAGGCGGGCACCAGGCGCGCGGCGCGGGCCACGAGGAAACGCCGGGGCGATTGCCGCATCGCCGAGCGGGTGATGAGCAGACCGGTGAGCATCATGAATGCCGCAACCCCGACGAAGGACAGATGCTGATTGAGCCCGGCCCCGTCGACGAAGATCCGGTAAACCACGTCGATGCCCCACCACCCGGTGCCGAGGTCGTCGATCAGATAGAAGGAAATGTGTGAATACACGACCGCGAGGACGGCCGCGAAGCGCAGCAGATTGACCCCTGGCAGATCCACGCGGGGTGCGTCGACCCCGCTCGCGGGTTCGTTCAGGAAGGGCCGATACACCGCCCAATGTTAAGGTTCGGCCCACCGGCGTCAGCAATCGGTCCAGGTCGACCGATGTTTCTGCTGGTCGTAGAGCTCCTTCCGCCCGAAATCGCTGTTCGCGTCGCGCCGTTCAGGAGCCGCTTCCGCACGCGTCCGGGTGACACCCGATCTTGGACGAGGTGTACTTATGAGTTGGGGTGGAAACCCACACGGTGTTGGGAAACCACACAGTGCTGTGGTGACACCCGCAAGGCACGGAAACAACCGCACGGGCCCTACCGGGCTCGCAAAGAAGGGACCCTCGTGGCTGAGTACACACTTCCGGAACTGCCCTACGACTATGCAGCGCTCGAGCCGCACATCTCGGCGAAGATCATGGAGCTGCATCACGACAAGCACCACGCGACCTACGTCGCCGGTGCCAACACCGCCCTCGAGAAGCTGGCCGAGGCTCGCGAGAACGGCACCCTGGCAGCTCAGGCAACCAAGCTCGAGAAGGATCTCGCCTTCCACCTCGGTGGTCACACCAACCACTCGGTGTTCTGGCAGAACCTGTCGCCGGAGGGTGGCGACAAGCCGGAGGGTGAGCTGGCCGCGGCTATCGACGACGCGTTCGGTTCGTTCGACAAGTTCCGCGATCACTTCTCCGCGAACGCGAACTCCATCCAGGGCTCCGGCTGGTCCATCCTGGCCTGGGATTCCATCGGGCAGCGCCTGCTCATCGTCCAGCTGTACGACCAGCAGGGCAACATCCCGATCGGCCTGACCCCGCTGCTCATGCTCGACATGTGGGAGCACGCCTTCTACCTGCAGTACCAGAACGTGAAGGCCGATTACGTCAAGGCGTTCTGGAACATCGTCAACTGGGCGGACGTGCAGGCACGCTTCGACCGCGCACGCACCCAGACCGCCGGCCTGATCGTCTAGAGCCCGCAGGTCCGGACGGCACGAGCCCGAACGCTCTGCCGATACGAACGGAGGGACGCCGCGTCGCGGCGTCCCTCTTGTCGTATCCGGCCCCGACCGGCTGGCACTCTGCTCCTCTTGTGTGCCAGCACAGAAAGTCGGCATTCTTCGTCTACCGGCCAAAGTGCCGGACCCGGCTGCAGCGGCGCGACCGGACCAGCTCTACCGCGACGGGAGCGGTTCGATGACGGATTATGCAAGCGGCCATATCGGGCTTGCCGCTTTCCACACGGCAGGAGCGCTACGCGGATTCGTCGTGTCGGGCAGGTGGCCGGAAACGACGCGGGAATGGGCGCAGGTCCTCGCGCTCACGGTGAGGGTGGCGTCGCTGCCCGGGTTGCTGCCCACCTCGACCGTTTTCGGGGTCAAGGAGGAGTTGCCCGACGATCCGGAGCCCGGGACGGTCGGCCTGCTGGTCGCCGAAGGTCCTGTCATCGGGGCCGAGGCCGTGACGCCGGAGCGGTTCGCCCACCGGCAGCCGCCCGCGCTGATCGTGTTGCATCCGCCGTCCGAGACGACACCGACACTGCCCGAGAATTCGGGGGCCGCGTCGGGGTGTGTGCTGTTGCCGGGGCTGCCGCATCTGGGTCTCGATCACCGCGCCGCGTGGGTCGAGGCCGAACCGGACGGAACGGTAACGTCGCTGGTGAGTAAGGTCGGAGTGAATCCGAGCAGCGATCCCGACACCGCAATTCTGGCGATGCTGCTGGCCGCGTGAAGCCCCGCCGCACAGGAGAGTTCGGTTCTCCGAAACCAAGCATGCCCCTTTACCGATGCGGTTTGCGTCCGTATCGTTTGCCGTGCGAAGGGGAGTAGCCCCCAATCGCCGAGTCGACATACTGGTGGCCCGCTGAGCGGACCCCCCGGCGCGGTGAACCGGACGATCTTCCGGTGGGCGAGACCTTCGGCCGTCGGCGCACCCTGCGCGCGACGACCGGAGGAAGCCCCATTTCCTCCAGTGAGTGAGGAGGAATGCCGATGTGGTCCGCCGTCGTACTGAGCTTCGCGGTCATCTTCGTCGCCGAACTGGGCGACAAATCCCAGCTGATGGCGATGACGTTCGCCTTGCGCTACCGCTGGTGGATCGTGCTGTCCGGCATCCTGTTCGCAACCACCGCGGTACACCTCGTCTCGGTCGGGATCGGTCATTACCTCGGCGTCGCCATCCCTGCCGTCGCCATGTCGATCGTCGGCGGCATCGCGTTCCTGTTCTTCGGCCTGTGGACGTTGCGCGGGGATTCACTCGACGACGGTGAACAGTCCAAGGCCGGCCGGATCGTGCGTTCCGCCTTCCTCGCGGTGGTCTCCGCATTCTTCCTGGCCGAACTCGGCGACAAGACGATGCTGGCGACGATCACCCTCGCCGCCGACAACGACTGGGTGGGCGTCTGGATCGGGTCGACCGTCGGCATGGTCGCGGCGGACGCGCTCGCGATCGTCGCCGGGGCGGTGCTCGGCCGGCACCTGCCGGAGAACGCGATCCGGCTCGGGGCGTCCGCCTTGTTCTTCGGCTTCGGCGCGTGGATGCTCGGCGACGGACTCGCGCCGGATTCGCCTGCGGCTGGCCCGGTGGCCGGCGGCATCACGCTCGTAGTGGCGGCGGCGGTGGCGGTCGTCGTCGGGAGGCGAGCGGGTCGCCGTACGACCACCGACGCGCCTTCTCCCGTCGAACCCTGACTCCTGCTCCGGTACCCCGAACGGGCTCGACGCCGCATGCCAGGGTCGCCTCCGAAGAGTATGCTTGCCGATAGGCAAATACTTTGAGGAGCTGAATGACAACACCCACCGGAAGCGGCCGCTTCGACGACGAAGACCTCCACCGCCTCCGCATCGCCCTGGCCCGGATCTCCCGGAGCGTCGACCGTTCGGCGACCGACGAGGGACTCACCCGATCCCAGTCGCTGCTGCTCGCGACGGTGGCGAAGCACGAAACCATCGGAGTACGTGAGCTCGCGGAGCACGAGGGACTCAACCCCACGATGTGCTCGCGAATGGTCGGGAAGCTGGAAGAAGCAGGCCTGGTCACGCGGTTCTCCGACGCCGACGACAAGCGTGTCGTCCGCATTCACATCACCCCTGCCGGTACTCGACTCTCGGACCGGTTGCGCGCGCGACGGACAGCAATGTTCGCCCGGCACCTGGCGGAGTTGAACGGCGACCGGCTCGACGCACTCCACGACGCTCTGCCCGCACTCGAAGCGCTCGGCGATCGGATGTGCAGGAGCAGGGAGGTGCGTGAGTGACTGTCCTCGACGACATTCGCGGACAGACTTTCGCCGCGCTGCGCGGCCCCAACTTCCGTCGCTACATCAGTGGCCAGGCCGTGTCGCTCATCGGCACGTGGATGCAGACCATCGCCCAGTCCTGGCTCGTCCTCGAACTGACCGGCTCGGCGACGGCCATCGGCATCGTCCTCGCCCTGCAAACCGTGCCGATGCTGCTGCTCGGACCGTACGGCGGCGTCGTCGCCGACCGCACCGACAAGCGCCGGCTGATGATCGGGCTGCAGAGCCTCATGGGCGTCCAGGCACTCGTGCTGGGCCTGCTCGTCGTCACCGGCACCGTCGAGCTGTGGCACGTCTACATCCTCGCTGTACTGCTCGGACTCAATCAGTGCTTCGAGAACCCCGCGCGCCAGTCCTTCATGCTCGAGATGGTCGGGGCCGACGACCTGCGCAACGCCGTCAGCCTGCAATCGGTCCTCGCATCGTGTTCCCGCATGATCGGCCCGGCCGTCGCGGGTGTCGTGATCGCCGCCGGCGGTATCGGGCTGTGCTTCCTGCTCAACGCCGCGAGCTTCGTCGCCGTCGTGGCGTCGCTGCTCACCCTCGACGTGTCCAAACTGGTTCCGTCCCCTCCGGCCGCCAGGGCGCGGGGCCAGCTACGCGAAGGACTGGCGTACGTGCGCAGCACGCCCGACCTCGCCGTGCCGCTCCTGATGATGGCGCTGGTGGGCTGCCTCGCCTTCGAGTTCCAGGTGGTACTTCCGGTCCTCGCCGACCAGACCTTCGACGCGGGCGCCGGAGGCTACGGCCTGCTCACCGCAGCGATGGGTGCCGGCTCGGTGGTCGGCGGTCTCCTGGTCGCGACCTGGGGTCGCACCGGCACCAGGCCGCTCGTCTTCACCTCGCTCGCATTCGGTGTCGCGCTCGCCGTGGCCGCCGCATCCCCGACCATGCCCGTCCTGGTCGCGACGATGGTGGTCGTCGGTGCTCTGAGCGTGACGTTCACGTCCACCACCAACAGCTCGCTGCAGCTCACGGCGGCACCGACTATGCGCGGTCGTGTGATGGCACTCTGGTCGGTCGCCTTCCTCGGCTCCACCGCCATCGGCGGCCCGATCGCAGGCTGGGTGTCCGAGCAGGGCGGCGGGCGAGCGGGCCTGCTGCTGGGTGCGGCCGCGTGTCTCGTCGCCGCCGCGATGGGTGGCGTGGTGATGCGGCGACGGGCTGCGTCCGAACCGACGCCTGCACGCTAGGGTTCGTGACGGACCACACACGCGTGCCGCAAGGCCCGGAAGAGGAGTAACGAACAGTGGAAATTCAGGGATCTGCCGCACTGGTGACCGGCGCCGCATCCGGCCTCGGCGCAGCCACCGCCCGGCGCCTCACCGCGGCCGGGGCAACCGTCTTCGGACTCGATCTCGAGCAGTCCATCGAGCGCGTGGGCGATGCGGCTCCCGAAGGCGTCACCCTCATCCCGACCGACGTCACCAGCGGTGACGAGGTCCAGTCCGCCGTCGCCCGGATCGTCGAGTCGGGCCTGCCGCTGCGCACCGTCGTCAACTGCGCGGGTGTCGGCTGGGCCGGCCGGATCCTGTCGAAGAACGGGCCGCACGACCTCGAGCTGTTCCGCACGGTCATCACCGTGAACCTGCTCGGCACCTTCAACGTCATGCGTCTCGCCGCCGATGCGATCGCCAAGACCGAGCCGGTCGACGAGTCGGGCCAGCGCGGCGTCGTCATCAACACCGCGTCCGTCGCAGCGTTCGAGGGCCAGGTCGGGCAGATCGCCTACTCCGCGTCGAAGGGCGGCGTGCACGGCATGACCGTTCCCGCCGCGCGCGACCTCGCGCAGTTCGGCATCCGTGTCAACACCATCGCGCCGGGCATCGTCGACACCCCGATGCTCGCCGGTGTCACCGAGGAGTACCGCAAGGGTCTCGAGGCGGGCGTGCCGTTCCCGTCGCGCCTCGCGCAGCCGGCCGAGTACGCACAGCTCGTGCAGATGATCGTCGAGCACGACTACCTCAACGGCGAGACGATCCGCATGGACGGCGCACTGCGCATGGCGCCGCGCTGATCCCCTGCCCGGACCGTTCCGTTCACGACGACGCGGTGGCGTCACGTTCTGCGTGACCCACCGCGTCGTCGCGCCCGGTCAGAGATCGTCGATGTGCGGGATCTCGAGAACCGCGCGATCGGTCATCCACTCCCGCAGGATCTTGGTCGCGATCACGTCGTCCTCGTTGTACTCGAGCAGTCGCTTGCGCTGACTCGGGTCCGGTTCGCCGTCCAGCCCGACGGCCTCGCGATACCAGCTCATCGAGGCCTCTCCCCCGGCCTCGTCGTCGCGCCAGTGATGGCCGGCGATCGGGGCGATCTTCTTCAAGCCCTTCCCGTTCGGGCACACGAACTGGTCGGTGACAGCCTGATAGACGTCCACCCATTCGGGTGACCCGATGAACGCCTTGATCTCCGCTTCCGGGGGCACACCCGGGAAGCCGCGGAACCGCCGCGCCGACGACAGCAGCCACTTGTCCTCGGCCGACCTCGAATAGCAGTACGCGGCGAAGGTCTTCCCGCGACGTTCGGCGGTGCGCCGCTGATCCGACAACCAGGTCCAGAACTCGGCGAACGACCGCGCTTCGTCGTCGGTGGGGACCGGATCCCAGGTCGCGAACGGGCGGTATTCCGATTGCGATCCGGAGTTGAGCAGGGTCCCCCACAGGTATGCGCCGTGCTCGTGGAAGCTCTCCATGTCGACGTCGACCTCGATGTCGGCGCGGTGCACGGTGACATGCCGGTATCGGCGGACGAGCGGAGCGTCGGCGAGCCACGCCTTCGCGATCACCACGGCATCCTCGAACGGGCCCTGCGGCCAGACCTCCGGCGGTTCGCCCTCCCAGCCGGCGAGACCGTCGATGGTGTGGACCCCGAGTTCACGCAGCACCTCGGCGCGTTGTCCCGACGCCACCAGCGACACGTCCCGTTCCCGGGTGAGTTCGGCGTGGCATCGGTCCCACCAAGGGCAGGTCCGGCATTCCCCGATCTGCGACGGTTTCGTCGGCGTCCGGCCACGGGCGATCTCGACCCGGTCGGTCAATCGCGCGTCGTAGTCGTCGAGGACGGTGGTCAGGTCGTGCACCAGAATGCAGTCGCCGGCGTATCCGATCGCGCCCGCGACTCGCGCGGGGCTTGCGAGGCCGTGGCGCTCGAGCATCCGGTAGAGGTGGGCCACCCGCATCTGGTCGCGGACCTGGCTGCGCACTTTGCGGGTCTCGTCGACCGTGGGCTTCCACTCGAACAATCCGCTGGTCGTGGCGCCCTGGCCGGGATCGGTGACCTTGTGGTTCACGACGATCACCGGGATGTAGCCGCCGCGAACGGTGTCGCGCAGCAGAATCTCCGACCGGCCTCTGCGCCCGGTGTCGACCTCGATGGGCAGAACCGCACCCCAAATGCGGTCGGCGCCGGCGCGACATGCCGCGAGTGTCTGCTCCGCGCGCTGCGACATCGAGCCGTCGGGGCCGATGAGCACCCAGCCGTCCGGGTCGGCGTCGAACAACTTCTGGCGGATCGCTTCCCGGTGCGCGGTGGCCGCTTCCTGGCGTTGTCGCGCGCCCGCGTTTTCGGCAGCGCCGGCCAGTTCGTGGGGGTATGTCGCGTCCAGGTAGACCCGGTGTCGGCACCGCGTCAGCGCACTCGCCTCGACAGAAACGGGTGTTCGCCGCAATTCACCGGTTGGCTCCACAACGCTCCAGGGTATTCGCTGCGCACGGATCGCCTCGCACCAGCACCGTCACGTTAGGCTGACGCGGGGCGCCGGAGCGTCGTGTCGTACCGAATGGAGGGTGCTGTTCGATGGGGTTGTTCACACGGAAACGTCGCGCCACTCGCAAGGCGGAAGCCAAAGCTCTCAAGCACAGGGCGAAGCTCGAAGCGAAGCTGGTGGCGAAGAACCAGTTCAAGAACGACCGGCGGGCAGCGAAAGCGCAGCAGAAGCTGAGCAAGAAACTCGCGAAGTCGCAGGTCAAGCTCGATCAGGAACTGCTGCAATCGCAGGCGAAGATCGAGAAGGAACAGATCGCAACGCTCCGGGCGCAGAAGAAGGCCGCGGAGAATCAGGGCCTGAACGCGGCGAAGGTGCGGCGGTACCTCGGTATCGCGCGCCTGCTCGCACCGGTGCTCGTGCCCATCGTGTACCAGGCCGTCACGGTGGTGCGCGGTCAGCTCGATTCGCGGCGCGCCCAGCAACTGGGTGTCTCCATCGACGAGCTCGGCACGTACACGGGTCACGGTGCACGCCTGAGTGCGCGCATCGCCGGAGCCGAGCAGTCCCTCGCCAAGATCGAATCGCTGCATCAGAAGGACGCCGAGACGCAGAAGTTCGCCACGGCGATCCGCGGTCGTCTCACCGACCTGACGGCGGCGGTTCAGGCTGCCGAGCAGATGCCCGGTGCGCGTCGCAAGTCGGCCCACGCCGCCATTTCGTCCGAGCTCGACGGCATCGAAGCCGACCTGCTCGCCCGGCTCGGGGTCCGCTGATACAGAAGTGAACACGAACCCGACCCTCCTCGGCACCACCGCAGGCATCACGACCGCGACGCTGGCGGTGGCTGCGCACGGTGCGGCAGGGGGTGGTGTGCCGTCCGGCCCCGCCTCGGCGCTGCTCGTCGCCGTTGCCGCGGGGGTCGGGGTCGTGGGCGCGCATGTTCCTGCCCTGCCGCCTGTGGTGCTTCTCGTCCTCGGGCAACTCGGCACACATGCCGTTCTCTCCGCCCTGACGGAAGGCCATCCGCACACGTCGGGGTCGATGTTCGTCGCACACCTTGTCGCAGTCGCCGGTTGCGCGATGCTGCTGGTGGCCGCCTCGCGGCTCTTCGGCGCGTGCAGCACCGCAATTCGGGCTGTGACGCTACGACTTGGGGCTGTCCGGGCCCCGGCGTCCCTCGTCCCGACGAGGACCACCGACCCGCTGATCTGGGGTCGCGCTCCCCCGGCCATTTCCCGGAGGGGGCCTCCGGTCGCGGCGTGAGGCCCGACCGAATTCCCCTCTCGAGAAAGCTCTACCTATGAAGAATTCCTTCACCCGCGCCCTCGTCGGCGCGGGCGACACTCCTGCACTCATGCGACGCACGCTCGTGCTGCTCGCAGCGTTCGTTGCCGCGCTGACGCTGTCGGCAGGTCCCGCAGCCGCGCATTCCGTGGTGCTGTCGAGTTCCCCGGAGGACGGCGAACAGATCGCGCAGGCACCCGAGCGGGTCACCGTGACGTTCAACGAGACCATCCAGGAGCAGTTCGCGAGCATGACCGTCGTCGGCCCCGACGGCAACCTGTGGTCCGAAGGCGACCCCGTCGTCGACGGTGCCACGGTGAGCGTCGCCGTGGACGGCCTCGGGCCCGTCGGCGAGTACACGATCGCATTCCGGGTGACGTCCACCGACGGCCATCCCGTCAGCGGCACCCGCGTCTTCACCCTCACGCAGGAAGGGACCGGGAACGCCGGTGAACCTGCCGCGGGCGTCTCGGAGACCGTAGACGAGAACGAGGGTGACACGAGCGGACCCGCAGTGTGGTGGTTCGTCGTCGCCGGTGCGGTGGTGATCGCCGCCGGTCTGGGCTTCGCGCTGCGCAAGCCGAAGGCCTGATCGCATGATCTCGGTACGCCGGCGATGGCTCCTGGGGGCCGTCGCCGGCGTTCTCGTCGGCGCCGTCGCCGGGGTGGCGTGCGGTTGGGCGCTCGCGGCACCGGAAGCGTCGAGCTGGGTTCGGGCGCTGTCGGTGGCGGCGGGGTCGGCCGTGCTCGGTATCGCGGTCCTCGCCGCGATGGTCCGCGACGAGCGCCGCCCCGGATTCACCTCCGACGACGTGTGGCGCGCGACGGCCGCGCTGAGCGGAGTGTGGCTCGTACTCGAATCCGTCCACCTCGTACGGGAGGCAGCGTCGGCGGTCGACGTTCCGGTGGCGGGCCTGCGCGCCGGTCTGTTCGCCGAATACGTCTCGACTCCGGGTTCCGGACGGGTCGAAGCGGCGGCGTGGTTGTGCATCGCGGTCTGCGTCATCGTCGCGATGGTCTCGTACCGGCGATCGGCGACGTGGTCCACCGCGCCGGTGCTGGTGTGCGCGGCGCTCGCCTTGATCGCACGACCGGCGACCGGGCACATGGCTCAGCAGACGCTCGGATCGCTGCTCGATGCGATTCACGTCCTGGCAGCGGCCGTCTGGTTCGGCGTGCTGGCGGCGCTGGCGCTCCTCGTGCGCGGGCGCGGCACGTGGGCGCAACTGCTTCCGCGTTACTCCACTCTCGCCCTGCGGTGTGTGGTCGTCCTCGCGACGACCGGCGTGATCGATGCCGCCGTCCGGATGGGCTCGCTCGATGCCCTGTTCGGCACGGGTTACGGCCGCATCGTGCTGGCGAAGGCCGCAGTGCTCGGTCTATTGCTGGTGCTGGCGTGGACCTGGCGTCGCACCTGGGTGCCGCGCGCTGCGGCCCATCGCGTCACGGCCGACGAGTCGCTGCGCAACGCGGTCGTGGAGGTGTGTGGCATCGCCGTGGCGTTCGGACTGGCCGCCGCACTCGCCACCGCGCCGTGATCCGGGACGGATCACATCTTCGGCGTCACCCTCCCCGCGCCAGACCGGCGGCCCGTCGCAGGTCGCCGACGAGCGAGCGCAGGGCATCGTCACGACCCGACCGCGCGCGGAGCACCGCAGACGGATGGATGGTCACGACCACCGCCGGATCGTGGCCGTCGCGGTACTCGTCGGGTAGGCGCAGGATCTCGCCGCGGTGTGCGGTGAGCCGGAAGTCGGTGCCCAGCAACGCTTGCGCGGCGCTCGCACCCAGGCACACGATCACGTCGGGGCGTATCGCGTCGAGTTCGGCGAGCAACCAGGGCCGGCACGCCGCGATCTGACCACCGGACGGCTTCTTGTGGATCCGGCGTTTGCCGTTCGTGGACCGATCGAAGCGAAAGTGTTTGACGGCGTTGGTGGTGTAGACCGAACCGCGATCGACTCCGGCCTGCTCCAGTGCCTTGTCGAGCAGGTATCCGGCGGGTCCGACGAAGGGCTCTCCGGCGCGGTCCTCCTGGTCGCCGGGTTGTTCGCCGACGAGGAGCATCCGTGCGCTCTCGGGTCCGGCACCGAAGACGGTGCGGTCGGCCGCTTTGTACAGGTCGCACCCGCGGCAACTGCGTGCCGCCGCCGCGAGAGCAGGCACGTCACGCGCCTCGGGAAGGTACTCCTGGGCACCGGGATAGATCACCACGACGACGGGATACCCCCGCCCGGTGCCGATCCACGTCCGCGGCGCGCTTCGAGTGGGACGGGCCGCCCATCCGGCGAGTTCGTCACCCGGGCACCACCGGTCGCTGCCGGACGGTCCGGCCCAGGCCGAGGACGACGAGTACGGCGGTGATCGATCCCGCCGCCATGATGGCGGCGAGCACCACCACCTGGAAGCGCCCTGCCTCCACCGGGGGACAGTCCCCCGAAGATCGCGCCGACGAAGGCGCCCGGCAAGGTCACCAGGCCGGTCGTCTTGGTCTGATCGGTCGGCGGGATCATCGCCGCGTGCACCGCGAGCCGGGCATGCTCCTCTGTCGCCTGCCGCATCGTCGCGCCCAGTGCGAGCCACCCTTCGACGTCGAGCCATCGGTCGTCGACGATCTCGTGGAAACGGCGGCCCGCGAGACTCGCGACGGTCATCGCGTTGCCGATGACGATGCCGCCGAGCGCCAGCGCGTACCGCGGCGTCGCCTCCACCGCGCCGCTCACGAAGATCACCACGAGGGCCACGCCGACGCCCAGCACCATCGCACCGGCGACGATGGCCCCGACGCGCGCACTCGTCCCGACGCGGCGGGCAGCGGTCCAACCTGCGACCGAGAACATGACGACCAGGACGACGCCGACCCATCTCGCGTCGGCGATGACTCCGGTGAGCACGACGCTGATGACGGCGAGTTGGAGTCCGCCCCGCGCCAGGGCGTACAGGGACGCAAACCTGTGCGGGACCCCGAACACCCACAGCACCGACGTGGCCACCGCGGCGAGCGCGAGGACACCGATCAGCGTGCGGAGCAGCAACTCGGGGTCGTCCATCATCGGAACGAGCGTATCGACCCGGGCATGCCAGAGGGGCACCGTGCGCGATACGGTCGAAGCATGGCACGCAAGACCGCTGTCCGCCGTCAGGAACCCGAGTCCGACGACTATCTCTTCGAGCCCACCGAACGCAGGATCCGGGGAGAATGGTTCGACCGGACGATCGTCGACAGCGATCGAGCATGGCTGGTCTGGGCGCCGGGCAAGCCGGTGCCTTTCTACGCGTTTCCCCGTGACGACGTCCGACTCGACCTGATCGGTGCGTCGCTGTCCCCGAGTCGTAGCCGGCCGGACGTGTGGCAGTGGTACGACGTCACGGTCGGTGACCGGCGCGCGTATGCGGCGATCTACCAACTCGACGTCGAGGGCCTCGAAGACCGTCTGGTGTTCCAGTGGTTCCGCCACGGCGAGACCGGACCGGGCGACGAGGTGGACGAGGGCGAGCGCTGGTTCGAGGAGGAAACCGAAGTGTTCACTCATCCACGCGACCCGCATCATCGGGTCGATGCTCTGCGCAGCGGGCGCCATGTACACGTCGAGATCGACGGCACCGCAGTCGGCGACACCCGCAATCCGGTGCTCGTCTTCGAGACGGGATTGCCGACCCGCTACTACCTGCCACCGGACGACGTCGACTTCTCGGTCCTCGAGGAATCCGAATGGCGGACGAGTTGCCCCTACAAGGGGACCGCGCGGTACTGGTCGTTCAACGGTCAGCCACCGACGGAGAACGTCGCGTGGTCGTATCCCGAACCGTTCGCCGAGGTCGCGGACATCGCCGGTTACCTGTGCTTCTACGACGACGCGGCCGACATCACCGTCGAGGACTGAACCCCTGCGACGCGACGGGTAACAACGTTCTCATTCGGAGAGAACTGCATTTGCATCGGAAGATTTCTGCACTAATGTAAAACTTCATGACTGCAGTGGGGCCCCGGGCCGCGGACGCGAAAGGTTCCCATCGCGAGCGCAAGCGGGCACGTACCTGGGCGACCATCCACCTCGCCGCAGCCGAAGCCGCTGCCGCGCACGACCGCCTCGCGGACGTCACCGTGGAAGCCGTGGCCGAGCAGGCCGAGATCTCCCCGCGCACCTTCTTCAACTATTTCAGGTCCAAGGAGGACGCCGTCCTCGGTCAGCAGTCACCGGTCATCCACGAGGAGATTGCCGACGCCTTCCACATCGAGGCAGGCGACGATCTCGTCGAGAAGGTCGCGTTTCTGTTGCTCGCGGTGTTCCGGACCTCGGTCCACCGGCTCATCGGCTACGGCGAGTACGTCACGCTGCTCGACCGCCATCCGGAACTGGCGCGCCGGCGACTACAGCACATCGATGCCGTCGAGGCTCTCGTCGCCGATCTCGTCACCGCGCGCCTCGCCGATTCGCAGACGCGGGGCATCTCCCGAACCGGACCCTCCGGCCACACGACCGAGGAGACCGCACTCCTGATCGTGACGGTCGCCGGAGCCGTGATGCGCACCGCGATGCGACCCGTGCTCGACCTGAAGGACGGGACGGAAGACGACGCCGATTCGATCCTGCGGCGCACCTGCGCACTGTTCAGGGAGGTCTCGCGCCCATGAAAAACGGAACCGAATCATCGCACAACGGACTCGAGTTCGACCGCCGCACAATCACATTCATCTTCGCCGGACTGATGGCGACGATGCTGGTCGCCTCACTCAACCAGACCGTCCTCAACCCCGCCCTACCCACCATCGTCGGCGAACTCCACGGGGTGGACAAGATGCTGTGGATCGTCACGGCATACATCCTCGCGTCCACCGTCACGATGCCGATCTACGGAAAGCTCGGCGATCTGTACGGCCGCAAGCCGCTGCTGATGACCGCCCTGACCATCTTCATGGTGGGGTCGACCATCAGCGCGTTCGCCGGAGACATCACCTGGCTGATCGTCGGCCGGGCCGCGCAGGGCGCAGGCGGCGGTGGACTGATGGTGTTGTCGCAGGCGACGGTAGCCGACGTGATTCCCGCCCGGCAGCGCGGAAAATACCTGGGCGTCATGAGCAGCGTCTTCGCGGTGTCCTCGGTCGCCGGTCCCCTGCTCGGCGGGTGGTTCACGGAGGGGCCGGGATGGCGCTGGGTGTTCTACATCAACCTCCCGCTGGGCATACTCGCCCTCATCGCGGTCGCGCTGTTCCTCCGGTTACCCCGCACGCGCAGTTCGCGACCCCGCATCGACGTCGCCGGAATGACGGTGCTCTCGCTCGCCACGACGCTTCTCGTCCTCGTCGCGACCTGGGGCGGATCCCGCTACCCGTGGACCTCGCCCGCGGTGCTTGGCCTCATCGCGGCGACACTGGCCGCCGCGGTGCTGTTTCTGTTCATCGAAAGCCGTGCAGCGGAACCCATCCTGCCGCTGCATCTGTTCCGCGACCGCAACTTCGACGTGAGCACCCTCGCCGGACTGCTCAACAGCGTCGCGCTGTTCGGCGTCGCGGCATACATGCCGACCTACCTGCAGATGGTCGCGGGACGCAGCGCGACGGTCGCGGGCCTGCTGATGTTCCCGATGATGGGTTCGATGCTGGTCACGTCGACTCTGTCGGGGCGACTGGTGAGCCGGACCGGACGCTACAAGGTGACGCCCATCGTCGGCTCGGTGCTCGTCGCGGTGGCGATGCTGCTGCTGTCGCTGCTCACCGTCGACACCCCGATCTGGGTCCTCTGCTGCTTCCTCGCCGTGCTGGGAATCGGGTTGGGCGCGTCCATGCAGATCATGGTGCTCGTCGTGCAGAACTCCTTCCCGGTGGAAGAAGTCGGCACCGCGACGGCCGGCAACAACTACTTCCGGCAGATCGGGGCGACCCTCGGCTCGGCCGTGGTCGGCAGCGTGTTCGCGAGCCGACTGAGCCTTCTTCTCCTCGAGCGGGTCCCGGAAGGACAGTTGCCGGGAGACGGCGCCAATTCCCTCACGCCGACCGCGGTGCGCGCATTGCCCGACGCCGTGCAGCAGCCGATCGTGGAGTCCTACAACGACGCTCTCACACCGATCTACCTGGTGATCAGTCCGCTGGCGATGGTCGCGGCGATACTGCTGTGCTTCGTCGTCGAGAAGCCACTCGCGACGACCATCGCGCGGCGTACGGACCGGGCACTCAGCGACCCGGCAGCCACGCCATCGCCTTGACGAGCGGGGGCAGCATCTTGGCCCAGACCTGCCTCGGAAGGCCACGCGGGCCGTCGAGGTTCAGCACCCGGGTGACGGCGACGGTCTGCGACTCGGTGTACTTGAGAAGCCCTTCGGCGCCGTGCCGGCGGCCCACGCCGGAGATCCCCACGCCGCCCATCGGAGCATCCATGCTGCCCCACGCCGGCGCGTAGCCCTCGTCGACGTTGACGGTGCCCGCGCGGACCTTCGCTGCGATCTCCTCGCCCTGCGCCTTGGTCGCCGCCCAGACGGACGCATTGAGCCCGTACTCGGTGTCGTTCGCGCGCCGGATCGCCTCGTCGACGTTGTCGACGGGGTACACCGACACGACGGGGCCGAAGGTTTCGTCGCGGTAGCACTCGGCGTCTTCGGGAACGTCGGTGAGCACGGTCGGTTCGTAGAACAGCGGACCGAGATCGGGACGGGCCTTGCCGCCCGCCACCAGAGTCGCGCCCTTCGCCACCGCGTCGTCGACGTGGCCCGACACCGTCTTGACCTGGGTCTCGTTGACGAGGGATCCCATCTCGGTGTCGAAGTCGTAGGAGGGTCCGAGCTTGATCGCGCGCACCCGGTCGCCGAACATCCGCAGGAACTCCGGAGCGATCGACTTCTCGACGTAGATGCGTTCGATGGAGATGCACAACTGCCCGGAGTTCGAGTAGCACGCGCGCACCGCCGCGTCGGTGACCTTGCGCAGGTCCGCGCCCGCCGTGACGATCATCGGATTCTTGCCGCCGAGTTCGGCGGAGAAGCCGATCAGTCGCCGACCGGCCTGCTCGGCGAGCAGTCGGCCCGTCTGCGAGGAACCCGTGAACATCAGGTAGTCGGAGTTCTCGACGATCGCCGTGCCCACCACCGATCCGGGACCGGGCACGACCGCGAACACGTCGCGCGGCACACCTGCCTCGTACAGCAGTTCGGCGACTGCCAGTGCGCAGTACGGAGTCTGGCTGTCGGGCTTGAGCACGACCGCGTTGCCCGCGAGCAGTGCGGGGATCGCGTCGGACACCGCAAGGGTCATCGGGTAGTTCCACGGCGCGATGACACCGACGACACCCTTCGGATGGTGCAGCACCGTGGTCTTCGTCAAGCCGGGAAGCATGCCGGTCGCACGACGGGGCTCGAGCAGTTTCGGGGCGACCCGCGCGTAGTGGCGCGCCGTCATCGAGATGTCGAGCACCTCCTCCTGCGCGGACGTACGGGACTTACCCGTTTCCGCCTGAGCCATGTCCATCAGGCTGTTGCGCCGCGCGAACACCAGTTCGCGGTACCGGAGGATGATCGCTGCGCGCTCGGCGACGGGCATCCGCGCCCACGCCGCCTGTGCTGTGCGCGCGCGGGCGATGGCGGCCTTGGCGTCGTCGGCCGTCCCGACGGGAACGGTCGCGATTTCCCGTCCCGTGAACGCCTCCACGACAGGCCGGGTGGGCCGGTCCGCCGCATCGGGAATGGCGATCAGGTCGGCGAGTCGCGCAAAGGTCGCAGCGCTCGGAGCAGGCATAAAACACCCCTACCGGTGAGTAGTTCTCGGAGTTACACCAAACGTACCCCGGCTCGGTGGCCCCTGTCACAACCGCCACCCCGCGCGGGGACGGGCGGTGGTACCGCGAAATCGGGCATGTCGACCGGGCCGGCTTCCTAAACTGACACATATGACCACATCACAGGGGCTATCCGATGAGAAGGTCGATTGGAGCAAGATCGAGAACCGGGCACCGTCCATCGCCCAGTTGTTTCTCGACCGCGTCACCTCCACACCCGAGTCCGAGGCGTTCCGGTTCCCGATGGGAGCGGAGGAGTGGATCGGGGTCACGTGGGAAGAGACCTACGATCGTGTGCGCCTGCTGGCCGCCGGTCTCGTAGCCCTCGGCATCGAACCCGAGGACCGTGTCGCCCTCGCCTCGTCGACTCGGTACGAATGGGTGCTCGCAGATCTCGCCGTGATGTGCGCCGGCGCCGCCACGACCACGGTGTACCCCACGACGAGGGCACCGGATGTCGCCTTCATCGTCGCGGATTCGGGCAGCCGCATCGTGATCGCGGAGGACGCCGCGCAGGTCGACAAACTGGTACGACACCGGGACGAGTTGCCCGACGTATCCAAGGTGGTCGTCGTCGACGGCCACGGGGACGGTGACTGGATCATCGGTTACGACGATCTGGAGGATCTCGGCCGGTCGCTGCTCGCCGACAACCCGGAGGCGGTGTCCGACCGTATCCGGCAGATCGAGCCGGACCACCTCGCGACGCTCATCTATACGTCGGGCACCACGGGGAAACCCAAGGGTGTGCGTCTGCCGCATTCCGCCTGGACGTACGAGGCCGCCGCGATCGACGCCATCGGCCTCCTCGGTCCCGACGATCTCCAATATCTGTGGCTTCCGCTCTCCCACGTCTTCGGGAAGGTGTTGCTCACTCTTCCACTGCAACTCGGTTTTCCGACCGCGGTGGACGGCAGGCCCGACAAGATCGTCGAGAACCTGGCGGTCGTGCATCCCACCTTCATGGGTGCGGCACCGCGGATCTTCGAAAAGGCCTACGCCCGAATCCAATCGATGATGGATCAGGAGGGCGGCGCGAAGAAGAGGATCTTCGATTGGGCCGTCGGGGTCGGGAAGAAGGCGACACAGGCGCGCCAGGACGGCCGTGCGCCGGGAAGACTCGACAAGGTCGTGCTTCCGCTGGCCGATCGACTGGTCTTCTCGACCGTCCGTGAGCGGTTCGGCGGCAGGTTGCGGTTCTTCATCTCGGGATCGGCTCCGCTCGACCCCGCCATCGGAAAGTGGTTCGACGCGATCGGCATTCCGGTCCTCGAGGGGTACGGCCTCACCGAGACCTCGGCCGCGTCGTGCGTCAACCGGCCGGATTCCAACCGGATCGGCACCGTGGGCCGTCCGGTGCCGGGCACCGAAGTCACCATCGCCGAGGACGGGGAGGTGCTCATCAAGGGCCCCGGAGTCATGACCGGGTATCACAACCGCCCCGACGCGACAGCCGAGTCGCTGACCGACGACGGCTGGTTCCGCACCGGCGATATCGGCAACCTCGACGACGGTTACCTGACGATCACCGACCGCAAGAAGGACATCTTCAAGACGTCGCAGGGCAAATACGTCGCTCCGTCAGCGACCGCGGCGACGTTCAAGGGAATCTGCCCGTACGCGTCCGAGATCGTCGTGTACGGCGAAGGGCGTCCGTATTGCGTAGCGCTGGTGGGTCTCGACCCGGAGACGATCACCGAATGGGCCGGCAGAAACGGTCTCGACGGCGCGAGTTTCGCCGAGATCTCGCAGCACCGGAAGACTCACGGCCTGATCTCGACGTACATCGAAGAACTCAATCTGCAACTCAATCGCTGGGAACAGGTCAAGAAGTTCACGATCATCGACCGCGAACTGTCGGTCGCGTCCGGCGACCTGACGCCGAGTATGAAGTTGCGCCGGAAGGTGGTGATGGACACGTTCTCGGACAGCCTGGTGGGTCTCTACGACTGAAGGCATATGCTGTCGATATGAGTAGCGCACGACCTAATTTGTTGCAGCGTCTCGGATACATGGTCGGTCGCACGCTGCCGCCCGAGATGCGCGAGTGGGTACGCGACGACATCCTCGGCCCCGGAGGTTCGCGTCGCTACCTCCTCCGCTGGAATCTGCCGGTCATTCCGCCCCTGATGCTGTTCCTGCTCATCCCGGGACCGGTGTGGATCCCCTTCGCGATGATGCTGCTGCTCTACCTGCCGTGGATCTACTTCTCGGCGGCCCTCATGCCCGTGTGGCAGCGCCATCGCCTGCAGCAACACGGAATCGACCCCGAACTGCTGAGCGCGAAGGCCCGCGACCGGGCCGCCCGGGAGCGCGAGGACTACGAGCGCCGTATGGGCCGCGCCGTCTGACGTTCGCCCCGGCGACCCTCGCCGGGAAGTCAGGACAGAATCTCGACCAGCGTGGTCTCGCTGTCCCCCGTCATGAATTTCTCGACGCTGTCGAGATGACGCCGCCAGAACGCTTGCGCTGCACCCGGTTCACCCGTGCGCAGCAATCCGACGAGTTTGCGGCTCGCGCGCAGCGCGGTCGACGCTCCGGGACGTTCGGGCTCGTTGCGCGTGGAGATGTACAGGGCCGCGTGCGCATCCATGATGTCGAGGAGCATCCCGGCCAGCGTCTCCAGCGTTTCGTTGCCGCCGAGTTCCATGACCGTGCGGTGCACCTCGGTGTTCGCCTTCGCGAAGGCGTGGGGGTCGTCGAAGACAGCCTCAGCCTCCTCGACGACGGCTGCGAGCCGATCGACCTTCCCCTCGGGATCTGCAGCGATCAGACCCACCGCCGCGACCTCGAGTTCGGTGCGGGCGCGGTAGACGTCGGCAAGGGGAACGCCTCGGTACTGCAGCAGCAGACCGGCGTAACGGGCGGCGACGGACCTGTCGGGCGCCTGGACACGGGCCCCGCCGTGGGCACCGCGCAGGACGGTGATGATGCCCTCCGACTCGAGGATCCTGAACGCTTCCCGCAACGTCGGGCGCGATACTCCGAAGCGCTCCATGAGCGCGGCCTCGTTGGGGAGCGGTTCGCCGGCCTTCAGTTCGCCGGTGATGATCTGGCGGCGAAGATTCCCCGCGATCAGTTCACCTGCCTTGGGCACCCGCACGATCGTCGAACGTCCGTCGAGTGGCATGTCCCCGTCCTGTACTCCTGTAGGCGTGTTCACCGGCAACCGTGAACCTTTGTGAAGGATACAAGGATCTACCGCTTTGCCTCTTTCAAGAGATCAATAATCCACCTGTATCGGTTTTCGGGTGTCGTCCATCCCGTCCGGACGCGGACCGGGGTGCCAATTATCCTCAGCACATGAGCGAAGCCACTGCACACGCATTCACCGCAACCGCCGACCTCGCAGACGAGATCGGCCCGGACATCCGTAGCTGCGACACGCAGTTCATCCAGTTCGGTGGACGCACCGAGTTTGCGGGACCCATCACCACGATTCGGTGCTTCCAGGACAATCTGCTCGTCAAGCAGACGCTGTCCGAGCCCGGAAACGGCGGGGTGCTCGTCGTCGACGGTGGCGCAAGCATCCACACGGCACTCGTCGGCGACATCATCGCGGGCCGGGGAGTCGACAACGGGTGGGCCGGGGTCATCGTCAACGGTGCCGTCCGCGACTCCGCGATCCTGCGCACCCTCGACATCGGGGTCAAGGCGCTCGGCACCAACCCCCGCAAGAGCACCCAGACCGGATCCGGCGAGAAGAACGTGCCGGTCGAGATCGGCGGGGTGACCTTCAACCCCGGCGAGATCGTCTACAGCGACCACGACGGCGTCGTCGTGCGCGCCGAGAACTGACGGCGCCCGGCGGCGGTCGTCAGGCGTCGCGCGCGACCCGCGCGCTCGTCCCGCCGATCTCCACCACGTCGCCGGGGTGCAACTGACGGCCACGTCGCACGTCGACCTCGCCGTTCACCGACACCAGGCCGTCTGCGATGACCTCCTTCGCCTCGGCACCCGACTCGATCAGGCTCGCCAGCTTGAGGAACTGGCCGAGCCTGATCGTCTCGTCACGGATCGGTACTTCGAAGACATCGGACATGCCGACCATTGTCCCGCACACTGGTTCGATGAGCCGCTCCGCCATCCTCTGGTTCCGACGCGACCTCCGGCTGGGTGACCTGCCGGCCCTTCTTTCCGCCGCCGCCACCGCCCCGCAAGCGGTGGCGTTGTTCGTTCTGGACGACGCTCTACTCCGTCCTGCGGGGCCTCGGCGGCGTGCCTTCCTCATGCGTTGCCTGCGCGCCCTCGACGACGACCTGTCGGGGCGTCTTCTCGTCGTCCGGGGCGACCCAGCGGACGTGGTGCCCGCGGTGGTGCGCGAGTTCGACGCACCCGAGGTGCACATAAGCGAAGATTTCGGTCCGTACGGCGTGCAGCGCGACGCGCGTGTGGCCGAGGCTCTCGGGGACGTGACACTGGTTGCCGGTGGCTCTCCGTACGCCGTGTCGCCCGGCCGCATCGTCAAGGCCGACGGGAGGCCCTACAAGGTGTTCTCCGCGTACCGGCGCGCCTGGCTCGACCACGGCGCACGTCCTCCCGCTGACACCGGTGCCGGAACGGTGGAATGGCTCGACGTGGCAGGTGTCCGCTCCCGCGTGCCTATCCCCGAACCCGAAGACGTCACGCTGCCGCCGGCGGGTGAACAGGCCGCTCTCGCGCGCTGGCGGGAATTCGCCGCGGACGCCCTCGAACGCTATGCGACCGACCGGGACCGCCCCGCCCTCGACGGCACGAGCCGATTGTCGGCGCACCTGAAGTTCGGGTGTATCCATCCCCGCACACTGCTCCACGACCTGCACGATCACCCGGGCGACGGAGCAACCACCTTTCGCAGCGAACTCGCCTGGCGCGACTTCTACGCCGACGTCCTGTACCACCGTCCCGACACCGCACGCCGGAATTACAACCGGGCGTTCGACGCAATCCGCTACGACACCGGTCGCGAGGCCGACGCACTGTACTCCGCATGGTGCGAGGGCCGGACCGGGTTTCCGATCGTCGACGCCGGAATGCGCCAATTACTCGCCGAAGGCATGATTCCCAACCGGGTGCGGATGATCGTCGCCTCGTTTCTCACCAAGGATTTGCACATTCCGTGGTGGCGCGGCGCCCGGCACTTCATGAGGTACCTCGTGGACGGGGATCTTGCCTCCAATCAGCACAATTGGCAGTGGACCGCGGGGAGCGGTACCGATGCCGCACCGTACTTGCGGATATTCAATCCGACATCGCAGGGCGAAAGATTCGATCCGGAGGGTGATTACGTCCGTCGTTGGGTACCCGAACTCCGGAGTGTCGTGGGCAGCCGGGTTCATTCGCTGCCGGACGGCCCACCGGAGGGATATCCCGCGCCCGTGGTGGACCACGCTCACGAACGCCGGGTAGCGCTCGAACGGTACGGGAAAATTCGATCTGTGAATGGACCCATCCGCCGGTCGGGTCGCGCCGAATAAGAACGGGCGGATCGTCCGCCTCCGACAATAAGGAGTCACTGTGCGCGCACTTCTCGAAGCTGCATTCATGGCCATCCACACCCCGCTGGTCGAGGGATATCTGTTCCTCTTCAGCGTGATTCCCGCCTGACCGGAATGCGGCGCCGGGAATGCCGGCGCCGCACACCGGATCCCGACAATTGCGGCGCCACAACGGCGGACACGGCCAGGAGGAACCATGGGCATCGAGTACAGCAGCATCGTCGACGCCCCTCGCGACGAGGTGTTCGCGTGGCACGCCCGTCCCGGCGCGGTCCACCGTCTGATCCCGCCGTGGCAACCGATGAGCGTGGAGTCCGAAGCCGATTCGCTCGCCGACGGACGTGCCGTCCTCCGTCTGCCCGGCGGCCTGCGCTGGGTCTCCGATCACCAGCCCGATTCGTACGATCCCCCTGCCCGTTTCGTCGACGCCCTCGGACACGACGGGCTCAAGTCTCTGCCGCCCACTCTGATTCGGTCGTGGAGGCACGAGCACCGCTTCGACGTCGTCGACGAATTCCGGACCCGCGTCACCGACCGGGTGGACACCCCGGTCCCGGAACGCGCCCTCACCCAGACATTTCGGTACCGGCACCGGCAACTCGCCGACGACCTCGCGAGCCACCGCAGGGCCCACACCGAGGGCGTCTGTCCCCGAACGGTCGCGGTGACCGGGTCCCACGGCATCGTGGGCAGCGCCCTCACCGCATTCCTGAGCGCCGGTGGTTACCGGGTGGTCCGTCTCGTCCGGCGACCCGTCCGCAGCCTCCTCGAAAAGCAACTGGACCAGGAAAGATACTGGGATCCGATGGATCCCGCCCCCGACCTGCTCGAAGGGGTCGACGCTGTCATCCATCTCGCAGGCGCCTCGATCGCCGGCCGGTTCACCGAAGCTCACAAAGCGGGAATCCGCGACAGCAGGGTCGCGCCGACCTGGCGCCTCGCCGAACTCGCCGCCGGAACCAGCAACGGTCCGGCAAGTTTCGTGTGCGCCTCCGCCATCGGTCTCTACGGTTACGATCGCGGGGATGCCGCACTCGACGAACACTCGTCGCGCGGTGCGGGTTTCCTCGCCGGTGTCGTGGCGGACTGGGAAGCGGCAACCCAACCGGCCGAAAAGGGCGGCATCCGAGTCGTGCAGGTGCGCACCGGAATCGTCCAGACACCGCGAGGCGGCACCCTGCAATTGATGCGACCGCTCTTCGCCGCCGGACTCGGCGGAAAACTGGGTAACGGGCGGCAGTGGCTGTCGTGGATAGACATCGACGATCTGCTCGACGTCTACCATCGCGCGCTGACCGATCCGTCCCTTTCCGGTCCCGTGAATGCGGTGGCCCCGCAACCGGTCCGGAACGACGAGTACACCCGGGTTCTCGCGAGCGTGCTCCACCGCCCCGCACTGCTCTCCGTGCCCGGCTTCGGACCGCGGGCTCTGCTCGGCGACGAAGGTGCCCGCGAAATCGCCGAAGCGAGTCAGTTCGTCGTACCCAAGGTGCTCCTCGACGCCGGGCACCGCTTCCGCCGGCCCGAACTCGAGTCGTCGCTGAGACATCAACTCGGACATATCGTGAACGGGAAGTGACGACGGACATGACCGGGGCCCGCGTCCTCGTCACCGGCGCCACCGGATACATCGGCGGACGTCTCGCACCGCGACTGCTCGAGGCCGGCTACCGGGTCCGGGTGCTCGCACGCAGTCCCGACAAACTGCGGGACGTGCCGTGGGCGGACGACGTCGAGATCGTGCGCGGTGATCTCGCCGACGTCGAATCGCTTCGCACAGCCTGCCGGGACATCGATGTCCTCTACTACCTGGTCCATTCGATGGGTGGTCGTGACGAATTCGTCGAAGCGGAACGGCGGGCCGCGGAGAATGTAGCGACCGTCGCGCGGGAGTCCGGAGTCGCACGACTGGTCTACCTCGGAGGGCTGCACCCCGAATCCGGCCGACTGTCACCGCATCTCGGTTCACGTGCGCAGGTCGGGCAAATTCTTCTCGAATCGGGCGTTCCCACTCTGGTTCTCCAGGCCGGCGTCGTGATCGGTTCGGGCTCGGCGTCGTTCGAGATGATCCGGCACCTGAGCAACCGGCTTCCCGTCATGACCACACCTCGGTGGGTGAACAACCGCATCCAGCCGATCGCCGTCCGCGATGTCCTGCACTATCTCGTCGCCGCAGCCGACGCACCCCTCCCCCACAGCGGTGCCTACGACATCGGTGGTCCCGACGTGCTCCGCTACGGCGAGATGATGCAGGTGTATTCGGAGGTCGCCGGGCTGTCCAAGCGTCGTATCGTCGTGCTGCCCGTGCTGACCCCGCGACTCGCCGGGCTGTGGATCGGCCTCGTCACGCCCATTCCCCCGGGGCTCGGAAGGGCCCTCATCGAATCGCTCGGTTCGGACGCCGTGATGCGCAATCACGACATCGACGCCGTGATCCCTCCCCCGGCGGAGGGACTCACCGGTTATCGAGATGCCGTGCGCCTGGCCCTGAACCGGCTCGAACACGGAGAAGTCGAAACCACCTGGTCGAGCGCATCCCCCGTCGGTGCTCCGGCCGAGGCGCTGCCGTCCGACCCCGATTGGGCAGGCGAGGTGGTGTACATCGACGAGCGTTCGATTGAGTCCGATACGTCGGCCGACCGTGTGTTCGCCGTCGTCGAGAGCATCGGCGGCGAAAACGGTTGGTATTCCTTTCCGCTCGCATGGACGGTGCGCGGCTGGCTCGACCGGTTCGCCGGCGGCGTGGGATTGAATCGGGGGCGCCGCGATCCGCGGAGGCTCCACACCGGCGACGCCCTCGACTTCTGGCGGGTCGAACGCATAGAGCGACCTGAACTGCTCCGGTTGCGCGCCGAGATGCGGGCACCGGGCGGAGCGTGGCTGGAATGGCGGATCGAGCGGCTCGCAGCCGACCGGACGAAACTGACGCAACGAGCGATCTTCTTCCCCAAGGGAATTGCCGGGCGACTCTATTGGTACTCACTGTTGCCGTTCCACGGCATCATCTTCCGCGGCATGCTCGAAAACATCGCCGGCGCGGCGTCACGATCCGCCGCCTGACCCTTCGGTGGGCGAGGAAAGCGGTGGGCAGGGAAAGCAGTGCGCACGGAAAGAGGGCCCGCCGTGACGGCGGGCCCTCTTCCTCCCCGACAGGAATCAGACCGTGCAGAGCGGCCTGATGTCCTGCATCCCCTCGGTGGTCGGCGAGGTCAGCATGAGGCACGCGTTGTACCCGCTGTTCTCGACGACACGTCGGATTTCCTGCCACCCAGCAGGATCGACGACCGGCGACCGTGACAGGACGAAACCGGACAAGCGAGTCGAATCACCGACGAACGCCAGCGAGTAGTCGTCTGCCAGGTAGGTGACGATGTAGTTGCTCGGCCCGTCCAGCGAGTCCTGGGTCGGAATCCCCGGGAACGACACATGGAGTTGCGCAGTGTCGTTCACCCTGGCATTGCCCACGATGCCGCGACGCTGACCGGTGAACGTGGTGCAATTGTTCTCCACCCGGACATTGCGTTCGTCGAGCAACGTGTAGTTCGCCGTCGTGTCACGTGCGCAGTCGAGGTTGAACGGCGCCGGATTGGCGGCGAGCTGATACCACTGCCCGACATACTGGTTCACGTCCAATTGTGGAACGGGCGTGAGCGGCGCGGCCTGCGCCGGTGCTGCGAAAGCGAACGCACCCGCGGCGGCGATGAAAGCCGCCGCGAGTCCCCGAACGCTGTTTCGAATCTTCCGCATCGATACCTGACCTTCCCGAGACGTGTTGGAGTGGTGCTTACTGCGGGGTCAGCACGCTGTCGATCAGGTAGACGACGCCGTTCTCGGTCTCGATGCCGCCGCAAATGACGTTGGCGCCGTTGACCGTCCACATATCGCCTTCGCCGGTGACCTCGACGGTCTCACCCTGCACGGTGGTCTGGGTGCCCGCGACATCGTCGATGGTGAGCTCACCCGGGACCACGTGGTAGGTGAGGATGTCCGTGAGCATCCCGGAGTCGGTCTGGAGGGTTTCCACCGTGGCGGGATCGAGTGCCGCGAAAGCATCGTCGACCGGCGCGAATACGGTGAATTCGCCACCGTCGAGCGTTTCGACGAGGTTGACGTCCGGGTTGAGCTGGCCGGAGAGCGCCTGCGTCAGCGTGGTCAGGATCGGCACGTTGCCCGCGGCCTCGGTAATCGTCTGTGTCGACAGTTCTTCGACGGATGCGGGACCGGTGGGGTTCGCCTCGACGTAAGCGGCACAACCGGGACCGACCGGGCCCGCTGCTGCGGCCTGCGCGGAGGTGCTTCCCATGCTTCCCGTGGTGGTCTCCATGGCCGAACTGGTGGTCGTCGTGGTCGACGACGAATCCGAATCCGATCCGGAGTCGTCCGAGCAGGCTGCGACACCGAAAGCGGACATCGCACCGATTCCGATGACCGCCAGGCTCTTACGTGTAGCGATGTTCATGACTGAAATTCCCTTCGTAAGCCGTGGCCTGGACGACCACGCCGATCGATGTGTCAGGGGTCATTCGGTACCAGTGTGAAGGCGGATTGGTCGGGGCGTGGAGTTTTTCCTCCGACGCCCCCGACCAATCCGCAGTGCGGGCTGCAACGAAGAACGGTCATGGAGACTCCTCCGGGCCTTTCGCGGGCTCACGTGCTGGTACTACCGGGTGGCAGGCCCGTCGGTGCCGAACAGGCACGCCCGTGGCACCTTCCGCAGATCCGGATGTCCGCTTTCACGAGCACGCTGCGTTCGCGCCTTCGGCCGCACGACATCACCGTGGAGCAGGTCCACTACCGGTATCGCGGCTGGAACGGCACTCACATGAGCCCCGTCCGCGACGCGCTGGAGGCTCTCGACCGCGCGAACAAGCGAGGGCAGACCCGGATCGGCCTCGTGGGCCATTCGATGGGCGGCCGGGTCGCGGCGCATCTCGCTTCGCAGGAGGGTGTGGAGTCCGTCGTCGCGCTCGCGCCGTGGTGGCCCGAGAACGACGCCGAACACATCCCGGCGGGCCGGCATCTGCTGGTCGCCCACGGCACCGACGACCGTTCGACCGACCCCCGCGCCACGCAGAGTCAGACGATGGCCGCCCGCGACCGTGGTGTGAAGGCGCGCTGGCGTCCGCTGCCCGGAGCCGGACATTTCATGCTTACCGACCCCCGTTGGTGGGCGACCACCACCACCGACTTCCTGGTCTGCACTCTCGCCACCGAACCGTCGACCAGGCCCGGAGACGATCGTGTTTCCTGATATCCCGAAATTCCTCCGTCCCCACGGCGGCGATATCGGCTTTCCGAATGGCGTCGTTGCGAAGGATCGTCGTTCCCGTAATTCCCGGAGGTGACCGTGGTGCTGTACGCCGATGTCTTGAGCCGCCGGTTTCGTCCGGCTAGGCTCACGTTCGATGAGCGGACTGAGCCGATGACCGGCGTCGGTAGGGATACCGACACTCTGGGGGCGCTACTCACGCGTGTCGCCGCGCAGGATCAGGCCGCGTTCGCGGAACTCTACGACGCCACGCGCGCCCGCGTATTCGGCATGGTCCTGCGAGTTCTCCGCGATCCCGGTTACAGCGAAGAGACGACGCAAGAGGTCTACCTCCAGGTGTGGCGGTCGGCCGGCAATTTCGACGAGAACCAGGGATCGGCGTTGTCGTGGATCATCACGCTCGCGCACCGGCGCGCGGTCGATCGGGTACGAAGCGAACAATCCGGGGCCGACCGCGAGTCGCGCTACGGGTCGTCGAGCGTGGATTCCGCGTTCGACTCGGTCAGTGAAGAGGTCACCCAGCGCGACGATCGCCGGCGGATCACCGACTGTCTGGGCTCGCTCACCGACCTCCAGCGCAAATCCGTCGAACTCGCCTATTACGGTGGATACACGTATCGCGAAGTGGCGGAAGAACTTTCATCCTCTCTACCTACTGTCAAGTCGCGGATCCGCGACGGACTACTCCGACTGAAGACCTGCTTGGGGGTGACTTCCGATGGCGCTTGAAAACGATCGTGACCTGCTCGAGATGGCGCCGGTGATCGCTCTCGACGCGGTTGCGCCCGACGAGCGGGACGAAGTTTCCGCACAACTGGACGATGCCACGCCCGACACAGCGGCGCGTTTCGCTGCCGACGTCCGTGAGATCCGCGAGACTCTCGCCGCGATGTCCGCCGCCACTGCGACCGAGCCGCCGGCCGGACTGCGAAACCGGTTGCTCGATCTGGTCGCAGCGGACGCGCCCGGCGGCCGTTCCGCGGAGCCCACGGCTCCGGAGGACACCGATCGCGCCGGAGGGGGCTCGTCCGACGTCGTCTCTCTCGAAGAACGTCGCAGGCAGAACAGGCGGCGGAACTTCCTGTTCGCCGCGGCCGTGGCTGTCGTCATCGCACTCGGCGGTGTCGTGGTGGCGAACCAGTGGTCGCAGACGACCGAGAGTCCACTCGCCGAGCGAGTGCTCGCTGCCGATGATGTGCGCACCACCACCGGCACCCTCGAAGGTGGCGGCGCGGTGACGGTCGTCTTCTCCCAGGAAGCCGGCGCCGGTGTGCTCGTGATGAACAACGTGGCGCCACCTGCCGACGGGACCGTCTACCAGATGTGGCTGATCGGACCGGAGGGTCCGCAGTCCGCGGGCACCATGGCCCCGGCGGATGTGGCACCGTCGACGACCGCGCTGCTCGAAGACATCTCCGGCGCCACCGCCCTCGGGTTCAGCGTGGAACCCACGGGTGGATCCACCGCGCCGTCGTCGATCTTCGCCGAACTGCCATTGGGCTGACGAGATGTCACCTACGGTCACCGACGACGACCGTGGCGTCGAACTCGTCCGAGAAATGTGTTCGCGCGTGGAATTCCGCGCGCTCCAACACCTTTTCCGCGACGGGTGCCTGACGCGCCGCAGTCTCGATCAGCAGCCGGCCTCCGGGCGCAAGCCATCGGCCCGCCTCGGTGACGAGGCGGCGGTGGATGTCGAGTCCGTCCTCGCCGCCGTCCAGTGCGACACGCGGTTCGGAACACCGCGCCTCGCGCGGCATCGACTCGATCGCGTCCGACGGTACGTACGGAGCGTTCGCGACGAGCACGTCGACGCGCCCGCGCAGCGAATCGGGCAGGGACGCGCACAGGTCGCTCTCGAACACCCGCTCGGGCGGCAGGTTGAGCCGCGCGCATCGCACGGCGACGGGATCGACATCGGACGCGTACACCTCGCACCCGGAAAGAGTCGCGGCGAGCACCGCCGCCACCGCGCCGCACCCGCAGCACACGTCCACGACGACCGGATCGGGTGGCGCGGCCTGCGCGGCGCACCTCGTCAGGAACTCCGTGCGGCGCCGCGGGACGAACACACCGGGTGTCACCGCGATACGCATGTCGCAGAACTCCACCCAGCCGAGGAGATGTTCGAGTAGCTCCCCGGCGATCCGCCGCGCAACGAGAAGGTCGAGTTCACGCCCGGAGCCTGCGGCGTCGGTGAGCAGGCGCGCTTCGTCCTCGGCGAAGACGCATCCGCCGCGACGCAGCGCCGCGACGACGGCGGACGACGGTTCGGGCCCGGGCAGGTGTGCCCCAGGCTGATCCGACTGCGCGAAAGCCATGGTGAACCCTATCGCGCGGCGTCAATCCGTTTCGGGGGATGGATGGTCGCCGCTCTGGGTACTCCCGGTCGCGTGAGGAGACGTGTCGTGATGCGCGCGGACGATTTCGATGAGCAGGCTACGCAGCGTTTCGGGGTCGGATACCGGCACCGGCGGCACGGCATCCTCGTCGGCGCCGGGGAGTCCGTCCCGCTCGAGATCGAGGACCCTCCGGTAAGCGGTCGCGCCCGCGGCGGTGATCGTCACCCGCATTCGCCGCTCGTCGTCCGGATCGACGGCGCGGGTGGCGAATCCGCCGCGCACGAGATGGTCGACGGTGCGGCTCATCGTCTGATCGGTCACGCGGCACGTCCGTGCCATCTCCCTCTGCGACATCGGTTGAGCCGCAATCGAATGCAGCGCAATAACGCCTGCGTGGGTGAGTCCCCGCCGGCGAAGCCGCTGTTCCCACGCTCGCTCGACGAGGCGGGCAGCGGTGGACAGCAATCGTCCGGTGGGCCATGCCTCGAGATCGTCGCGTCCTCCATCGTTCAGCACGCTGAATAATTTAGTATTCGATTATTCGTTCACGCCAGGAGGAATCTTGAGCACTGCAACCGCACCCCCGCGCAAGACCGGCCGTTGGAGATGGCTGCTACCGGCACTCCTCCTCATAGCGTGGCTCGTAGCCGCGGGTGGAGGCGGGCCGTTCGCCGGCAAGCTCAGCGAGGTCGCGTCGACCGACGCGAGTTCGTTCCTCCCGGCGTCCGCCGAGTCCACCCAGGCCGACGAACTGTACGCGCAGTTCAGCAGCAGCAGCTTCATCCCGGCAATCGTGGTGGCAGAACGCGACGGCGCGATCACCCCCCAGGACATCGAGTTCATCGCGACCCAATCGGCCGGACCGCCGCCGATCCCGTCCGAGGACGGCAGCGCGGTTCAGATGATCGTCCCGATCGATTCCACGGGTGAGATCGGGGACGCCGTCGAGGACCTCCGCGGAGCCCTCGAGAACGCTCCCGAGGGTCTGAATGTCTACGTGACGGGACCGGCCGGTCAGGCCGCCGACCTGTCCTCGGCCTTCGCCGGGATCGACGGTCTGCTGCTGCTCGTCGCAGGTGGCGTCGTGCTGGTCATCCTCGTGGTGGTCTACCGGAGTCCGATCCTGCCGTTCGTCGTCATCATCTCGGCGGTCTTCGCGCTGGCTCTTGCGAGCCTGGTGGTGTATCTGCTCGCCGATGCCGACATCATCGCGCTCAACGGGCAGAGCCAGGGCATCATGTTCATCCTGGTGTTCGGCGCCGCGACGGACTACGCGCTACTGCTCGTCTCCCGCTATCGCGAAGAACTGCGGATGGAGCAGGACAAGTACACGGCCATGCGGATCGCACTCCGAGGGGCGATCGAACCCATCGCCGCGTCGGCGGGCACCGTCATCCTCGGCGTGCTGTGCCTCCTGCTGTCGGATCTCAACTCCAATCGCGGTCTCGGCCCGGTCGCGGCGATCGGCATCGCCGCGTCGTTCCTCGCCTCGATCACCTTCCTTCCCGCCGCCCTGGTCCTGCTCGGGCGCGTCGCTTTCTGGCCCACCCGGCCCAAGTACGAGCCCGGCCTCAACCAGAACGACATCGAGAGCGGTCACCGCTTCTGGGGTCGCGTCGCGCAGTGGGTCGGGTCCAAGCCTCGGCCCATCTGGATCGTGTGCACGCTCGTACTCGTGGTCTTCGCAATCTTCGCGCCCCAGTTCAAGGCAAGCGGCGTCGCGTCGTCCGAGGTGTTCCTGCTGCAAACCGATTCGAAGACGGGCCAGGAAGTCCTCGGCGAGCACTTCGACGCGGGCACCGGTTCTCCCACGACCATTGTCGCGCGTGAAGAGTCGCTGGACGCGGTCGTCGACGGCGCCGCCGGCGTCGAGGGTGTCACCGAAGCCCGGCCCGTCACCGGTCAAGGCGACGCACCGCTCGTGGTCGACGGTCGCGTTGCTGTGCAGGCCACCCTCTCGAATCCCGCGGATTCGCTTGCCGCAGAGCAGACCGTCGAACGGATCCGCGAGGCGACACACGCCGTGCCGGGCGCCGAGGCGCTCGTCGGTGGTCCGACGGCCGTCGACCTCGACACCAAGGACACCGCAACCCGCGACCGCACCCTCATCATTCCCGTGGTGACACTCGTGGTGCTGCTGGTGCTCATCGTGCTGTTGCGGGCCCTCGTGGTGCCGATCCTGCTGATGCTCACCGTCATCCTCTCGTTCGCAGCAACTCTCGGCGTCTCGTCGCTGCTGTTCAACCACGTATTCGGTTTCCCCGGTGCAGATCCGGTGGTGCCGTTGTTCGGCTTCGTGTTCCTCGTGGCGTTGGGTATCGACTACAACATCTTCCTGATGACCCGAGTCCGCGAGGAGACCAGGAAGGTCGGTACCCGGCAGGGCGTGTTGCGCGCACTGACCGTCACCGGCGGCGTCATCACGTCGGCGGGTGTCGTTCTGGCCGCGACGTTCTCGGCGCTCGCGGTGATTCCGTTGCTGTTCCTCGCGCAGTTGGCATTCATCGTCGCGTTCGGCGTCCTGCTCGACGCCCTGCTGGTGCGAGCGCTCCTCGTGCCCGCACTGTCCATCGACATCGGCAAGAAGATCTGGTGGCCCAGCGCGCTCGCCAAGCACGAAGCGAACGAGCACACCGATACCGGCACCGATACGCCCGGAGTCACAACCACACCCGATTCCGGGGGAACCCGATAGGGATTCACTCCAAGTGGCCGACCCTCCGGTCGGTCACTTGGAGGGGTTCCGCCGACGGACCCGCACCGTAGCGTTACGGTCGGTGCATGTCTGCGGATCCCACCGCGCCGCCCTCGCCGTCGCCTGTCGCGACCGAGGTGCGGCGCCCCCAGGAGCCCCATCCTTCGCTGTCGGCGCGCGTGAGCAGTCACCTCGCCGCCGTCCCGCACATCGCCGGTCTGGTCCTCGGTGTGTACGCGACAGCGATGGCGCTGTGGTCGATCTCGCCCACGCTCCGCTTTCTGATCCGCACGCCGCGTGAGTACATCGACCAGTACTACTTCGATGCTCCCGACACCAGCCTCTCGCTCGCGCTGGTCATCGGTCTGCTCGCCGGTGCGATCGCGGGACGCAAACGAATCGCCTGGTGGATCCTCACGATCTACCTCGGCGGCTTCATGATCACCAATCTCGTCACGGCGATCGTCGACGGCGACGCAGCCCATCTCGTTGCCATGGTTGTGCATCTCGCGGCCGTGGCGGTACTGCTCCTCGCGTACCCCGAGTTCTACACGAGGGTGCGACGGGGCGCGGTGTGGACTTCTCTCGCCGTCCTCGTCGGTGGACTCGCCGCCGGCACCCTCGCCGGATGGGGACTGGTCGAACTCTTCCCGGGCACGCTTCCACCCGCCGACCGATTCCTCTGGGCGCTGAACCGCGTCGTCGCATTCAGTTTCATCGACAACGATCAATTCGCCGGTCGCCCGCACGGATTCGTCAACACTGTCCTGGGATTGTTCGGTGCCCTGGCACTGCTTGTCGCTCTCGTGGTGTTGTTCCGGTCGCAGCGATCCGCCAACGCACTCACCGGGACCGACGAATCCGCGATCCGGGGTCTGCTGTCGCACAGCGACGATTCGCTCGGCTACTTCGCGACTCGGCGCGACAAGGCGGTCGAGTTCGCCCCGAGCGGCAAGGCTGCGGTGACGTACCGGGTCGAACTCGGGGTGTGCCTCGCGAGCGGTGATCCCGTCGGCAACCCGGAAGCGTGGCCCCACGCGATCGACGAATGGCTCGACCTGGCGCGCGCCTACGGCTGGACTCCCGCTGTGCTCGGTGCGAGCGAAGAAGGGGCGACGGCGTATCACCGTGCGGGACTGACCGTTCTGGAACTCGGCGACGAGGCAGTGCTGTCCACGGACGGTTTCACCCTCTCGGGACGAGAAATGCGCCCGGTCCGCCAGGCCGTGAGCCGAGCCCGCAAACACGGTGCCACCGTGCGCATCACACGCCACCGCGATCTGTCACCGATCGAGATGTCCGCCGTCGCACGACGTGCCGACGCGTGGCGTGACACCGAGACCGAGCGTGGATTCTCCATGGCACTCGGACGTCTCGGTGATCCGCTCGACGGTGACTGCCTGCTCGTCGAAGCCGTGGTCGACGGATCTGTCGTCGCAATGCTGTCACTCGTGCCGTGGGGATCCGACGGAGTCTCCCTCGATCTCATGCGGCGCGACCCGCACGCGCCCAACGGTGTGGTGGAAATGATGGTGTCCGAGTTGTGCTCGCGTTCGGCAGAATTCGGGGTGCACCGGGTTTCGTTGAATTTCGCGGTGTTCCGGTCGGCGTTCGAAGAGGGTGCCCGGCTCGGCGCCGGACCGATCATGCGCCTGTGGCGCTCGATCCTCCTGTTCTTCTCGCGCTGGTGGCAACTCGAAGCCCTGTACCGCTCCAACGTGAAGTATCGGCCCGAGTGGGTTCCGCGGTATCTGTGCTTCCGCGAGACCCGGGAGATCCCGCGGGTGGCACTCGCCGCTGCGGTCGCAGAAGGATTCCTCACCCTTCCGAGCTTCGGACGGCGCACGAAACGCACTCACACCGGCACACATTCGTCGTTCCCGCCGGGCGTGGATTCGGTAGAGGCACTGCACGACGACGGAAGCGCGCCCGACTCCGCCCCGGAACGCGAGCACGCCGACGACGCCTCGGTGAAGCGTCCCGAGCAGGACCGGGTTCGGATGGCGACGCTCGAACGCATCATCGAGCACGGGGTGGATCCGTATCCCGTCGCGATCGCCCCGACCCACACGGCGGTGGAAGCCCACGATGCTCGCAGTGGCACCTCCGTCGTCGTCGCCGGGCGCCTGATGCGCATCCGGGATTTCGGCGACGTGCTGTTCGCGGTTCTGCGGGATTGGTCGGGCGACATCCAGATCCTCGTCGACAACCAACGCGTCGGTGGCCAGCGGTTCCTGTTCGACCTCGGTGACCTCGTGGAGGTGACCGGCCGGATGGGACGCAGCCGCAGCGGGGAGATCTCGGTGCTCGCCGACTCCTGGCGGATCGACGGCAAGTGCCTGCACCCGCTGCCCGACAAGTGGCGAGGGCTCGTCGATCCCGAAACCAAAGTGCGACAACGTTATCTCGATCTCGCGATCGACACGCACGCGCGTGGGCAGCTCGCCGCGCGCAGTGCGATCGTGCGGTCGCTGCGGGAGGAGTTCCAGGCCCGCGGGTACCTCGAAGTCGAGACGCCCATCCTGCAGGCGGTGCACGGCGGTGCCAACGCGGCGCCGTTCGTCACGCACATCAACGCCTACGACACCGATCTGTACCTCCGGATCGCCCCGGAGCTGTATCTCAAACGCTTGTGTGTGGCGGGCATGACGAAGGTGTTCGAGATCGGGCGTGTGTTCCGCAACGAGGGCGCCGACTTCAAGCACAATCCCGAGTTCACGATCCTCGAGGCCTACGAGGCGCACAGCGATTACGAGAAGATGCGCGTCGTGGCCCGGGAACTCGTCCAGGCCGCCGCGCGCGCCGCGCACGGACGCGACATCATCCTGCGCCCGGGTCCGGACGGCACACCCGTGGAAGTCGACATCTCCGGGGAGTGGCCGGTCAAAACGTTCCACGACGCCCTCTCCGAAGCGCTCGGTACGTTCGTCGACGCCCAGACACCCGTCGACGTACTCCGGCGTCTCTGCGACGAACACGGCATCTCCTACAGCACGGCCTGGGACGAGGGGCAAACCGCTCAGGAGATGTACGAGCACCTCGTGGAGGCGCGTACCGAGTTCCCGACGTTCTACACCGACTTCCCGGCGTCGGTCTCGCCCCTGACCCGGCCTCACCCGCGGAAACCGGGCGTTGCCGCGAAGTGGGACCTCGTGGCGTGGGGCGTCGAACTCGGCACGGCCTACAGCGAACTCACCGACCCGGTCGACCAGCGTGCCCGGCTCACCCGGCAATCGTTGCTCGCGGCCGGCGGTGACGAAGAGGCGATGGAACTCGACGAGGACTTTCTCGAAGCCCTCGAATACGCGATGCCCCCCACCGGCGGACTGGGGATGGGTGTCGACCGCATCGTGATGCTCGTCCTGGGCGGCGGCATCCGCGAGTCGCTGGCGTTCCCGTTCGTCAAGCCGAGGCGGTCCTGACAGGCGGTTTCACGTGAAACGGCTGCACCTGGCATCGTGAGGCCGTGCAGCTACTCCTGATCCGCCATGCCGAGCCCGACAACGCCCGCTCGGACACGGGACTCCCGGTCGATCCGGCGCTCACCGAAGAGGGACGACGGCAAGCCGATCGCCTGCCGGACGCACTTGCTCCGTACCGGATCACGCGTCTGTTCTCGAGTCCGCAGCGTCGCGCCGCACAGACCGCCGAACCGGTCGCGGCCACGCGTCGGCTCGAGGTCGAATCGGTGGAGGACCTCGCCGAGTACGACTACGGGCTCGACCACTACGTCACCATCGAGACGGCGAAGACCGTCGCGTCCGACGCCTACGAGCGCATCCGGGCGGGTCTGTTTCCGGAATTCGTCGACGCGGAACTTTTCCGCACGCGTGTGTTGCGTGGGCTCGACCACGTCGTGGCGTCGTGCGAGCACTCCGACACCGCAGCCGTCTTCGTGCACGGTGGAGTCGTCAACGTGGTGCTCGAACACCTGCTCGGTCTTCCCCGGCCGCTGACGTTCCCCATCGAATACACCTCGGTGACCCGCATCCTGGTCTCCCGTAACGGCGCGCGTCGTGTCGCGTCCGTCAACGAGACCGGTCACGTGAGGGACACGCTCCGGGTGTGAAGGCTCCCGGTGAGAAAGGCTCCGGCCGGTCGACGCTACTGCCGGGTACCGCCCGTCTCCAGGCGCATGACCACCCGAGGTGCCCCACCGAGTTGTCCCCGGACGGCTGCCACTTCGGCGAATCCGGCCTTCTCGAACATCGACCGCAGCGCCGCGTCGTCCGTACCCGGGCCGTCCACCACCGGGTAGGTGTCGGTGTTCCGAAGTTCGGCGACCTCGGAGCGGGGCGCGACTCCCGCCCACCCGACCACTTCACCGTCGAGGTAACCGAGGATTCCCGGGGCCGGACGGTGGCCGCACATCTCGAATACCCGGTCTCGTCGCGCCTCCGCGTCGAGTCCGGTCGCCTCCGCACCGAGGCGATAGGTGAGGCACCAGCACGCCAGGGCGTCCGGGCGTCGTTTGGGACCGAGCATCTCCACGACGTCGCCGAAGCGGTGCCGGTCGGCCGGCCGGAACTCCATGCTCACGGCCTCGCCGTGCGTGGGCGCGGCGTTCACGGGACGAGTGGGATCGTTGTGACTGCCATCTCCATGGGTCTCATGGTAAACGCGTAACCCGACACGCCGGTGTCGGTGTTTACACTCCGTTATGGACAACCGTGGTGCGCGCGCCGGCGCCTCCCGCGAGGGCTATCTGGCACTGCGCCGGGTGGAACGGCAACAACAGCTCATCGAGCACCTCACGCACGCCGGCACCTCGACCGTCCGCGCTCTCGGTGAACTCCTCGGGGTGTCGACGCGGACCGTGGAACGAGACATCGAACGACTTCGCGACGCCGGGGTGCCGTTCGTTTCCCGGCCCGGCCGCACAGGGGGCATCTCCCTCACGCTGCCGCGCGCGGCGGCCCCGTCGAACTGGACGGCGCCGAGATCGCCGCGATCCTCTCCGCCCTCGTCGCCGTCGGCGCGAACTCGAGTGCCTCGGCGTCGTCGGCAACGGTCAAACTGGTCGCCGCTCTCCAACCCCGCACCGCCCTGCAACCCCACGCCGAGCGAGAGTCGAGTCTTTCCCCGGCGACCGGCATCACACCGCCGGGGCGGCGGCACTGACGAACCCCGTTCCGGGTGCGGTCACCTCGAACCCGGTTGGTACGGTCACCGCCGGAGGTGCCACCGGATGGATGCGGACAGAATCGACGAGCTCGTGCAGAACGGGCTCAGTACACAGGCCGAGCTCGAAGCGGTCCTCGGGATCCCGCATCCCGCGATCGTCGACAAGGCCCGCCCACATCTGACGCCGCTCATCCGGAACTTCCTGTCCCTCGCGCGCTTCTTCACACTCGCGACCGCCGACGCCGCGGGCAACTGCGACTGCTCACCGCGCGGTGACCTCACATCGTCGGTTCTGGTCGTCGACGATCACACGATCGTCCTGCCCGACCGGCCCGGCAACAGGCGTGCCGACTCCTACCGCAACATTCTGGAGAACCCCCACGTCGGCTTGCTGTTCTTCGTTCCCGGTGACGAAGAGGTCCTCCGGGTGAACGGCCGTGCCACGCTCTCCACCGATGCCGAACTCCTGGAGAAGTTGTCGCTGCACGGGAAACCGGCCCAGCTCGCAGTGATCGTCCGGGTCGACGAAGTCTTCCTGCACTGCGCCCGCGCACTGTTGCGGGCGAGGCTCTGGGACTCGGCAACATACCCGAGCCGCGAGGTCGTCCCGAGCATGCGCGACATGCACGCCGAACTCGTCTCCATCGAGGTCGCCGCCGACGCCGAGCCCGGAAAAGGCGAGCTCTACCGCGAATACCTGTACTGATCCCGGACTCGGTGCGAACGCATCGCGCGCCGGAGCGGGGTCAGGTGGCGGGTTCGTCGTCAACGGACGACGGTGACGCGCCCTCCGCCGATATTGGTCACGAAGACGTTGCTCGTCCCGTAGTCCACGGTGGCGCCCTCCACCGAACGATCCACCACCCTCGCTCCGGTGCCCGCCGGGGGATCGACCACAGTGATGTCGGGGCCGAAAAGGTTGGTGACGTAGACGTTTCCGGTGATCGGATCGGTGACGACCGCGCCGGGTGCCGGAGGGATCGGCGGAGGCAGAGGTCCGGGATCGCCGTCGGTGACGGTGACCGTGCCGGTACCGACGTTCGTCACGAACACACCGTCGGTGCCTGCATCGACCGATATCTCCCCCATCCCGGGTTCGGATGGCACCTTGTCCGCGGCGACGGGTTCCTGCGTGACCGACCCACGGTCGACGGCCACCGTGCCCGTCCCGAAGTTCGTCACCGCCACATTGCCGACTCCGCCGTCGACCCGCATCTCCGCGAAGGCGGTCGACACGTCGGTGCGGCCCGGTGTCCGGCCGTCGGGGTGGTGGACGCTCACCGTGCCGGGACCCACGTTGGTGATGCACGCGTTGCCGGTACCGCCCTCGACGCCGAGCAGCCGGGGTCCGTCGAACCCGAAAACCGCTGGGACGGGGTCGGCTCCGTCCACCGAGACGACTCCGCCGGCGTTCTGGATGCACACCCCACCCGGGTCGGCCGCGGCGCTCGGTGCCGCCGCGAGGCCGACACCGACGATGCACGCACCGATCCCGAGAAGCGCGGAACCCCGTCGCGACACTGTCATGGGCAGAACGTTAACCGTTCCGTCTCCGACCGGCCGGAGAACGGCGGTAACTCAGAGACCCACCGCGTCTTCGGGGCGGTCGGCGGTGTGCCACCCGGGGATCTCCGCACCCGACGCCCACGTGGAGTGCGTGCCGGAGCTGACTCGCTCCGGCAGGCGGATCCGGGCGACCGGGCCGTCGGCGAGGCGCTGCGCGTCGAACACGAGGCATTCGGACAGATCCCGGTTCATGTCGACGGTCATGGTGACGAGGTAACCGTCGTCCTCACTCGACGACCCGATCCGCGGTGCCATCACTGTCTCACTGCCGAACACCCCGTCGCCGAGTCGGTAGTGCTCTTCCGCGCCGGTCAGCGAATCGTGCTTCACGAGACCGTCGAACAGGAACCAGCCCGGCAGCCCGGTCGCCGCGTACGTGTAGCGGTGCGGCACTCCTGTGCGCGCGGAGTTGATCATGCCGAATTCCGTGATGGTGTCGGACAGACGCTCTTCCGTCACGCCCCCGGTGCGGAGGTTCAGGCGCCACCGGTGGAGATGCGTTCCCATGCGATCGAGGGCGAGGAACCTGAACATCCGCTCGTACAGCGAACCGTTTCCGGTGTCCTCGGGTTCCGGCGTTTCCTGATGGAACCCTTCCAGGACGATCTCGTCGCCCTCCTCGTAGGCGTTCGTCCAGTGCAGGACGTAGGTGGGAGCCGCGTCGAACCACATGATCTCGGCTCCCGCGCCGCGCCGGGGTAGAACGCCGAGACGCATGGGCAGATCCGGATGGAACCTCGAAACGTACTTGCCGGCGGCCAGTGCCTCCGGAACCCAGAACAGCGGGCAGTCGTTGAGGATGGCGTAGTTCTCGGTGAACGCCATGTCGTGGGGCAGACGGGCGCCGGGCAATTCGATGTCGGTGTAGTGGACGAGCTTGTCGGACGAATCGACGACGCCGTAATGCATGTACGGTGCGTCCGTCCCGTAGTTGAAGAAGAGCATCTCACCGGTGCGGTGATCGACCTTGGGATGCGCCGACACTCCGAGGCTCGACGGAAAGTCGCCGCCCCACTCGGCTTTTCCGAGGGTCTCGAGCGACATCGGGTCGACCCGGTACAGGTCTCCGCACTGCCAGAAACTCGTGAGGGCAACCCCGTTGTGCAAGGTGACGTCGGTGCTCGAGCCGTCCTTCATCCTCCTGCGCGCACCCCAGCCGTCCGTGCGCTCCGACTTCGCCGGATTCTCGGCGATGCCCGCCCACAGGGCGCGACCGGCTTCCTGCTCGGCGACGAACCCGTCGGTCTTGACGAAGCGGTTGCGGTAGAACGCTTTCCCGTCCCGGAACCCGACGACGTGCACCATGCCGTCACCGTCGAACGGGTGGTAGCGGCCCTGCTGCGCCGGGTGTACAGGGTTCTCGGTGTTCCGGATGTAGACGCCGTCGAGGTCGGTGGGCAGGTCCCCGATGATCTCGAGGTCGTCGGCACGGTGCTCGGTGGTCTGGGGCCGCCACGGACCGGTGCGGTACGGGTGGTCGTCGTCGGTGGGCAGCGTCGACAACGCGCGGCCGAGAATTTCGAGGTCCATCGATGCTCCTTCGGCTCAGCCGATGATGAGGGAAACGGAGGTGGTGGTGCTTCCACCGAAGTTGAACGTGGCGGCCCGCCGGGCGCCCTCGACCTGATAGGCGCCGGCAGTGCCGGTGACCTGGCGATGGCAATCCAGCGCCATGCGTACGCCCGTGGCTCCTACCGGATGTCCTCCGCCGAGAAGTCCGCCGACGATGCTGCTCCAGAACGACGTCCTGCGTGAGAAGTTCGATCTGTCGTCGCTCGAGCGCGTCGGGGCGGGAGGCGCGCCGCTTCCGCCGTCGGTCGTGGCCGCGTGGCAGAACGACCACGGAGTCGAAGTGATCAACTTCTTCGGTTCCAACGAGGGTGTGTGTCTTCTCGGCGCGCCGGGCGACATGCCGGACCCGACGATCCGGGCACAGCACCTCCCGAACTACGCCGCACCCGACCAGTCGTGGGTGGTGCGCCTGAGCCGCAGCACCTCGGTGCGCTTGATCGATCCCATTACCGGTGCACTGGTCGACACCGTCGGCGGTCGCGGGGAACTCCGGCTCAAGGGCCCCACCGTCTTCGGTGGTTATCTCGAAGGCACCACCACGTCGTCGCCTTTCGACGAGGACGGATACCTCTGCAGTGGAGACGTTTTCGAGTTGTGCGGTGAACACGGCGAGTACCTGCGTTTCGTCGACCGGATCAAGGAGATCATCATCCGCGGCGGCATGAACATCGCCCCGGCAGAGATCGAAGGGCTTCTGCAGGACCATCCGGCGGTCGCCGAAGTGGCGATCGTCGGTATCCCCGACGAGGTCCTCGGCGAAAAGTGCTGCGCCGTCGTGGTTCCGAGCGCCGACGCAACACCCACACTCGACGACCTGACGGCGCATCTTCGCGCCCGGGACATCGCGTCGTTCAAACTGCCCGAACGCATCGAAATCGTCGACACCCTGCCGCGCAATGCGGTCGGCAAACTGTTGCGGCGCCACATCCGCACCGAAATTCTGGAGTCACTGTGAGCACAACCGCAACAGCCGAGGCGACGGCTGCGCATCCCCTTCCCGCACGGCTTCGCGTTCCTGTGGTCGCGGCCCCGATGTTCCTGGTGTCCGGACCGGAACTGGTCGTGGCGGCGAGCGCGGCGGGCATCGTCGGTTCGTTCCCGACGCCCAACTGCCGCACCTCCGCCGACCTCGACCGATGGATGGGGACGATCACCGACGGTGTCGCGGCCGCAGGTCCCGACACCGCACCCTGGGCGGTGAATCTGGTGACGCACCGGTCCAATCAGCGTCTCGAGGAGGATCTGCGCCTCGTCGCGGAACACCGTCCTCCCGTGGTCATCACGGCTCTCGGGTCCCCGGAGCCGGTGATGGAGACGGTCAAGGGTTACGGCGGAATCGTGCTCGCGGACGTGGTCTCGATCCGGCTCGCCCGTAAGGCGGCCGGGTTCGGTGTCGACGGACTCGCCTGCATCTCCGCCGGCGCCGGTGGGCACACCGGTCACCTGTCTCCGTTCGCCTTCGTCTCCGCGGTCCGTCAGTTCTTCGACGGTCTCCTCGTGGTCGGTGGCGGCATCGCCGACGGGTGGGGGGTGGCGGGAGCGGTCGCGGCCGGTGCCGACCTCGTCTACATGGGCACCCGGTTCCTCGCGGCGACGGAGAGCATGGCGTCCCCTGACTACAAGCGGATGGTCGTCGAGCACGGGCCGGACGACCTGATCGTCAGTTCGGGAGTCACCGGGACCGACGCGTCGTGGTTGCGTCCCAGCCTGGTCGCGAACGGACTCGATCCCGATGCCCTCACCGCGCCGGCGACACGCAACTACAACGCGGGTGGCGACGTGCAGGGCCGTTGGAAGGACATCTGGGCCGCAGGTCAGGGGCTGGGTCTCATCGACGAGGTGACGCCGGTGCAGACGATCGTCGACGACCTCGCGGGCGAATACGCAGCCGCTTCGGGCCGTTTCGCAGGTCTGCAGGTTCGGTAGAACCCCGGAATCGACCAAGCGGGGCCCCCCCCCCGTCGGGGGGGGGGCCCCGGGGGTTTGGGGGTAGGGCGCGGTGGGGGCGCGGGGGGGTGGGGGTGGGGGCAGCTACCGCCGGGGGGCCCCCGCGGGCACCCGCCCCCCCCCCCCCCGGCGGGCCCACCCCCCCCGGGGGGGGGGGGTTTGCGGCGGTGGTGGGGCCCCCCCCCCCCCCCCCACCCCCCCCACCCCCCCCCCCCCGGGGGGGGGGGGCCCCCCCGCTCGTTTCGGCTTACGTCAGCGTTGCGGCATCGTGGTCGTGGTGATCGGCGAAGGAAGCGCCGTTGCTCCCTCGAGGAACCGGTCCACCGCCGCCGCGCACGCGCGGCCCTCCGCGATGGCCCACACGATCAGCGACTGACCGCGTCCCATATCACCGGCGACGAAGACGCCGTCGACGTTGGTGGACCATTCCTCCGAGCGGGCCACGTTGCCACGCTCGTTGAGGTCCACGCCGAGATCCGTGAGCAGACCCGGCTTCTCGGGTCCGACGAAGCCCATCGCGAGGAGGACGAGATCGGCTTCGAGTTCGAAGTCGCTTCCCTCGACCTTCTCGAAACGGCCGTTCACCATGCGCACCTCGTGCGCCTTGAGAGCGGTGACCTTGCCGTCCTTACCGACGAATTCTTCGGTGTTGACCGAGAACACGCGGTCGCCGCCCTCTTCGTGCGCCGACGACACGCGGTACATCAAGGGATACGTCGGCCACGGCGTCGACTCGGCGCGCTGCTCCGGCGGACGCGGCATGATCTCGAACTGGTGGACGCTCGCCGCACCCTGACGATGCGAGGTACCGAGGCAGTCGGCACCGGTGTCGCCGCCGCCGATGATGACGACCTTCTTGCCTTCCGCCGTGATGGTCGGCGCGGGAAGGTCACCGAACTGCACGCGGTTGGCGATCGGCAGGAACTCCATCGCCTGATGGATCCCGTCGAGTTCCCGCCCGGGGATGGGCAGGTCGCGGGCCAGCGTCGCACCGCCGGCGAGGACCACGGCATCGAACTGCTCGCGCAGTTGGTCTGCAGTGATGTCGACACCGACGTTCACGCCCGTCTTGAAGACGGTGCCCTCGGCCTCCATCTGCGCAAGACGGCGGTCGATGAAGCGCTTCTCCATCTTGAACTCGGGAATGCCGTAGCGGAGCAGGCCACCGATGCGGTCGGCCCGCTCGAAGACCGTCACGGTGTGACCGGCTCGCGTGAGCTGCTGCGCTGCAGCAAGTCCCGCCGGACCCGAGCCGACGACGGCCACCTTACGGCCGGTGAGCTTCGACGGCGGAACCGGCCTGACGCGGTTGTCCTCGAAGGCCTTCTCGATCAGCTCGACCTCGACCTGCTTGATCGTCACCGGATCCTGGTTGATACCCAGGACGCACGACGCCTCGCAGGGGGCCGGGCACAGCCGCCCCGTGAACTCGGGGAAGTTGTTGGTGGCGTGGAGACGTTCGATGCCGTCCTCCCACTTGCCCTTGTACGCCAGGTCGTTCCACTCGGGAATCAGGTTCCCGAGCGGGCAACCGTTGTGGCAGAAGGGAATACCGCAGTCCATGCAGCGGCTCGCCTGGGTCTTCAGGGTCTCGAGCGGGAACGGCTCGTAGACCTCTTTCCAGTCGAGCAGCCGGAGTGGGACGGGGCGGCGGACCGGCGTCTCGCGCGACCCGTGCTTGAGGAAGCCGCTCGGATCACCCACGTGCTGCCTCCATGATCGCCTCGTCCACGTTCGCACCACGAATGGTGGCGTCCTTGATTGCCATGAGTACCTTCTTGTAATCGCGAGGCATGACCTTCGCGAAGTGGCTGACCTGTTGTGACCAGTCGGCCAGGATGCGGGCTGCGACCTCGGAGCCCGTTTCGTCACGATGCCGTTCGACTGCGCCCTTGAGCCAGACGAAGTCCTCGCCCTCGAGATCCTCGAGGTCGACCAGTTCGGTGTTGAGGTTGTCCTCGAAGTCCTTGTCCGGGTTGTACACGAACGCGACGCCACCGGACATACCCGCACCGAAGTTGCGGCCGGTCTTGCCGAGGATGACGACCTTGCCACCCGTCATGTACTCGCAGCCGTGGTCGCCGACGCCTTCGACGACGGCCGTGGCTCCGGAGTTGCGGACTGCGAACCGCTCACCGGCGACACCGCGGATGAGAACCTCACCGCCGGTGGCACCGAACAGGATCACGTTGCCGGCGATGATGTTGTCCTCCGGCACGAATCCCGGTGCGGCGTCGAGCGGGGGACGCACGACGATGTGCCCACCCGACAAGCCCTTGCCGACGAAGTCGTTCGCGTCACCGTACAGACGAAGCGTGATGCCCCGAGGTACGAAGGCGCCGAAGCTGTTACCCGCCGAACCCGTCAACGTGATGTCGATCGTGTCGTCGGGCAGGCCGTCCTTGCCGTACTTCTTGGTGACCTCGTGGCCGAGCATCGTGCCGACGGTGCGGTTGACGTTCGTGATCGCCGTGTCGATCTTGACCGAGGCGCCGGTCTCGAGAGCCGACTGCGCCTGTGCGATCAGGTCGTTGTCGAGCGCCTTGTCGAGAGCGTGGTCCTGTTGCTTGGTGCAGTGCATGTCCTGCTCGCCGAAGATCGGCGAGGTGATCTTCTGCAGCAGCGGCGACAGATCCAGCTTCGACGCCCGGTAGTGCTCCACGGCCTTGCGGGTGTCGAGGCAGTCGACCTGTCCGATCGCCTCGTCGAGGCTGCGGAAACCGAGTTCGGCGAGGTACTCGCGGACCTCCTCGGCGATGTAGAGCATGAAGTTCTCCACGAACTCCGGCTTGCCGGTGAAGCGCTTGCGCAGCACCGGATTCTGCGTCGCGACGCCCACCGGGCAGGTGTCGAGATGGCAGACGCGCATCATCACGCAACCCGAGACGACGAGCGGCGCGGTGGCGAAACCGAACTCCTCGCCGCCGAGCAGCGCAGCGACGACGACGTCGCGGCCCGTCTTCATCTGACCGTCGACCTGCACGACGATGCGGTCACGCAGACCGTTGAGCATCAGGGTCTGCTGGGTCTCGGCCAGGCCGATCTCCCAGGGTGCGCCCGCGTGCTTGAGCGAGGTGAGCGGGGACGCGCCCGTGCCACCGTCGTGACCCGAGATGAGCACCACGTCGGCGTGCGCCTTCGACACACCTGCCGCAACGGTGCCGACGCCCAGTTCCGAAACCAGCTTCACGTGGATGCGGGCAGCGGGATTGGCGTTCTTCAGGTCGTGGATCAGCTGCGCGAGATCCTCGATGGAGTAGATGTCGTGGTGCGGCGGCGGCGAGATCAGGCCGACGCCGGGCGTGGAACCACGCACCTCGGCGACCCACGGGTACACCTTGTGCGGCGGAAGCTGGCCGCCCTCGCCGGGCTTGGCACCCTGCGCCATCTTGATCTGGATGTCGGTGCAGTTCGTCAGGTAGTGCGACGACACACCGAACCGGCCGGACGCGACCTGCTTGATCGCGGAGCGACGCCAGTCACCGTTCTCGTCCGGCGTGAAGCGGTCGGGATGTTCGCCGCCCTCACCGGAGTTCGACCGGCCGCCGAGACGGTTCATCGCGATGGCCAGGGTCTCGTGGGCCTCCGACGAGATGGAGCCGTAGCTCATCGCGCCCGTGGAGAACCGCTTGACGATCTCGCTCGCCGGTTCGACCTCGTCGATCGGCACGGCGGGCCGCAGACCGGTCTTGAACTCGAACAGGCCGCGCAGGGACGCGAGCTGCTTCGACTGATCGTCGACGAGCTGCGTGTACTCCTTGAAGACCTTGTACTGGCCGGTGCGGGTCGCGTGCTGGAGCTTGAACACCGTGTCCGGGTTGAACAAGTGGTACTCACCCTCACGGCGCCACTGGTATTCGCCGCCCACCTCGAGTTCGCGGTGCGCGTGCTCGGACGGACGGTCGAGGAACGCCGAGCTGTGACGGGCCGCCACGTCGCGGGCGATCTCGTCGAGCCCGACCCCGCCGAGCTGCGACTGCAGGCCGGTGAAGTACTCGTCGAGGAGGTCCTGCGACAGGCCGATGACCTGGAACAGCTGGGCGCCGGTGTAGGAGGCGAGGGTGGAGATGCCCATCTTGGACATCACCTTGAGAACGCCCTTCGACGCGGCCTTGATGTAGTTGGCGATGGCCTTCTCGAGGGTGATGCCCTCGGGCAGGTCGCCGTTCTGCAACAGCTCGTCGATGCTCTCGAACGCCATGTACGGGTTGACCACAGCAGCACCGAATCCACAGAGCGCGGCGATGTGGTGCACCTCGCGGGCGTCTCCGGCCTCGACCAGCAGCCCGACCTGAGTGCGCGTCTTCTCCCGCACGAGGTGGTGGTGCACCGCGGAGGTGAGCAGCAGCGACGGGATCGGGGCGAGCTTCTCGTCGGACTCCCGGTCCGACAACACGATCAGGCGTGCGCCCTTCTCGATGGCCTGCGACACCTGCGCGCGGATGCTCTCGAGCGCGCGCTCGAGGCCCGCACCGCCTTCCGCGACCGGGTACAGGCCGCGGATGATGACGCTGTTGAAGCCGGGGAACTGCTTCTCGTCGTTGACGTGGATGAGCTTCTGCAGATCGTCGTTGTCGATCACGGGCGCAGAGAGCAGGATCCGCCGGCACGAAGCCGCCGTCGGGTCGAGGAGGTCGCCCTCGGGGCCGAGCATCCCGCCCATGCTGGTGACGATCTCTTCACGGATCGCGTCCAGCGGCGGGTTCGTCACCTGGGCGAACAACTGCGAGAAGAAGTCGAACAGCATGCGCGGGCGCGACGACAGCACGGCGATCGGGGTGTCGGTGCCCATGGAGCCGAGCGCCTCACCACCGGTGGCGGCCATCGGCTTGATGAGGAGGTCGACCTCTTCGTTGGTGTAGCCGAACACCTGCTGGCGCAGCACGACACGCTCGTGCGACATGTAGGTGTACTTCGACTGCGGCAGATCCTCGAGCCGGGTGACGCCGTTCTCGACCCACTCCTGGTAGGGCAGTTCGGCGGCGAGTTCGCGCTTGATCTCCTCGTCTTCGACGATGCGGCCCTGGGCCGTGTCGACGAGGAACATCCGGCCCGGCTGCAGGCGCCGCTTGCTCACAATCTTCTCGGCGGGGATGTCGAGCACACCCACCTCGGAGGCCATGACGACGAGACCGTCGTCGGTGACCCATGCGCGCGACGGACGCAGACCGTTGCGGTCGAGCACCGCGCCGATGACGACGCCGTCGGTGAAGCACACGGACGCGGGGCCGTCCCACGGTTCCATGAGCGCCGAGTGGTACTCGTAGAACGCGCGGCGGGCCGGGTCCATGGCGGCGTGCCGCTCCCAGGCCTCCGGGATCATCATGAGCACCGCATGCGGCAGGCTGCGGCCACCGAGGTGCAGGAGTTCGAGCACCTCGTCGAAGCGTGCGGTGTCCGACGCGCCCGGTGTGCAGACGGGGAAGATCTTCTCGAGCTTGTCGCGGCCACCGAAGATGTCGCTGTCGATCAGTGCCTCACGCGCCCGCATCCAGTTGGCGTTGCCGGTGACGGTGTTGATCTCACCGTTGTGGGCGACGCGACGGAAGGGATGGGCGAGGGGCCACGACGGGAAGGTGTTGGTAGAGAAGCGCGAGTGGACCAGGCCGAGAGCCGATTCGACGCGCTCGTCCTGGAGGTCGACGTAGAAGCCCTTGAGCTGCGGCGTCGTGAGCATGCCCTTGTAGACGAAGGTCGACGCCGACAGGCTCGGGAAGTAGACGGTCTCGCGACCGGGTCCGTCTTCACCGGGGCCTTCGTGGCCGAGTTCGTGCTCTGTGCGCTTGCGCACCACGTAGGCGCGACGCTCGAGTTCGATGCCGGTCAGCGCACGAGCGCCGGACGCGACGAAGATCTGCCGGAACGTGGGCATGGCGTCGATCGCCATCGAGCCGAGTTCCGACTCGTCCACGGGCACTTCGCGCCAGCCGAGGACTTCGAGTCCCTCTTCTTCGACGATGCGGTCGACCTGGGCGGCTGCCTCGTCTGCGGCTTCCTTGCCCTTGGGCAGGAAGGCGATACCGGTCGCGTAGGCGCCTTCGGCGGGCAGGTCGAAGTCCACGACCGCGCGGAAGTAGGCGTCGGGGATCTGGATGAGGATGCCGGCGCCGTCACCGGTGTTCTGCTCGGCTCCCGCGGCACCGCGATGCTCGAGATTGACGAGCGCGGTGATCGCCTTTTCGACGATGTCCCGGCTTCGGCGGCCGTGCATGTCGACGACGAACGCGACGCCACAGGAGTCGTGCTCGTTCGAGGGGTGGTAGAGCCCTTGAGGCCCGGGGAGAAGAGTCATACCTAGCCTTCGTTGCGTGCGATAGCACCGACGACCAGCAGCGCTGATGGCCATCTACTGCCGTAGACGGGTATCGGCCGGGTGTCCGATACCTTCGACATCGCCAGTATCCGCTCATCCGCGACGGTGCGGGTGCCTTTTTTTGGCAACACGAGCCGGGTCTGACGACCGGTGGGACATCGTGGGCCCACCGTTCTGCGAGAAACGATATGCCAGGTCACCGGGGGTAATGCAACATAGGCTGCCCTACTTTCCCCCTGACCTGCGTAAATAACCCGGTGACACGGCTGTTATGTCCCGTTCACATTGCCGAGGATCGCGGCAGAACGGCGTCGAGGACCCGGCTGATACCGACCTGCGGGTCTGTCCCGTCCTCCTCGGAGGTGAGCCGGTGGAGGATGACCCCGTCGAGATAGTCCACAACGATCTGCGCGGCCGCGGCGGGGTCGTCGGCACCGAGTGCTGCGAGGATCTCCGCGCCCCAGGCGCGCAGTTCGCCGCGTCGCGCTCCGACCGACGCGCGCAATGCGGGGACCGTCGTGGATTCGACGAAGAGTGCAAGCCGGGCGCGGGTTCTCGGCGCTTCCGGCCCGGTCGAATAGAGGACATAGTCCCGCAGCAGCGCTTCGAGGTCCTGGCGCTGCGGTACCTGGCCGCCCGTCGTGAGTGCGGCCAGGTCCTGCCGGTCGCTCTCGAGCAGGTGGTCGAGCACGCCCTCGACGAGGGCTCCCCTGGTCCGGAAGTAGTTGGACGTGGACCCCGCAGGCACGCCGGCCCGAGCGTCGACCCGGCGATGGGTCAGGGCGCGTACGCCTTCCGTCCCGAGGACGTCGATCGCGGCATCGAGTACCGCCGCACGCTTGTCGGTCACGGCACCAGCATAAGTAGTTACTACGGATGTAGTGACATGGCACTACATCCGTAGTAGTTTTCGGGTATGTCCACGAACCGGTATGCAGCGAAGGCGGCGATCCTCGGCGGCGGCATCGGCGGCCTCACCGCAGCGAACGCGCTCGTCCGCCTCGGCTGGCACGTCGACGTGTTCGAGCGCGCCGACGCCCTGCCGCACACCGGAACCGCGCTGGGACTGTGGCCCGCGGCCCTCACCGCCCTCCGGGCCGCCGGTCTCGGAGGCGAGGCCGAGAAACTCGGCGTGGTGCAGGACTCGGCGGCCGTCCTCCGGTGGGACGGCACGCCAATCGCCCGCCTCGACAAGCCCCGGCAACCCCCGGTACTCCTGTCCCGTCCACCGCTGCTGAGCCTGCTGGCCGGCGGGTTACCCGACGGCACAGTGCAATTCGGCCGGGCCGCACCTCCGGTGCGGGATCTGTCGGGCTACGACGTCGTGATCGGAGCCGACGGCATCGGCAGCGCAACACGCGACGCGGTGTTCGGTCCCCGGTTCCGCCCCGTCTACACCGGCTTCACCGCATGGCGGGGATGGGTCGACGGTTCCACGGACTCACTGAGCGAAAGCTGGGGGCCGAAGGCCCTGTTCGGGATCACCCCCCGCGACGGGGAACTCACCAACTGGTTCGCGGCCGTGCGGGCACCGGCCGACTCGACCGGCGGTGTCGCGGAACTACGCGAGCGGTTCCACCACTGGCATCCGGCGGTCGTCGGCGTGCTGGACCGGATCGATCCCGCGGAAGTGCTGCATCACGACCTGTATCAGTCTCCGCCGGTGCCGTCGTACGTCCGCGGAAACGTGGCCCTCATCGGGGACGCCGCGCATGCCATGGCTCCCAACCTCGGCCGCGGTGCCTGCGAGGCGATCGTGGATGCGTCCGCGCTCGCGGGCCTGCTCGGTGTGTATCCCGTCACCGAAGCACTGCGGCGCTACGACCGTGCGCGACGACATCGCACGCAGCTACTCGTGCGGGCGTCCCGGATGCTCGCCGGCGTTGCGACCGCGACACGCTTCACCTCCGTCCGCAACGTCCTGGTCGGCACCGCCTCGAAACTCGCGTGAGGCCCGTTCCCCCGAACCGAACCCGCGGGCCGTCGGGGCGTCGTAGCGTTCGGGCGCATGAACCCCGAGTTGGAAGGGCACGGCGGTGACCATGCCGCAGCCGTAGCCCGCGCCCACGGCGTCGAGACGATGTTCACCCTCTCCGGCGCCCACGTCTTCCCGCTGTACGACGCTGTGGTGAAGGGCGAGTCGCGGATGCGCCTCGTCGACGTCCGGCACGAACAGACGGCCGTGTTCGCGGCCGAGGCGACGGGCAAACTCGACCGGCATCCGGGGCTGGCGGTCCTCACGGCCGGACCTGGCGTCACCAACGGGATCAGCGCGGTCACGCAGGCGCACTTCGCGGGGTCGCCGCTGGTCGTGCTCGGGGGCCGCGCACCCAACGCGCGCTGGGGTACGGGCAGCCTCCAGGAACTGGACCAGCCCCCGCTGATGCGGACCGTCACCAAGATGTCGGAGACGGCTCGTTCCGTGGAGCAGATCGCCCCGACCGTCGACGCGGCCTTCACCGCAGCCGAATCCTCCCATCGCGGACCGGCTTTCGTCGACGTCCCGATGGACGAGCTGTACGGCCGCGCCAGTGCGCCGCGGCCCGAGCCGCCGGTGCGGGTCCGGCTCGAGCCCGATGCGGAGACGCTCGCCGAGATCGCGCGACTGCTGACCGCGGCGGAGAGGCCACTGCTCGTCCTGGGCACCGATGTGTGGGCGGACGGCGCGGAGAACGCTGCGCTGTGGTTCGTCGAGGAACTCGGTGTTCCGGTGATCGCCAACGGGATGGGCCGCGGCATCGTTCCGGGCGGTCATCGACTGCTCGTCACCAAAGCACGTAGTACGGCGGTCGGCACGTGCGATCTGGCGGTGGTCGTGGGTACGCCGCTCGATTTCCGGCTCGGGTACGGACGGTTCGGTGGCCGCGACGGCGCGCCGCCCGCTCAGGTGGTCCACATTGCGGATTCGCCCGGCCAGGTGGCGGCACATACCGAACTCGCGGCGTCCGCGTCCGGAGACCTCACGGCGTGCTTCGACGGGATTCTCTCGGCGCTGACCGCCCGTCCCGATGTGCGCGCGTGGGCGGAGCGACTGCGAGATCTCGCGCTCGAGGCCGCGGCGCGGGACTCGGCACTGCTCGCCGCCGACTCCGATCCCATCCACCCGGCCCGCATCTACGGCGAACTTCTGCCGCGACTGGCCGACGACGCCGTGGTCATCGGCGACGGCGGTGATTTCGTGTCGTTCGCGGGGAAGTTCGTGGAGCCGCGGAAACCGGGTCTCTGGCTCGATCCCGGGCCGTACGGATGCCTCGGCGCCGGACTGGGTGCGGCCATTGCGGCGCGGATCGCACGGCCCGCGAGTCAGGTCGTGCTGTTGCTCGGCGACGGCGCGGCCGGCATGTCGCTGATGGATGTGGACACACTCGTGCGGCACCGTCTGCCGGTGGTGATCGTGATCGGAAACAACTCGGCCTGGGGCCTCGAGAAAGGTCCGATGCAGATGCTCTACGGATACGACGTCGCTGCAGACCTCACCCCCGGCACCCGTTACGACCGAGTAGCGGTCGCATTGGGCGCCGGGGGTGAGTCGGTCGACGACCCCCGCGCGATCGGACCTGCCTTGGACAGGGCCTTCGCATCGGGGATTGCCTATGTGGTGAACGTGCTCACCGACAAAGAGGCGACCTACCCTCGCACGACTACGGGAATCTGAAACGCCCGTAAACAACAACTGGCCGCAGCGATGACATCAGCTGCGACCAGAGGTAACGAAAGAATAACGCGGCGCTTTCGAAACCGTAAGTCGCACTCGGGTGAACTCGATCACATTGCGGTTCGCTCCCACACTCGGTGGGTACCGAGCAGCTCCAGAACCGCGCTGACGGCGTCCGACGCACCGGATGCAGAGACCACGCCCGGTGCCGAGGCGCCCTCGAACAACACCGCGCCGTCGCCCCACGCAGCGACTGCCTTGTGGTGCCGCAAAAGCTCGTCGGCGAGGATGCGGGCGCGCGGATCGGGTGCCGGGCTCGCGAACAGCGCCGCGTCGAACTCCACCGAGCGAGCGGTGAGGAACGTGCGGGAGATCGGGACCATGCCCCCGAGCTTTCCGCCGTGCGGAGCGATGACCAGCGGTACGCAGTCCGCCCCGTCGATCGCCTGGACGGCAGCCTGGACCTCACCGAGGTCGCTGGTGTCGTCGGCGACGATACCGATGATCCGGCCCTGCACCGGCCAGGTCTTACCGACCTGCGACAGCGCGGGGCTCGGGGCCGGATCGACGAGTTCGATCGTCGGCGCGGGAGCCTCCAGACCGAGTCCCGCCGCTACCGTCGCGCACAGATCCGCGTCGATGTTGGCCAGGATCTGGAGCTGGCGCTCCTTGATCGTCTGCTCGTAGCACTTGCCCAGCTCGAAGGTGTACGCCTCCGCCACGTGCTCCTTCTCTACCTCCGACAGGCTCTTGTAGAACTGGCGGACCTGCGAGAAGTGATCGTCGAAGCTCCGCGCTGCGGCGCGTTCCTTCCGCGCCGCCGGAAGCTCGACGGGGAAGTCGATGAACGCGTCCTCGTCGGCACCGGCGAAGAACGGGCAACCACCGTCCAGCGAATTCGGCTTGTACGGCGCCACACCCTTGTGGACCGCGTGCTGATGGAAACCGTCGCGCAGCATGTCGTTGACGGGAGCGTGCGGCCGGTTGATCGGAATCTGGCCGAAGTTCGGGCCACCGAGCCGGGTGAGCTGCGTATCCAGGTACGAGAAGAGACGGCCCTGCAACAGCGGGTCGTCGGTGACGTCGATGCCGGGTACGAGGTGCCCGGGATGGAACGCGACCTGTTCGGTTTCGGCGAAGAAGTTCGTCGGATTCGCGTTGAGGACCATCGTGCCGATGATCTGTACGGGCGCGAGTTCCTCGGGCACGATCTTCGTCGGGTCGAGCAGGTCGATGCCCTCGAAGGTCTGCTCCGGGTTGTCGGGGAACACCTGAACTCCGAGATCCCACTCCGGGTACGCGCCGGCCTCGATGGCGTCTGCGAGATCGCGCCGGTGGTAGTCCGGATCGAAGCCGTTGATCATCTGGGCTTCTTCCCAGACCAGCGAATGGACGCCCAGTCGCGGCTTCCAGTGGAACTTCACGAGGGAGGTCTCACCGGCATCGTTGATGAGCCGGAAGGTGTGGACGCCGAAGCCCTCCATCATCCGGTACGAACGCGGGATACCGCGGTCGGACATGTTCCACATCGTGTGCGCGGTCGCCTCGGTGTGGAGCGAGACGAAATCCCAGAACGTGTCGTGGGCACTCTGCGCCTGCGGAATTTCCCTGTCCGGGTGCGGCTTTCCGGCGTGAATGATATCCGGGAATTTGATGGCGTCCTGAATGAAGAACACCGGAATGTTGTTGCCTACGAGATCGAAGGTGCCTTCTTCGGTGTAGAACTTGGTCGCGAAACCACGGGTGTCACGAACCGCATCGGCAGAACCGCGGGAACCCAGCACCGTCGAGAAGCGCACGAAAACAGGTGTTTCCGCGCCCTTCTTCAGGAAGCCGGCCTTGGTGACCGTGGTCGCCGCGCCGTTGGCCTTGAACACGCCGTGGGCCGCAGCGCCGCGCGCGTGCACCACGCGCTCCGGAATCCGCTCGTGGTCGAAGTGGGTGATCTTTTCGCGAAAATGGTGATCCTGCAACAGGGTAGGACCGCGCGGACCAGCCTTGAGCGAGTGGTCCGAATCGGTGAGACGCGCGCCCTGCGCCGTAGTGAGGAACGCCCCGCTCTGCGCGCGGGCCCCGTCGACATCCACTGCGTTGCCCGTAGCGGTCAGGCCAGCGGGCGCCCGCTGGTCGGGCTTCGCTTCGGGTGGATCCACGGGCGTGGTCGGCTCGGCCAACTGCGGCTCGAGGGCCGCGGGCGTGCCTGGAATCATGGGAGGTTTCCCTGCCATTTCGACAACTCCGATCGGTTGAGCGCATTGGTCCTCCCCGAGTACCCGGACACGCCCGCGACAAACCCGATCGGGTGCCTTCTCAATCCTGTGCGGTCCTCGGGGTCTCGCTCAGCATCTTCAGTATCTCCACTTCCGTGCGGGTCTTGTTCAGGCCGGTGGCCGAGAGCACGCCGGAACCGTTCTCCACTTCGAGCATGGCGAGAAGGATGTGCTCGGTGCCGACGTAGTTGTGCCCCAGGCGCAATGCTTCCCGGAAGCTCAGTTCGAGCGTCTTCCGGACGTGTGCGTCGTACGGGATCAGTTCGGGCAGCGCCTCACTCGACGGGGCAGGCAGCGTGGCTGCGATCGAGGTGCGCAGCGCCTCGAGATCGACCCCCTGGGCAATGAGCGCCTGCGCGGCGAACGAGTCGGTCTCGGTGAGGAGACCGAGGGCGAGGTGCCCCGGAGCGATCTCGGGGTTGCCCGCTGCCCGGGCTGCGTTCATCGACGCCATGACGACGTTCTTGGCGCGTGGCGTGAACCGGGAGAATCCTTGCTCGGGATCCAGGTCGTTCTCGCGCTTCGGAACGAAGCGCTTCTGGGCCGCCTGTTTGGAAACGCCCATGCTGGCACCGATCTCGGACCACGACGCACCCGAACGTCGCGCCTGGTCGACGAAGTGGCCGATGAGGTGATCCGCGATGTCGCCCAGGTGATCTGCGGCGATCACGGCGTCGGAGAGTTGGTCGAGGACGTCGGGATGGACTTGCTTGATTCCTTCGATGAGGTCGTCGAGCCGAATGGGATGGGTCGGTCGTATGGGTTCCATGCGTCAACCCTTGGTTGACGACCGTTCCGGCTCAGGTACCGGGCTCAGACGCCTCCCTCCGGTTATCGTCGAGTGCATGACGCGACGAGTGAGTGTGTGGGGCGGCGGGTTCTGGCTCGGCGGAAAGACCCGGGAGGCCGCGCTCGACGCGGCGCGTGAACTCGAAGACCTGGGCTACGCACGACTGTGGACGTCGGGAGGATTCGGCGAGGGCGTTCCCCCCCGTGTACGGCGAAGTGCTCGACGCGACGACACGTCTCGGCGTCGCGAGCGGCATCGTCAGCATCTGGCATGCCCAACCGGCCGACGTCGCCGCGACCCTCGAACGATTCGAGCAGGATCATCCGGGCAGGTTCCTACTCGGGGTGGGCACCAGCCACGCGCCCGTCGTCGACGCGAAGGCAGCACACACCTACACCAAGCCGTACAGCCACATGGTCGAGTACCTCGACGCGCTCGACGCCGCACAGCCGCCGGTTCCCGCCGATCGCCGTGTCCTCGCGGCTCTCGGTCCGCGCATGCTCGCCCTGTCGGCGACACGATCGGCCGGTGCTCATCCGTACTTCGTTCCTGCGGAACACACCGCCCAGGCACGCGAGATCCTCGGAACCGGGCCGTTGCTCGCCCCGGAGGTCGCCGTCGTGCTCGAGAGCGACGAGGCCGCCGCTCGTGGCATCGCCCGCGAATACATGCGCGGCTACCTGTCACTGCCGAACTACTCGAACAACCTTCGCCGCATCGGGTACTCCGAAGAGGACGTGGCGGGTGGAGGCAGCGACCGACTCATGGACGCGCTGATTCCGTGGGGAGATCTCGACCGGGTCGTCGCCGGCATCGAAAAGCATTACAGCGCGGGCGCCGACGAGGTTGCCATCCAGGTGCTGACGGCCGATTCCAACGCATTCCCGGCCGCCGAATACCGCGAACTGGCGTCGGCGCTCATCAGCTGAACGCCGTCCCGCGGCTTCTCGGAGAGCGTCAGTCCGTGCGACCGAATCGGTCCGGGAGCCGGAGGTAGAGACGGTCGACGAGGGGAAGCAGCGCAACCGTGATGCCCGTGACCACGAGCACGCCCAGCGCGAAACCCGAGAGCACGTCGTGCACATAGTGCACACCCACACCGACCCGCGAGAACCCCAGCAGCAGCGCCACGGGCGCAACGAACCAGATGATGCGCGGGACGGCCAGAACGCAGGCGGTCGCCAGCGACGCTGCGATCACCGAGTGATTCGACGGCCAGGACCAGTCCCCCACTTCGGGGCACTCCAGGACCGTCACCACGTCGTGCGCCCGACACGGCCGGGGCTCGGTGATCACCAGCTTGACGAGCTCACTGGTCACGTACGCGACCACCGCGCCCACGCCACCGGCCACGAGGATCCGGAGCGCTCGATGGTCGTGCAACCAGGACCGGATCGCCAGCACCCCGAAGGTCGCCACGAGGACGAGCGGGCCCTTCTCCGCGACGAACCCCGCGACCGACGCCAACGGTGACGCTTCGATCGCCCGGGCGATCGCGGTGTAGAGCTCTTCGTGTACGGGAACGGCCGCCAGCGCCAGGAAGGCCACGGCGACAGCGAAGAGCAACGCAGGCCGGAGCGTCGACCGGGACAAGCGCGTACGAACGACGGGTGAAGCCTCGACCAAACTCATGGCACGACGCTATCGCGGCGCCGCACCGAGTCGTAGACCGGCAGCCGACCGCGATGCGGGCGTTGCCCGGCCGATCTCTACTCGACCGTCTCCAAGGAGTCCTCCTGCGCGTAGTGCGCGAGAAGCTCCTTTTCCCCGTCGCGCTTCGGGTACACGAAGAACACCAGTAGAGCGCCGAGCACGACGATCACGATCGCTGCGGCGTATGCACGATCGTCACCGTCGAGAAAGGCGGTGCGCGCCGCGGACATGATCTGCTCTGCATATTGCGGGTTGCTCTCCGCGATGTGAAGCGCGCCCGCGAACGACTTCTCGAGAGCGGCCTGCGTTTGCTCGCTGACGGACCGAGCGTCCGGTGCGCTTGCGATTGTCGCCGCCCACGACGCGGTGTAGCCGGCAGTCAGCAGTGCCCCGAGCGTCGACTGCATGATGGCGCCACCCAGATCCCGCTGCAGATCCGAGGTACCCGACGCCATTCCTGCCCGTGAGACCGGAACCGAACTCGTGAGCGAGTGGGACGCGGGTGTCCCTGCGAGGCCGATGCCGGCACCGATCAACATGAATACGAGGGCAATCGACCAGTAGCGGGCGTTCTCGTCCCACAGCACCAGTGCCAGAACCAACGCGAGCGCGATCGGCACGTAGCCCGACAACAACGTGAACCGCGAACCGTACGCCTCCACGAGCTTCGCGGACTGCGGCGCCACGAGCACCATCACCGCTGCGGCCGGCAAGGCAGCCGATCCCGCCGCCAGCGTCGAGTATCCGAGAACGTTCTGCAGATACTGCTGGCTGACGTACATCGATCCCATCAACGACCCGAACACGATGATGCCCGCCACCGCCGCGACCCAGAAGATTCGGCGACGCGCGACCCGCAGGTCGAACAGCGGGTTCGGCGCCCGAAGTTGGCGGATGACGAACACGGCCCCGGCTGCCACTGCGATCGCGCCCGCGGAGATGGCGGTGGTCTGCATACCGCTCACCGGCGCGAAGGTGATGCCGAGAACGAGCGACCCCACCATCACGACAGACACGACCCCGCCGAGGTGGTCGACCGGAGTGGTGGACTCGTTGACGTGCCTCGGGACGAAAACGACCGTCAGGACGAGGGCAGCCACCGCCAGCGGAATCGTCACCAGGAACACCGATCCCCAGTAGAACCACTCGAGCAGTGCTCCTGCCACGAGCGGACCGAGCGACGTGAGACCACCGCCGATGGCGGACCACAATGCGATCGCCCGGGTCCGCGCCGCACCCGACCACAACGCAGTGATCAATGCCAGCGTCGTCGGGAATGCCAGCCCCGCGGATATGCCGCCGAGCACCCGCGCCAGAAACAGCACCTCGGTGGTCGGTGCCAAACCGGCGAGTAGCGAGATCGGCACCGACAACGTCATACCGAGCACCAGCATCGTTTTGCGGCCGTAGCGGTCGCCGACCGCACCGAGATAGAGCACCGACCCCGCCAAACCCAGCGAATACCCGACCGCGATGAGATTCAGGTCGGTTTGGCTGGTGTCGAATGCTCTCCCGATGTCGGGCAGGGCCACATTGGCGACGGCGAGATTGAGATTCGCCACCGCCGCGACGAGAATGAGCGTTCCCAGCACCAGTGGCGCCCGGGTGGGCTTATCCGTCGCGGATGGGAGCACGAGAAACAGTGTGCGCCCTGCGACTCCGCGTTCGTGCTTTGTTCGGGGTAGTGGCCCTCTCCACGCCCAAAACTCCGCCCGGGAGAGTCACCGGAACGAACGATTTTGCGCACCGGCGGTTTGATCGTGACGAAACGGGTATAACCACCTCGGCAAAGAAGCAGTATGGGCTAGTCAATCTCTCGACCAAAGTCTCAAGGAAGGACCCGCGCAATGCTCGGACTCGGAATCCTCGGCTGGATCATCATCGGTGGTTTGGCCGGTTGGATCGGCAGTAAGTTCATGGGCACTGACGCCCAGCAGGGCATTCTCCTCAACGTTGTCGTCGGTGTGATCGGTGGCCTGATCGGCGGCTTCCTCCTGAAGCTGTTCGGTGTCGATGTCGAAGGCGGTGGCCTGATCTTCAGCTTCCTGACCTGCCTCCTCGGCGCAGTGATCCTGCTGTTCCTGGTCAAGGCCGTCACCGGCCGTGGCGTTCGCCGCTAAAGACTGAGATAGCTCTTCCGGGGCCCGCCGACGACGCCGGCCCTCGAAGGCTCCACAACTCACCGACAAGGAAATGCCGGGCCCCGCACGGGCCCGGCATTTTCGTTGTGTCCGCCACAGTCCGCTTCGTTTCGGGGCCCGCCGGCTCGGGTATTTCCTGCCGTATGAGCATCGAAGATGGACCCGGCGACACCCTCAGCCCTAGCGAGGGTCTCGACGCGGACGAAGTACGCAATGACGACGGCGACGAAGTAGTGGATCCGCCCGAAGGATGGAGCGAAGCCGATAAGTTCGGCACCACACAGCGCGAAGAGCAGGAAGGCGAATCGCTCGACCAGCGGCTTGCCGAAGAAGAACCGGATATCGAGCCCGAAACACCGCCGGAAGTGCCGGTCGCGGTGATGCCGGACGACGAACTCACCGAAGACCTCGTGGACGAGGTCATCGATGAAGATGCGGATGAGGACGACGGCACCGTCAAACATGCGGAAGCAGTCGACGGGGTCATCGTCGAGGATTCCCGCATGGACCGCGGCCAGGTCGACGGTAGCCCCGAAGACGGGGACTCGATCTTCCCGATCGTGGAATAGCCCGAGAGCAAGACGGCAGGCCCGCAAACTCCAGCGAGGCCGTACCGTCCGGGACCGTGACCGAACCGGTCAACGTAGCCGACTGATTCCGATTATCCTGCGGTAACAGCCTCTTCCCGGGGGGGAACTCAGATGATCGTCGAAGCTGCCGCAGCAGGGGGTGTAGCCCTCGTCGCGCTGGGCATGGTGCTCACCCCCGGACCGAACATGGTCTACCTGACGTCCCGCGCGATCGGGCAGGGCCGGCGAGCCGGCCTGGTGTCGTTGGCGGGCACGGGGGTGGGATTCCTCTGCTACCTGCTGATGGCGGTAGCCGGTCTGTCTGTCGTGTTCGGTGCGGTCCCTGCGGCATTCACCGTGCTGAAACTGGCCGGCGCTGCGTATCTCGCATATCTGGCGTGGGGAATGATCCGCCCCGGCGGACACGGCCTGTTCTCGCCCCGCGAACTGGATCCGGTAAGCGATGGCCGGCTCTTCGGGATGGGCCTTCTGACCAACCTGCTCAACCCGAAGATCGCGTTGATGTACGCCGCACTCCTCCCCCAGTTCGTGTCTCCCGAGTCGGGCCCGGTGTGGCTGCAACTCCTCCAACTCGGCGCGGTGCAGATCGTGATCGCAGTCGCTGTCAACGGGATGATCGTGCTCGGAGCGGCGAAGATCGCGGGCTTCCTGTTCGCCCGGCCGCGCGTGATACTCGCCCAGCGATGGGCTGCCGGGACACTGCTGACGGGTTTCGCAGTGAAGACTGCGCTCGGCAAAGGACCTGCACCCGCCTGAGACGTGCGCCCATTCGTGTCCGAGGTTATTTCCTGCGAGCGAACGCCACCGTCGGACGCTCGATCAGGACGTAACTGAGCACCGCCGCGCCGATTGTCGACGTGAGGGTGAGGACCAGCAGGACGGGAGTCCCGTCGACCACTCCCCAGTCGTCAGCTCCCACCGAATGAAGCCAGAGTGCTATCGGCTCGTTCCAGAGAAAGATCCCGTAGGAGATGATCCCCAGCCCTGCCATGACGGGAAGGGCCAGTAGCCGCCCGGCACGGCCGGACGCCGGGTCGCCGAACACTGCGGGCGCGACGAGGAGCAGCGCGATGACGGTGCCCGCAACGTGCAGGATGTCACCGGGGTTTCCGACCACGAACCCCAGCAGCAGAAACAGAGCTGTTGCCGTCGCCCAGCAGGTGCCCGCGCGGCATTCGACGAGGCGCACGAGCCGGGGACGCTCCGGATTGTCGGCCCAGAAGATGCTCGCCAGCGCGAGTGCCATGCCGACCGCGAACCAATCGAGATGACCCAGCAACGACCAGGCCAGAAACCCTGTCGGGCCTTCCCCACCCCCGAACAGGTAACGGCGGGCGACGAGACTGAAAATCCCGGCGGCGCACAGTATCGCCACCTCGACCTTCAGTTGCGTCGACCGGGAGCATCGCCCGATGGCGTGGTGGAGCGCGAAGGCGTAGAACGGCAGCAGTAGGTAGAACGCGGCCTCGACGGACAGACTCCACGCGGGTGAAAGCCCTGCGAACGTCTGGCCCAAGATCCACGTCTGCGCGAGCCCGTAATAGATCCAGGCATCGCGGTTGAGCACGTCCACCCATGCGGGTACCAACAGCGCGCAGGCGGTCAGTGCAACCCAATAACCGGGGACGACCCGAAAGAAGCGGCGCTTCGCATAACGTCCGATGTTAGGCATGGGCCGTCCGTCGAGCCGCGCCGATGCGAAGGGCCGGTACAACAGGAACCCGGAGAGCACGAAGAAGACCGGAACTCCCAGATTCAGCAATCGTGCGATATCCCAGGTGTTTTCAGGATCGGGCGTGCTTCTGAGATAGACGTGATAACCGAGCACCATCAGTGCCGCGATCGCCCGCAACGGCTCGAGGAGGACATATCGACCGGCGCGCGGAGCCGTCGTCGCTGCTTCGGAGCTTGCCTGAGGCGGCGCCACCGCAGCCGGTAGCGGTGGAGAACCGTCGATACTCACGAGTTCGAACCCATCGCAGCCGCCCTCACATACTGTAGGTTTGAATAAGACGATATATCAATCTTCCAGTTTGTTTTTGTTTCCGCGGAGTAGCCCTGCGGATACGCGCCTCGGCTCACTACGCTGAAGAAACCGGATCCACATCGGCCGGAAGGAATCGCTGATGTCCGATACTCCGAATCCAGGCAACACCGGATCACCCGGCCCCGGCTATTACCGCGACCCATCGGGCGTGATGCGCTGGTGGGACGGAGCCCGGTGGACCGATCGCGTACAGAACAGCGGTCCGTCCCCGTCGGCGCCCTAGCCACCACCCCCACTGCCGCCGAAGAAGTCACACACGTTGCGCAATCTCCTGCTGGCGCTGCTCGCGGTGTTCGTGCTGGCAATCGGCGGGTGCATCGCCGTCCTGGCGGTCGCGGGAAACGAGGTCAACGAGGCGATCGAATCAGCAGAGGTGGACGACGCTGCTCCGGGTGGTCCCGACAACCCTCTGACTATTGCGGAGGGACAGCCGTTCGAGGTCTCCGGATTTCAATATGCACCAGGGTGGTCCGTCACCCAGGACACACTCGGTGACGTGCAGGTGGAGGGTCTTCGAGTCACGAATGCGCGGGACGAGACGGACGGCGCGATCGTAGAGATCAAGTTCATGAACGGAAACGAAGTGGTGGCCTTGGTCAACTGCACGACGGAACAGATTCAGGTGGGGCAAACCACGTCCCTGAACTGCATTGGGGCCGAAGACTTCCCGGCGACGTACGACCGGATCACCATCAACGACGCCTTCTGATCCCGAACACCACTCACCACTAGGGCAATCGATTCTCCACCGATCCGGTCGGAGACGGGCGACCGAACCGGCTGGCAGTCGATCAGCTGCCCGCTACCCAACTTCATGGGAGAAGGCGAGAGTCCGTGCGAGCCACGCGGTGCGTACTCGTCGCGCGGCAGTGGACAGACGCGCGCGGGGGAACAGGGCATCGAAACCGTGGAATCCGCCGGCCCAGACGTGCAGTTCGGCGTGGCCGCCGGCTGCCCAGATCCCAGCGGCGTAATCGACGACCTCGTCGCGGAAAAACTTCGGCGGAACCGACGTCGATGTAGGCGGGAGGGAGGCCGGCAAGTTCGCGAGCTCGACTGGGCGAGATGTAGGCGGGGATCTCCTCATCGGAAAGGTCGGCCACGAGGGCGTTCCAGGCGAACTCGTTGGTCTCACGAGTCCAGACCCCGGGTCGGCCCGAGTACTGTCGGCTGGAAGTTGTGGTGTTGCGGTGGTCCAACATCGGGCAACTCAGGACTTGCGCGGCGATCGCGGGCCCACCCAGGTCACGGGCCATCAAGGCGAGACCGGCGGCAAGGCCTCCTCCTGCGCTCGTACCCGCGACCACGGTGCGATCGGGATCGATGCCGAGATCGTCGGCGTGCTCGGCAATCCAGTGCAGCCCTCTGTAGCAGTCCTGAACGGGGGTGAGGCCTCCGTACTCGGGTGCGAGCCGATAGTCGACGGTGACCACAACAGCACCCATGGTATCGAGCCATTCCAACGGAATATCCAACTGGGAGAATCGGTCTCCCAGGATCATGCCACCGCCGCGCATCCAATAGAGGCAGGGCGCCGCAGGTGCACGGTCTACAGGCATCAGGACGGTCATCGGGATCCCGCTGCCATTATCAGCAGGGACAGTGACCTCACGTCTCTCTACCTCACGGCCCACGAGCACGGCCTCGAGCGGTGGAGTCGGCATCGCGCGGAGTTGGACCAGAATTTCGGGCGTGATCCGTGGGAGGAGCGGGAAATCGAGGAGTAGCGCATCTAGTTCGGGATCGAGCGCCGGGTAGGTCACAGGTGACATGTCGTTCCTCTGCTGGTTGTGTGACGGGATGGGTCGATCACAAGTCGGCCTTTCCGCCTATCGGTGTGTAATCGGTGCGGGGGGTCTCGCCGGTGACGAGGTCTTGGATCCTGGCGACGATTGCCTGCGCCGCCTCGCCCGCGAACAGACGGTGATGATCTGCCTCACTAGTCCAGCCTTCTGTGACATGGATGAGATCGGGGCGAGACGCGGAGCGACACACCAGATAAACCAGGCAGTGCTCGCTGGAAGCGGGGTTGCCGTCGTCCATGCCTGTCAGCAGGACATCGACCAACCGATCCGCCATCCCCGGTTTCGCAGTCAAAAGGGCAATTGAATCCGTATCCGACGGTCATGTCTTCTCCTCGGTTTCGAGTGCGATACTCCCGATCGGCTCCGGGTCGGTGGCCGATCAATCTCGGGCGATGCCTCTATTTGACGCGGTGAAGTGCAAGAACAGTAGACAAATCCTCCCGCTTGCTTGCCTGATCCTCCATGGGTAGGGACTATCGGTTCGGAACCGTGGTGAAATCGTGCACGTGAGGTTCGACGAACTGCGCGCCCTGCTCGACAGGCATGCGCAACCAACCGGAACGACCGCAATCGAAGGCCTGCACATCGCGAAGGTCGAACACTCCGGGCGGGTAAGTCCCGGGGAGTGGTGGGAATCGGCTGAGCGCATCCGGCCAGGTCCGCGGCGTGTCGCTCCCTCGCCGAGGGTGGGCCATCGCGTAGTGATCAACGAGTTACCTCTCACAGTGACTCACAGAAAGCAGCTACGCGATGACCCACGATCATTCTGCACTGCTCAC
>NZ_JBVOON010000007.1:0-177095 GCF_055664235.1 Rhodococcus sp. NPDC019050 | reverse complement strand
GCTCCGAAATCGGCGCCAACTGGAAACTGTTCATCGACGCCTTCGCCGAGTTCTACCACGCACCGATCCTGCACATGAAGCAAGCGGTCAAGGAAGAAGCCGAAAAACTCGCCGGCTACGGCTACGAGGCGCTGCACTACGACCTCCAGCCCCCGCACTCGATGATCTCCTCCTGGGGCGGCATGGCACCGCCGAAAGACCTCAATATGGTCAAGCCCATCGAACGCGTTCTGCGCTCAGGCCTGTTCGGACCCTGGGACAAGCCCGAATCTCCGATGTGCCGCCGGCGATGGTGCCGGCGAAGCTCCTGACGAAGCGTTCGAACCAGCTGGACGAGAAGTTGTCGAGATTCCACGGCACATACGCCGATGTGGTGGCGGGATGGGCGAGGCCGTCGCTGCCCGCTGCGTCGAGCGCGTACTCCGCACCGTTCTGCACCGCTTCGGACCCGAGCAGCTTGAGTACCGACAGGGCCGGCACATCCTGGCTTCCGCGCGACTCACGCACCAGCGCAGCCGAACCGAGAAGCTTCAGTGCCTGATGGTCCATGACGAGACTTGCGAACCGATCGCGATCGAGCACAGTCTGCGGGCGGAAATCCTCGACGAGATCCTGCAACCGATCGGAGAAACTCAGCCACAGCAGCGTCCGCTCGTGGCCGAGCGAGCCGTTGGCGACCTTCCAGCCACCGTTCAGCTCACCGAGGAGGTTTTCGGCCGGGACTCGGACGTCGGTGAAGAACACCTCGTTGAAATCCCGGTCGACGCCGTCAGCTATCGAAGGGAACGGTCGCCGCACGACACCCGGGGTGTCGGTCGGAATGAGCAGGACACTGATGCCCTTGTGCTTGGGGGCGTCGGGATCGGTCCGCACGAAGGTGAGGAGAACGTCGGCATCGTGAAGCACCGGAGGTCCAGACCTTCTGTCCGTTGACGACGAAGTGATCGCCGTCGAGGACCGCACGGGTGCGTAGCGACGCGAGGTCGGACCCGGCGCCGGGTTCGCTCATTCCGAGCGCAGCCGTGATCTCGGCTCGCAGGATGGGAACTGCCCAGTTCTTCTTCTGGTCCTCGGATCCGAACGACAACAACGACGCCGCAATGATTCCGAGTCCCTGCGGATTGAAGCTGTGATAGATCCGCCTCTTCGACAATTCCTCGAGGTGGACGTACTGCTGCAGGATCGTCGCGTTCCGGCCGCCGAACTCCGGGGGGTTGGCGGGCAGCAACCAGCCGTGGTCGAACTGTGTGCGCTGCCAGCGTCGCGCCCACTCCGGAACATCGGCACTCGAGCGTGCGCGCTCGCCGGCCTCCGACTCGTCGGGCAGGTTCTCGTCGAGGAACGCCACGAACTCGGCGCGGAATTCCTCGACGTCGGCATCAAACGAAAGTTGCACGGTACTCCTCGGCGATCAGCGCCCGGTGCTCCGACGCGGAACCGAGCATGTGCTCGGCGGCCCGGGCGCGCTTGAGCGCGAACTGAAGGTCGTTCTCCCAGGTGAATCCCATGGCGCCGAACAATTGCAGGCCGCTGCGAAACACGAGGGATTGGCATTCTCCCGCAGCAGCTTTCGCCATCGATGCCGCAAGTCTGCGGCGCGGGTCGTTCTCGGCGACGGTCAGTGCGGCGAAGTAGGCGAGTGCGCGAGCGCGCTGGATGGCGACGTGCATGTCGGTCGCCCGGTGCTTGACCGCCTGGAACGACCCGATGGGCACACCGAACTGTTGGCGGTTGCGCACGTGGTCGAGCGCGAGGTCCAGAACACGCTGGCACGCACCGACTGTGGACAAGGCCAGACCGGTGAGGGCGATGTGGCGCGCCCTCTCGACGTCGATGCCCGTGAGGGGATCATCGACGCGCACGGCGTCGAAGGTGACATCCGCGACGTGGAGCACCGGATCGAATACAGCACTTCGACGCGCGGTGACCTTGTCGGCCGCGACCGTGAAGACACCGGTTTCGGTGGCCACGGCGAGTCGCTCCGCCCTGTCGCCGTCGAGCACCCGCAGTGCCGTGCCGTGCAGGGTCCACCCTGACGAGTCCCGATACGCTTTGACGCCGTCGTATACGGCCGCTCCGGCGTGATCCGGTCCGCTCACTCCCGCGAGTGGCGCGTACTGGGTGGTCGTCGAGAGAAAGGGAGTCGGGTCGGTTGCCCGGCCGAGTTCCTCGACGACGATGGCGAGTTCGACCGCCGCCTCGGGATCGGCCAGTTCGGTCCATCCCATTTCCAGGTAGGTCTTCCACAGCGGTGCCGGATCGGCGCCGCTGTCGACCACGGCACGTACGAGAGTGGGTGGACACTCTTTCGCCGTTACGTCGCGGACAGTTTTCTGCCACAACTGCTGATCGGAGTCGAACTCGAAGAGCATTCCGGCATGCCTCCTTGCCAGTGCTGTGATGCACAATGGTGCGAGAATATCATTCTCTCGTGAGGATAGTAAGAGTCTCTCGTCCCGACGGGAGGGTGCAGTCGTTACCTCGAATCTTCCCTACCCTCTAGTACAGTGCACCTATGTCCACCCCACGTGACGAAGCGCAGCTCGAGCGGTGACCGGCCCCAGCGAAGAGCCGGCCTGGAAGCAGCGGGCAGTGGAGCGGTCCATTCGGACCGCCAAACTGCGCGCCGAACAGCGCGTGCAGCGGTTCCTCGACGCTGCTCAGGCGATCATCACCGAAAAGGGAAGTACCGACTTCACCGTCCAGGAAGTCGTCGACCGGTCGAAGCAGTCACTCCGGAGCTTCTACCTGCAGTTCGACGGAAAGCACGAGCTTCTGCTCGCCCTGTTCGAGGACGCACTCGGCCGCTCGGCCGACCAGATCCGTGCCGCCGCAGCGGGTGAGGACGACCCCCTCGACCAGCTTCGCGTCGCCGTCGAATTGCTTTTCGAGTCGTCGCGCCCGGACCCGACTGCACAGCGTCCCCTGTTCACCGATTTCGCTCCTCAGCTGCTGCTCACGCATCCGGCCGAGGTCAAGGTCGCGCACGCGGCGATGCTTGCACTGTTCACCGAGCTCATGGAAAAGGTCGCGGCCGCCGGCAAGATGCGCGAGGGCGCCAACCCGAAGCGCATGGCTGCCATGACGATGCAGACCGTGATGTTCATCGCACAGTCCAGCGGTGGCGACGACACGGCACGCGCGATCACCGCCGAAGAAGTCTGGACCTTCTGCTCCGAAGGATTCGCTGCCCGCTGACGAGAACGGTATTCTCAAAGCTGAGCAGTTCGCTTACACTCGGCGTGTGCCCGAGCTCTGGAACGATCTCCTCGCCTGCCTCGACCTACGCGCATGCCCCTCGGACGACGACCGAAACGAGGTCGCGCTCTTCGACGGTGCCAACCTGCAACTGGAGTACCACCGGTTGTTCGGGGGGCAACTTCTCGGGCAGTTCGTCCGCGCCGCGCAACTCTCCTGCCCCGAAAAGCGCATCAAATCGCTGCACGCGGTGTTCGCGCGTGAAGGTCGTGCGGACGAGCCCGTGCGATACGAGGTCACCCGGCAGCACGAAGGTCGTTCCTTCGCGACTCTGACAGCGGTCGCACGGCAGTCCCGCGGCGTTCTCGCGACCGCGTCGGTGTCCATGCACGCGCACGAAGAAGGCCCCGACCTCCAGACCGCCGATGCCGTGCCCGGAGTCCTGCCGGCCGACACCCGTACCGAATACTCGCTGATCCCGTGGGAGACCCGCACGACGACGGATCTCGCAGATTCCGGCGTGTCCGCCCCGGAGTTCGAGATGTGGATGCGCACACCGGAAGTCGACTCTCTTTTCGCGCCCGCGCTCACCGCGTACGCGACCGACCTCAATCTCATCGGTACCGCTCTGCTCGGCATCGAAGGCTTCGATCACACCGGCAACGGAACGAAGTTCACCTCGGCGGTCACCTCGCACAATCTCTGGTTCCACCGCCCCTTCCGCAGCGACGAATGGCTGTTGCTGCGCCAGCACAGTCCCGTACTGACCCACGGTCGCTGCTTCGGCCGTGGCGACGTGCTCACCGAGGGCGGCAGCCTCGTCGCCTCGTACGCGCAGGAAGCTCTCGTTCGTCTTCCCGGATAGGTCTCGTTGCAACCCTTTTCGCGTGATACCCGTCGAGAACGAGGTGTGAAGTGGAAGAGTCCCGTCCTCTGCGGGTGGTTCAATGGGCCACCGGCAACATCGGCACACGCGCACTGCGGGCGGTGATCGACCACCCCGCCCTCACCCTTGCGGGCGTGTACGTTCACAGCGATGACAAGGTCGGCCGTGACGCCGGGGAGTTGTGCGGACGCGACACGGTGGGCGTGCCCGCCACCGGGAACATCGACGACGTCCTGGCTCTGGGCGCCGATTGTGTCTTGTACATGCCGCTGAGATTCGACCTCGACGAAGTTTGCCGGATCCTCGCGTCGGGAACGGACGTCGTCACCACACGTGGAGAATTCCACCATCCGAGGACGATGGATCCGGCGCTACGTGCTGCCGTCGAGGAGGCGTGCGCGCTGGGTGGTACCTCGATCCACAGCACCGGAAGCAGTCCGGGTTTCATCACCGAAGCCGTGCCCCTCGTCCTCGCGTCCATCCAGCGTCGTCTAGAGCACCTGGCCATCGACGAGTACGCCGATCTGTCGCAACGCAATTCACCCGGAATCCTGTTCGAGGTCATGGGGTTCGGCGGGCCGGCCGGAGACTTCGCGGATTTCCGCCTCGCCCACGTACAGTCGAATTTCGGCCCGTCCCTCTCGGCGCTGGCCGACGCACTCGGACTCTCCCTCGACTCGATCGTAGCGTCCGGTGAGGTCGCGCTCGCACGCAGAGCCGTCACCATAGCGGCCGGAACCATCGACGCCGGTACCGTTGCAGCACAGCGGATCACCGTGTCCGGCATGAAGAACGGCAGGGAACTCATGCGGTTCCGGCCCACCTGGTACTGCACCGACGATCTCGACGCGGACTGGGATCTTCATTCGACCGGGTGGCACATCTCCGTCGACGGCGACGCTCCCCTCGATATCGAGATGCGGTTCCCCGTTCCCCCCGAGCGGATGAGCGAGGTGTCGCCGTCGTACACGGCCAACCGCGCGGTCAACGCGATTTCCGCGGTGTGTGCGGCGGCGCCCGGCATCCGGACCACCGTCGAACTGCCCCTGATCGTTCCCGAGTTCAGCTGACCGGTCCGCGGGGAACCGCAGCGGCGCCGAAGATCAACTGTTCTGCGGCCGCGTACGCGTCACTGCTACCGTCCGCGACCGAATCCGCCAGGTCCCCGAGCGCGGGATGCGTACGGAGCAGCGTGTGCGCAAGGGAGAGAACCTGAGCCTGGGCGCGCGCACTCCGTCGTTCCGGGGTATCTGCGCGCTGGTGCGCCTCGATGGCGTCGAGCAACTCCGGGATTCCGGCCCCGGCCGACGCGACGAGCTTGAGGATCGGCACCTTCGCCTCGGTCCGGAGATCCCGGACGGCCTGATCCGCCCCCTCCCGGTCCGCCTTGTTGACCACGAGAATGTCGGCAACTTCGAGCAGTCCTGCCTTCGCAGCCTGAACGGTGTCTCCCCCGCCGGGATTGAGTATCACCACCGTGGGATCGGCGACCGAGGCGATCTCGATCTCCGACTGCCCGACGCCCACTGTCTCGAGCACGATCATGTCGTAGGCCAGGGCGGCGAGGAGGCGGATCGCAGCCGGCACCGCAGCCGCAAGCCCACCGAGATGTCCACGTGAGGCGACGGATCGGATGAGCACGTCACGGTCGTGGACGTGCTCGGCCATCCTGATGCGGTCACCGAGGAGGGCCCCGCCGCTGTACGGCGACGACGGATCCACCGCCAGGACCGCGACCCGTAGCCCGCGTGCCCGGTAACCGGCGACCATCGCGCCGACGGTGGTGGACTTACCTGCCCCGGGTGGGCCGGTGACACCGACCACCCGGGTGGTTGCCGGACCCAGAGCCTCGAGCACTTCGTTGCGACGTGGGCTCTCGACCAGACTCAGCAGCCGCCCTGCGGCGCGCTGAGACCCTCCGCGCGCCGCAGTGAGCAGATCGGCGATGTTCGCCGTGCCGGGACCACTCAAGGCGCGGGTACCTCGATGACGGTGGCCGAGCCCATGCCTCCGCCCGCGCACATTGCCGCGACACCGATGCCGCCGCCGCGACGGCGCAGTTCGTAGACGAGTGTCACGAGCATGCGCGCACCGGTCGCCGCGACGGGATGACCGAGGGAGCAACCGCTGCCGCTGGTGTTGACCTTCTCGGGGTCGAGGTCGAGCAACTTGATGCACGCGACGCACTGCGCGGCGAACGCTTCGTTGATCTCGAAGAGATCGACGTCGGCGATGGACAGGCCCGCGCGTGCGAGGGCCTTGGGGATCGCCTCGACGGGAGCAAGTCCGGTGATCGCCGGATCCACGCCGACCGAGGCCCAGGCGCGGACAGTGCCGAGCGCGGGCAGGCCGAGGTCGCTGCTGGCGATGGCGAGTGCCGCCGCGGCGTCGTTACCGCCGCTGGAGTTGCCCGCGGTGATGCCGAAGCCCTCGATCTCGGGGTGCAGCACCTTCAGCGAGGCGAGCTTCTCGAGGCTGGTGTCGCGGCGGGGATGCTCGTCGACGGAGAACAGTCCGTGCGGGGTCTCGATGGGAACGATCTCTTCTTTGAAACGTCCCTCGTCGATGGCCCGAAGTGCCATCTGATGCGAACGGAATGCCCAGGCGTCCATCTCTTCTCGGGTCACCCCCGCCTTCACTGCGGCGTTCCAGCCGACCGTGATGGACATGTCGCGGTTGGGTGCGTCGGGCTGGTCGGGGTGGGTGGGCGACATCCACGGCACCCACTCGTCGCCGTTGCAGACCATCGACCTCGGGGAGGTGGAGGCGGAGTTCACGCCTCCGGCGATCACGAGCTGATCCATACCGGCACGGATTCCTGCCGCGGCGGTCTGCACCGCGGCGAGACCGGCTGCGCAGTGCCGGTTGTGGGACAGCCCGGGTACGGAGACGAGCCCGGAGGTGAGTGCGGCATGACGTGCGATCACGCCGCCGCCGTACAGGCCCTCACCGAGGATCACGTCGTCGATGAGGCTCTTGTCGAGGTCCTCGGCGGTGGCCGACACCACGTGGTGGGCGAGTTCGAATGCGGTGGTGTCACGGAGCGTGCCCTTCATGGCGGTACCGATCGGGGTACGCAGGGCAGAGACTATGACGGCTTCAGGCATGGGTGTTCTCCAGTTCGGCGAGTAGGTTGCGGCGCAGAAGTTTTCCTGTTTCGGTCTTCGGAAGCTCGTCGCGGAACACGATGGTGTCCGGCGTCTTGGACGAGCGCAGCCGGTCCTTGACCCATCGGCGAACTTCGTCCGGGTCTGCGGAGCCGACGAGTACGGCGACGAGGCGCTGACCCCACTCTGCGTCGGAAACTCCGATGACGGCAGCTTCGGTGACCCCGGGGTGCGCAAGCAGCACGTCCTCGATCTCGGCGGGGGCGATGTTCTCACCGCCCCGGATGATGGTGTCGTCGGACCGGCCCTCCACATACAGGTAGCCGTCGCTGTCGAGGTGCCCGAGGTCGCGGGTGGAGAACCAGCCCTCGCTGTCGAGGACGCTGCGGTTGCCGTATTCGCCGGAGATCTGTTCCCCGCGAACGTAGATCAGGCCGCTGTGACCCGGTTCCACCGGCTCTCCGTCTTCGGTGCGGATCTCGATCTCGATGCCGGGCAGCGGACGTCCGACGGAACCGAGACGTTCACGGATCGCGGGATCGGCCGAGGCGAAGGCGATCCGGTGATCGTCGGGGCCGAGCACCGCGACGGACGAGGCGGTCTCGGTGAGGCCGTAGGCATTGACGAATCCCGTGTGCGGGAACGCCCGCAGTGCGTGCTCGAGGACCGGGCGCGGCGTTCGTGAGCCGCCGTAGGCAATGCTGGCGAGCGAGGGGGTATCCGCTTCGCCGTCACCGAGTTCGGCGACGATGCGCGCGAGCATCGTCGGCACGAGCATGGCATGCGTGACGTTCTCGCGACGGACGGTGTCGAGCCACACCTTCGGGTCGAAGGCGGCGAGATACACCACCCTGCGTCCCGTGTAGAAGTTCGACAGGAGATTGGTCAGGCCCGCGATGTGGTACGGCGGGACCGACACGAGCGACGCGTCGGTTTCGGCGGCCGTGGCGAACTCCATCGTGTTGAGAACGTAGGCCAGCAGATGGCGGTGCCGCAGGATTGCGGGCTTCGGATCCGACGTCGTCCCACTCGTGTAGATGATCGCCGCGACCGCGTCGCCGTCCCACTGGCCTTCCAGGTCGGACGTGTCGACTTCGCCGAGTGCGTCGTCGGTGAGCGCATCGAGGTCGGACTCCTCGAGGACGAGCGCACCCGGATGCCGATCCTTCAACGCGGTGAGTTGCTGCTCCCCGAGTCGGTAGTTGAGAGGAACGAACGGCACACCTGCCAGAGCCGCACCGAACAGAGCCACGGGGTACGCGAGATGGTTCGCTCCCGAATACAGGACCGCCGGATGATTCCGGAAGCCGACGGCTGCGCGGCGCGCCAGAGTGTCGAGGCGCGCGGCAGTGAGCGTTCGATCGCCGACGGTCGCCACCGCCCGATCACCGTTGCTTGCGGCCATTTCTAGAATCATGCTTAGGTTCATGAGAACACTATTCTCACAGGTGCAGAGCCGCAGTTGCAAGAAGAGCAATCGAGATGCAGGTAGAAGGTAGCTCCGCGATCGTCGTCGGACGATTCATCCCGCTCGGCATCATCCCGTTCTTCGACGTCGACGAATCCGTCGAGGAGATCGCGCGGCTCGCCGCCATGGGATGCCGCTCGATCAGCATCCCCGAAACCCCCTACGGCGTCGGTGAAGGATTTCCCGACTTCAAGTCCGGCTACTGGGACCCGATCTTCAAGGCCTGCGTCGACCACAACATCGTGCTCAGCCTGCACATCGGCGGGGGAATCAACCTGGTCAAGCGGCCCGACGGTTTCGACATCGACGACATGTTGATGCTGACACCGCTGATCTCCACCATCGCCGCCACCGACATCATGCTCAGCGGAGCCTTCCGGAAGTTCCCGAATCTCAAGGTCGCGATGAGCGAGGGCGGTGTGGGCTGGGCGGCGCCGTGGCTCGACCGCCTCGAGCGGCACATCGTCAACCAGTCCTGGACGGGAGCGAGCTTCCTGCCCAAGGGCATGACGCCAACCGACGTGTGGCGCAGCAACTTCCTGGCGTGCTACATCACCGAACCGAGTGGACTGAACAACCGCGACCATCTGGGGATCGACACCATTGCGTGGGAGTGCGACTACCCGCACTCGGACTCGACCTGGCCGAACTCACCGGAAGTCCTGAAAGCCGAGCTGGATCGAGCGTCCTGTACCGACGAGGAGATCGACAAGATCACGTTCGGCAACGCCGCGCGGTTCTTCGACTGGGACCCGTTCGCCCACATCCCTCGTGAGCAGGCGACGGTCGGTGCTCTTCGCGCCCGCGCCACGGATGTCGACATCAGCGAAACGTCCAAGACCGAGTACCGCCGCCGCTACGAGCTCGCCCAGTCCTAAGCGGCTGCCGCCGACCGAAAAGGAAACACGACATGACAGATACTCCGCAGCTGGATGGCAAGGTCGCCATCGTGACCGGCGCAGGAGGCGGCATCGGGCGGGCCTACTCCCGGGCACTCGCCGAAGCCGGCGCAGCCGTGGTGCTTGCGGACGTCAACATCGATTCCGCGACAACGGCTGCCGACGAGCTGACGGCCGAGGGTCATCGCGCGCTGGCCCTCGCCGTCGACGTCCGCGACGAAACGAGCACCCGCGAGATGGCGGCCACGGCGGCCTCGCACTTCGGGTCCGTCGACATCCTGGTGAACAATGCCGGACTGATGGCCGAAGTGGTCGGCGAGGGCTCTCTCACCACCATGGAAATAGACCTCTGGAACCGCACGCTCGCCGTCAACCTCACCGGTCCCCTGCTCTGCAGCCGCGCCGTTGTTCCCTATATGAAGGAGCGCGGCTACGGCAAGATCGTGAACCAGTCGTCGAGCGGCGCCTTCATGGCCGCGCAGGCATACGGCATCACCAAGCTGGGCCTGGTGAGCATGACCGTGTCACTGGCGCGCGAACTGGCACCGTTCGGTATCCGCGTCAACGCGATCGCACCGGGCATGGTCAACACCGAGGCCGGATCGATCGCGTCGCCGCCCGAACTCAAGGAGATGGTGAAGCACGCCATCCCGTTCCCCTTCGGTGAACCCGAAGAGTTGATTCCCGGCCTTCTGTACCTGGTCTCGTCCGGCAGCGACTGGGTCACGGGCCACACCCTCAACATCGACGGCGGCTGGGTCGTACGGGTCTGATGTTCCTATCCGGCAATACTTCTCGCAGAAAGTGAACGTATGAAGAACTACCTGCTCGTCGAATCCCATCCCTCTCACCCCGAGCGTCTCGAGGAATTCAATCGGTGGTACGACGAGGTCCATATCCCCGAGGTGGTGGCCCTCGACGGATTCGTCGGCGCCATCCGCCTGGCGCCGGCCGACCCCGACGGCGGACCGTCGGTCACGATCTACGAACTCGAGGGTGACCCACAGGCCGCCAAGGACAACCGTGCACGCGGCCGCAGCGGCAAAGCAGTTGAACATGTCCGACTCACTGAGCTACGGTCCGATCCCGAAGATGCGTATCCTCGCGCTGCAATCGGAATACTCCAAGCCGCGCGTATAGCGCCATCACGAACTGCGGGGGCGACGAACACCCCTTTGCGACGGGCGGGGACGCGACAGCGTCCTCGCCCTGCGTGCTTCGCCTGCGGCTCAGTACTCCTCGAGGCCGCCCCGGGTGGGCCGCACCCCCAACGCGGTGGCCAGCACGGCACACTGCTCGTCGAAGAAACCTTGCGCCACACGCGTTCTCGACGCGACGAGATCGAAGCCGTGGAATGCGCCCTCGACGATGTGAAATCCGCACGGCACACCCGCCGACGCCAACCGGTCGGCGTACTCGCGGTTCTCCGCGAAGAACAGATCGTGCGAACCCACACCGATCCAGGTGGGAGGAAGATCCCCGAGGTCGTCACGCCGTGCCGGAACTGCTTCGCTCCGATCGGCCGCGCCGAGGTAGCTTTCCCACCCGAACCGATTCGACCTCTCGTCCCACAAACGGGTGTGTCGCGGTCCGGTGCCGGTGCGGTCGTCGAGCATCGGGTACACCAGCAACTGGAAGACCGGCGGCGGGATCTCCCGGTCACGGGCCCGGAATGCGAGCGCGGCAGCAAGTCCCCCGCCGGCGCTCGCTCCGCCGATCGCAATCCGCGAGGCGTCCACATCCGGACGCCGCGTCAGCCACTCGTAGATCCGGCTGCAGTCCTCGACCGGAACCGGATACGAATGCTCCGGCGCAAGCCGGTACTCGACCGACGCCACCGAGACTCCGAGTTCTTCGGCGAACCTGCGGCACAGTGCGTCGTCCTGGGCGGCGCGTCCGAACACGTATCCACCGCCGTGGATCCAGAGCAAGGCGGGTCCCGGTTCGTCGCTCCGAGCGGTCGACGGCCGGAACCAGCGGACGGCGACACCGGGTTCGAGCACATAGACGTCCGGGTCGTTGCCACGGATGGCTCGAGTGAGAGTGCGCAGTACCGGCAGCGACCGAGACGTGACCGTCCGGCGGGGTGCAAGCAGCGCGATCCACCGCAGATCGGGGTGGAATCCAGGTAGCGAACGCAGGCGATCGATCAAGAATCACCTCGGTCGGCAACCGGCATTGTTGATCTCCTTGTCGTTCTGGTCCGGCGATAATAGACGCTTCGAGACGGGCACCGGATGCTCGGTGCCCGGTGCCCGTATCGATGCCCGCCGGATCAGGACTTCGCGGCAGTCAGCTTTGCGATGTTGGACTGGAAGTCCGCGCTCTGGAACGTCATCTCCTCGGCACTCATCGCGTAGTCGAGTGTCGCGAGCACGGCCCGTTCGAGATGGATGTTGAGCAATCTCTTGGTGGCTTCGATCGCCTTCTGCGGTTGTTCCGAGATGCGCTTGGCACAGGCGAGCGCTTCGCTCAGCGGGTCGGCGACGACGTGGTTCGCCAACCCGAGTTCGCAGGCCCGCTGTGCTGAAACCCGCTGGCCGGTGAACGCGAACTCCTTGGCCTGCAGCAAGCTGATCTGGAGAGGCCACGTCAGAGGGCCACCGTCCGCCGCGACCAGGCCGACCTGAACATGAGGGTCGGCCAGGTACGCCTTCTCACCCATGTAGACCATGTCGCTGAGCGCCACCAGGCTGCAGCCCAGACCCACGGCCGGACCGTTGACCGCCGCGACCACGGGAACCCGGCACCGTGCCATGCCCAGCACGATCTCGCGGCCGTCGGCGATCGTCTTCGCGCGCAGGTCCGCATCTTTCGCCAGTTCGGCGAGGTAGGCGAAGTCGCCGCCGGCGGAGAATGCGCGGCCCGCACCGGTGATCACGGCAGCACGCGCGTCCCGGTCGGCGCTCAGGCGCGGCCACAAGCGGGCCAGTCCCTCGTGCAGGGGATCGTTGACGGCGTTGAGGTCGTCGGGCCGGTTGAGGGTGATGATCCGCAGGGAACCATCGGCCCTGACGTCGATTTCGTCGGGCATGTCGTACATGTCAGACCCCCAATCCGAGGATTCGCGAAGCAATGATGTTCTTCTGGATCTGCGAGGTGCCGCCCATGACACTCTGTGCCCGGCTGTACATGTACGACCCCAGCAGTTCGGGATCGCGGGTGCCGGCCACGGACAATGCCGCGTGTCCGACCGACTGGTCGACCCACGTCATGAGCAGCTTGTCGAGCGAGCCCTCCGACCCGTGTGAGACGCCGTCGAGCTGTTCGGACAACCGGCGTCGCACATGCAGCCGCAGCATCTCCGATTGCACTGCGGCCCAAGCCAGATCTTCCGGGGGCCGGCCGTCGACGCGAGCGGCGAGCTGACGCACGAGCTTGCCGTAGCGCGCTGCGAAGCCGAGCGTCGACGGTTCGCGTTCGTGGCCGACGACCGTCATCGCGACCCGCCATCCTTCGCCGGGCGCACCCACCATCCGGTCGGCGGGCACCCTCGCACCGTCGAAGAGGACCTGGCCGAACTCCTTGGTGACGCCGCTGATCATCTTCAGGGGCCGCTGTTCGATCCCGTCCTGGTGCATGTCCACGATGAACGCGGAAATACCTTTGTGCCGTGGCGCATTCGGATCGGTGCGCGCGAGCAGCAGGCACCAGTCGGCCACGTCGGAGCTCGTCCAGACCTTGTGGCCGTGCAGGACGTACTCGTCACCGTCCTGGGTCGCCGTCGTGGTGAGCGACGCGAGGTCGGAGCCGGCGCCGGGCTCGCTGAATCCCTGACACCACCGCTCGGTTCCGTTGATCATGCCGGCAAGGAAACGGTCGCAGAGTTCTTCGCTGCCGTGGTGTCCGAGACCGACGACGAGGTAACCGAGGCTGGGACGCGGCGGCGCGCCCGCGATGGCCAGTTCCTCGTCGAGGATCACGTCGTAGACGGGTGGCAGATCTTGCCCGCCGTGCTTTTTCGGCCAGGACAGTCCGAAGAATCCGCTCCGTACAGCGCCTGATGCCATTCGCCCTGGCGCGCCCAGTATTCGTCGCCCGAGGTGGGGAACGTACCGGCTACGCCGGCGAGCCAGGTGCGCAGGCGGTCGCGGAAGGCTGCTTCGTCCGGCGAGTCACGAAAGTCCAAGGTCGATCTCCTCCAGGCTCACGGGGAACAGTTCGGTGGACGTCAGCGTCCGCCGCAGATAGACGTGCTCGATGCACTCCCAGGTGTTACCGATGCCGCCGTGCACCTGGACGGCGGTCTCGCAGACGGTCCGTGCCGCCCGCGCGCAGTAGATCTTCGCGATGCGTGCGGCGCGCACGGCTTCGTCCGGAGCGAGTTCGTCGACGGCCCAGGCGGCGTGCCGCAGCACGCTGATCGATCCTTCGATCAGTGCTTGGCTCTCGGCGAGCAGGTGCGCGACGGCCTGATACGACCCGATCGCCTTGCCGTACTGCTCGCGCAGCTTGGCGTACTCGACAGCGACGCTCTGCGCTCCCCGCGATGTCCCGACGAGATCCGCGCAGGTCGCGACGAGTGCGAGGGCATATCCGCGTTCGATGGGCTCGGCGTCCAGATCTCCGATCGCGGTGTACGGCTCCGTGAGAGTGGCGAACCCACGGGTGAGATCGGCGCCGGGTGCTGGCTCACCGATCTCCGCCGACAGCACTGTCGTGCCGCGGACGACCAGGGCCTGCTCCAGTCCGTGTGCGTCGAACGCGTCGTCACCGATCGCGATTGCCCACGTCTGCTGGTCCTCGGCGACGTGGCGTCGCAGATCGTCCGCGAGGATCGGTCCGAGGAACGGCACGTCGACGAGCCCGCGTCCGAATTCCTCGGCGACGATTGCCACCTCGACGCCGGAGGCGCCGTCCGAGCGCAGCGAACGCCAGCCCGTCGAGTCGACGGTCTTCTCCAGTCGTGCGCGGCGCGCCGCGTCGTCGAGGTCCTGGACCGATCCCGGGCCCAGGTCGTCGGCCAGCCTGGCGGCAGCATCTCGCAACTGCTGTTGTTCATTCGTCAGACGTACGTCCATGGCGCTCCTCGAGTAGTCGGCGCAACACCTTGCCGGAGGGCAAGCGGGGAATTTCGGGGACAAAGATCACGCGGCCGGGACGCTTGTAGGACGCGAGTCGCTCGCCGACGTAGGTGATGACCTCGTCGGAGTCGAGTGTCGCGGTGGCGCAGGTGGTGACCGCCGCGACCACCGCTTCGCCCGCGGCCTCGTCGGCGACGCCGAAGACGGCGCAGTCGGCCACGGCCGGGTGGCCGTGCAGTACGGCCTCGACTTCGGCGGGAGCGACCTGAAAGCCCTTGACCTTGATCATTTCCTTGGATCGGTCGGTGATGCGGACCCATCCGTCGTCGTCGACGGACCCGACGTCGCCCGTGCGGTACCACCCGTCGCTCGACGCATCGGCGGTCGCGTCGGCGGGAAGGTACCCGGCCATCAGGGACGGCGATTTCACCTGGATCTCACCGCGTTCACCGGGAGCCACCGGTTCGCCGGTGTCGAGCGAGACCACACGCAGGTCCACGCCGGGCACCGCACGACCCACACTGTCGAGACGTGCGCCGTCGACGGGGTTGCACGCGATGACCGGTACTTCGCTGGCGCCGTAGGCGGGAACCCACGGCACGCCCGTGCGGCGCGTGACCGCTTCGGCGACGCTCGGGGTGACGGGGGTTGCTCCCCACATGATGTATCGGAGCGAGGACAGATCGAGCGATTCGAGGCCGGGATACGACGCGATGGCCAGGGCGATGGGCGCGACTGCCATCTCGACGGTGATCCTGTCGCGCTCGATGTGCCGCAGCATGGTCTCGAGGTCGAACCGGCGATGCAGTCGCATCCAGGTGCCGGCTTCGAGCGCGGTCACGATGTTGAGCAGGCCGAGGATGTGCGACGGCGGGGTGACGATCTGGATGCGGTCGGCCGACGTGAGCGCGAGCGCATCCCGCCAGTGCGCGACGGCGGCACCGAAAGACGCATGGGTGTGCCTGACCGCTTTGGGCAGGCCGGTGGTGCCGGAACTGAACACGAGCACCGCATCGGAGTCCCGGTCCACGCGCGGGAAGGCGAAACCGGACGGGACTGCGATGGGGTCGGGCCCGTCGAGGTGCAGCATCGGGACGGACGCGTCGTGGTCGGCGACAGCCTCGGCCAGTACGGCGGCGTCTCCCACCGCGGCCACCGGGTCGGTGAGACCGAATGCGTGGTCCACCTCGGTGCGCTTCCACGACGGGCTCATGAGCACCACCACGGCGCCGAGCCGCCAGATGGCTCGCACGGCGGCGACGAACTCGGGACGGTTCGACGACATGAGCGCGACCCGGTCGCCGATACCGACGTCGTGGGCGCGAAGCCGGTGGGCGATGCCGTCGGCACACGCGTCGAGATCGGCGAGTGTGAACTCGCGATCCTCGAATGCCAGCACGGCGGGCTCTGTCATGGGGCTCTCTCGCGTATGGGATTCATGATGAGAGGTTTCCCTCTCATGAGTGAGAATAGTACTCTCCACTTAGCAGAATACTAATACCAGGAGGAGACGGTCCATGGCGAGACCACCACTGTTTCAGCGCGCGACCGTGACCCGGATCGTGAAGGAGACGGACGACGCCCGCACCTACGTGCTCGCCCCGGACGACGGACCCTTCACCTATCGGTCGGGGCAGTTCTGCACGTTCAAGGTGACGGTCGACGGAACCGTCCTCTACCGGTCGTATTCGATGTCGAGTGCTCCGGAGACCGACTCCGAGATGATGATCACCATCAAGCGAGTACCCCACGGGTCGGTCTCGAACTGGCTCCACGACAACGTCTCCGAAGGTGACGCCGTCGAGATCACTCGGCCCGCCGGCACTTTCCTGCTCAGGCCGGCCGAGGGTGCAGTACTCGGGTTCGCGGGCGGAAGCGGCATCACCCCGATCCTCTCGCTCGCCAAAAGCGCCCTCGCGTCCACCGATCGTCGTGTCCGCTTGCTCATCGCCGACCGCGACCGTCCGTCCGCGATCTTCGAAACGGTCCTCACCGAACTCGTAGCCAGGTATCCGGACCGGCTCGAGGTCGTCCGGCACTACGACGACGAGAGCGGACTGCTCGATCCCGCGTTCGTCGCGGCCTTCGTCGGGTCCGACACCGCCGCCGACAGTTACGTGTGCGGTCCGGAAGCGTTCATGGACATGATCGAGATCGCACTGAGCGGCAGCGGCCAGGTCTACAGCGAGCGGTTCGGAAGCGCAGCCGAACCGATCCTCGTCGCCGACGTGCTCGTGGAGGCGACCGAAGCACCCGTGGCCGTACCGGCAAAGATCGAGGGCACCGTGTCGATCCGGCTGGGAAGCAAGCGGGTCTCGGTGCCGCGCCACCCCGGGGAGACCCTTCTCGAAAGCGCACGGCGCGCCGGTCTGGCACCGCCGTTCTCCTGCGAGGCCGGCAACTGCGCGACCTGCATCGCCAAGATCGTCGACGGCAGCGCGACGATGCGCGTGAACGATGCCCTCAGCGACGACGAGATCGCCGACGGCTACATCCTCACCTGCCAGGCGGTGCCCGACAGCAACGACATCAAGGTCCGGTACGAGTAGCTGCACTCGATCTGCGCGCCGAAAGGTGATCTGCTCGGGAAGTTCCCCGAGCAGATCACTTTTCGGCGAGCAAATGTCAGAGCGGCGGTGCGGGTGCCTTGTCGTGCTCCCCCAGACGAGGCGGCGGGCCGTACCGAGGTTCGTATCCCTCCACGCGGATCGGGTTGCCCACCAGACGGAAATCACCGGCGGTGACGATCGCCTCCGGTGTCGCCTCGAGTGCGTCGGGCAAGGAGCGCACCGCGGCGGCCGCACCCCCAGTGGACGAAGCCGGCGTTCCCAGCCCGACGCGGTATCGCGGGCGAGCACAGCAGTGACGACCTCGAGCACCTCGTCGCGGCGACTCGCGCGCTCGGCCATCGTCCCGAACCCCTCGATGCCAGCCTCTGCGGCGAACGTCCGCCAGAAGCCGTCGTGGGTGATGAACAGCGCCAGAGTTCCTTCGGAGGTTGGGAACAGCTGTGCGGGAACGTAATACGAGTGCGCGCCGTTGGGCATCCGTCGTGGCTCGCTGCCCTCGTTGAGGTACGCGGACGCACGGTAGTTGAGCTGCGAGAGCATCACGTCACGCAGCGAGACATCGAGTTGCCCACCGCGACCGGACACGATCTGCGCGAGCAGACCCAGCGCGGCGGTCAGCCCTGTCGAGTTGTCGGCCGCGGAATAGCCGGGCAGCGTCGGCGGCCCGTCGGGATCACCGGTCAGGGACGCGACGCCCGTGACCGCCTGGATGACGTAATCGAAGGCGGGATCGTCCCCGGAGTTCAGGCCGTATCCGGTGAGCGCGACACACACGATCTTGTCGTTGTGGGACCGCAGCGCGTCGTAGGTCAGGCCGAATCTGCGGATCGCCGAGGGCTTGAGATTGACCAGCAAGGCGTGCGCTCCGACCGCGAGTTCGCCGAGCTTCTGCTGCCCCTCGTCGGACGAGAGGTCCAGGCAGATACTGCGCTTGCCGCGGTTGAGACTCGCGAAGTACGCGTCGCTCACCTGACGGGAGAGGTCGCCGGTGGGCGGTTCGATCTTCGTCACCTCGGCACCGAGGTCGGCGAGCATCATCGTGGCGTAGGGGCCGGCGAGGATGTGGCCGACCTCGAGAATGCGGATCCCAGCCAGGGGACCCGCATTCGGATCTTCCTGGGTCACCGCAGTTCCTTGGCGAGCTCGGCAACCACCTCGCGGGTGCGGTACTTCGATGCGACCAGTTCGTCGCGGGTGTTGCCGATCGGCAGCAGACGCATCGACAGGTCGGTGACGCCGGCGTCGCGGTAGCGGCGGAACCCGGCGAGAATCGCCTCTTCGTCACCCACGATCGCCATAGAGCCGATGTCCTTCGCCTCGCCCTGCTCGAGCAGACGCTGGTAGTTCGGCGAGATCTCCGCTTCCGCGAGGATGCGGTTGGCGCGCTCGCGGGCGATGTCCACCTCGTCGGGCGCGCACAGGCACACCGGCACACCCGCGACGACCCGCGGTTCGGGTCGTCCGGCTCCGCGGCGGCCTTGGTGATGCGCGGGACGACGTGCTCGCCGATCGCGCGCTCGTCGGCCATCCACAGAATCGTGCCGTCGGTGTGTTCGCCCGCGATCCGGAGCATCACCGGTCCGAGCGCGGCGACCAGGATCGGCATGGGTGCCACCGGAGCGATATCGAGCGGGTTGTGCACCGTGAACGTGTCGTTCTCCACGTCCACCGAGCCCGGTCCGTGCTGCGCCGCGTTGAGCACTTCGAGGTAATCGCGGGTGTACTTGGCCGGCTTGTCGTAGGAGAGTCCCAGCATGTCTTCCACGATCCAGTGGTGCGACGGACCGACACCCAGCGCGAGCCGCCCGTTCAGAGCGGCGTGCGTCGACAGCGATTGCCGGGCCAGTGCGATCGGATGTTGCGCCTGGAGCGGCACGACCGCCGTGCCGATCTCGATGCGGCTGGTCCTCGTGCCCATCAACGCAACCGCAGTGAGGGCGTCGAAATCTGTGGGGATCTGCGGAACCCACACCGTGTCGAATCCTGCGGCTTCCGCCCATTCGACGTCTTTCAGCATGCGGTCGACCTTGCGGGCGGTATCACCCTGCTCCGGGCCGACCATCACTCCGATACGCACGATTCCTCCAACTTCCCGAACTCGATTGTGTGGGTGCCGCGCGTCGTCACAGCGGCGCAGCCGTGCCCGTCAGTTTCCGGACCTCGTCGACCAGGACATCCAGCGGAGTACTGGTGGGACACACGGCCGCTGCGCCCGCGGCGAGAAGCTTGGGCACATCGCTCTGCGGAATCGTGCCGCCGACGATCACGGCGATATCGCCCGCGTCGGCCGCACGGAGTTGCTCGACGACCTTCGTGGTGAGCGCGACGTGGGCGCCCGAAAGGATGCTGAGGCCGACCACCGCGACGTCTTCCTGCACCGCGATGGAGACGATGTCCTCGACCTTCTGGCGGATGCCCGTGTAGATCACTTCGAATCCGGCGTCGCGGAGAGCACGGGCGACGATCTTGGCGCCGCGATCGTGCCCGTCGAGACCGGGCTTGGCAACGAGGATGCGGGCGCTCATCAGAACACCACCGGCTGCTGGAACTCGCCCCAGACGTTCTTGAGCGCGGACACCATCTCTCCGACGGTGCAATACGCGTTGGCGCAGTCGATCAGGCGGTGCATCAGATTCTCGGTTCCTTCCGCGGCGCGGGACAATTCGGCGAGGGTGGTGCGTACGGCCTCGGCGTCGCGTTCCGCCTTCACTTTCGCGAGGCGTTCGAGTTGCATCTCGCGCCCGAGGGCATCGAGTTCGTACGTCGAGATCTCCGGTGCGGGTTCGTCGGAAACGAACTTGTTGACGCCGACCACGGGACGCTCACCGCCCTCGATCTCCTTGTGGGTCTTGTACGCCTCGTCCGCGATCAGTCCCTGCAGGTAACCATCCTCGATGGCACGAACCATTCCGCCGTGTGCTTCCAGGTCGGCCATGATCTCGATGATGCGTTCTTCGGTTGCGTCGGTGAGGGCTTCGACGAAGTACGAACCGCCCAGCGGGTCGGCCACGCGTGTCACGCCGGTCTCGTACGCGAGGATCTGCTGGGTACGCAGAGCCAGGGTCGCCGATTCCTCACTGGGCAGAGCGAAGGGCTCGTCCCACGCCGCGGTGAACATCGACTGCACACCGCCGAGAACAGAGGCCATGGATTCGTAAGCGACCCGCACCAGGTTGTTCTGGGCCTGCGGCGCGTAGAGCGACGCGCCCCCGGCCACGCAGCCGAAACGGAACATCGACGCCTTGTCGGTGGTCGCGCCGTAACGTTCGCGGACGATCGTCGCCCAGCGCCGGCGTCCGGCGCGGTACTTGGCGATCTCCTCGAAGAAGTCACCGTGGGTGTAGAAGAAGAACGAGATCTGCGGGGCGAACTGCTCGATGGTCATCCGGCCGCGCTCGAGGACGGTGTCGCAGTAGGTCACGCCGTCCGCGAGGGTGAATGCCATCTCCTGCACCGCGTTGGCGCCCGCGTCGCGGAAGTGCGCGCCGGCGACCGAGATCGCGTTGAAGCGCGGAACCTCGGCAGCGCAGAACTCGATGGTGTCGGCGATGAGCCGCAGCGACGGTTCCGGTGGCCAGATCCACGTTCCCCGCGATGCGTATTCCTTGAGGATGTCGTTCTGGATGGTGCCGGTGAGCTTCTCCCTCGGCACGCCCTTGCGCTCGGCGGCGGCAACGTAGAAGGCCAGCAGGATGGCCGCCGTGCCGTTGATGGTGAAGCTCGTACTGATCTTGTCGAGCGGGATGTCCTCGAACAGGATCTCGGCGTCGGCCAGCGTGTCGACGGCGACGCCGACGCGGCCCACTTCCTCACCGACCTCCGGGTCGTCGGAGTCGTAACCGCACTGGGTGGGGAGGTCGAGTGCCACCGACAACCCCGTGCCGCCCTGCTCGAGGAGATAGCGGTACCGCCTGTTGGATTCCTCCGCGGTACCGAATCCGGAGTACTGGCGGAACGTCCACAACCGGCCCCGATAACCGGTGGCGAAATTGCCTCGGGTGAAGGGGAACTGGCCCGGCGCAGGCGGCTCGGCACCCCGGTCGTCCGGCCCGTAGACCGGCTCGAGCGGGATACCCGACGAGGTTTCGGTGAAGTCGTTCACGCTGGATACATTACTTGCAGAAAAAGAGAATGCCAATATCATCACTGAGAACGGAACCGTTTCACTGATACGACCTGGGAGAACGATGTCGAGCCACGACGCCCTCACCGACCGCACCATGGTCATCTCCGGCGCCAGCCGCGGGATCGGCCTCGCTATCGCCACCGCAGCGGCCCGGCAGGGTGCGAACGTGGTCCTGCTCGCCAAGACCGCCGAGCCTCATCCCCGGTTGAAGGGCACGGTCCACACCGCTGTCGCCGAGATCGAGGCGGCCGGCGGTAAAGCCGTCGCCGTCGTCGGCGATGTGCGCAAGGAAAGCGACGTCCAGCGAGCCGTCGATGCCGCGGTGGAGCGCTTCGGCGGCATCGACTTCTGCGTCAACAACGCGAGCGCGATCGCCACGGATCCGACGGAACACCTGTCGGCAAAGAAGTACGACCTCATGCAGGAGATCAACTGCCGCGGGACCTTCCTGCTCACGAAGGCGGCGCTGCCACACCTCCGGAACTCACCCAACGCGCACGTCCTGACCATCTCCCCGCCCCTGAACATGAATCCCTACTGGCTCGGCGCACACCCGGCCTACACCCTGTCCAAGTACGGAATGTCCTTGCTGACATTGGGGTTCGCAGCCGAATTCGCCGAGGCCGGTATCGCCGCCAACTGCCTGTGGCCCGAGACGTTCAACGCGACGTCGGCGGCGGCGCACATGCCGGACGGTGACACGCTCCTGTCGTCCTCGCGCAGCCCGGAAATCATGGCCGACGCCGCGGTGGAGATCCTGTCGCGGCCGGCGAAGGACACCACGGGCCGGTGCTTCATCGACGCGGATGTCCTCGTCGAAGCAGGCAAGACCGATCTGTCCGCCTACAGTGGCGGCGAAAACCCCCAGTGGGACCTCTTCCTCGACAAGGACTGACGCCACCGCGCCGTACTCACTTGCCGTGACGACGGGCCGGTGGGTACGGCGCGTGCAGGTCGAATCGCACGCCGATCATCCGGATCACGAAGCACACTGCCGCCGCACCCAACGCGACGAGTGTTCCTTGATATCCGAAACTGTATGTGGCGGAGTATAATCCGGCTCCTATCAGCGCCGGAATCGCGTAGAGTTCACTCCGCAGGACGGTCGGTACGCGACCGATCATGACATCCCGGATGGTTCCCCCGCCTACCGCGGTGACGGCCCCGACGATGACCGCTTGGACGACACCGAAACCCAGTTCCAGCGCCTTGTAGGCGCCCAGCACCGCGAACACGCTCAATCCGATCGCGTCGAACACGGTGATCGTGCCGTTCAGGCGATCGAGCCGGTTGCCGAGCACGAAGGCGACGAGACCGCCTGCCGCCGCGGCCGCCAGGTAGCGCCAGTCGAGGAAGGTCGCCGGTGGCAGAGCGCCGAGGAGCACGTCGCGGACCGTCCCCCCGCCCAGACCGGTGAACATGCCGAGCGTGACGATGCCGACGATGTCGAGTCGCTCGGCCCGTACCGCGGTCAGCGCTCCGTTGAGTGCGAAGGCAAATACCCCGGCAAGGTCGAGGACCAGCCACAGCGAATTATCGGTCGGCATGGCACGAGGTATACCCGACATCGCCGCCGTAGTCTCGGCTTTGTGAGTGCCGGCGCCGCGACGAGGGTGGGCGGGCGCCCTAGGAGAGCGGTCTACGCCGCTCTGCCCGGCGCATCCGGGTGCGTTCGTCTTCCGAAAGCCCACCCCAGATGCCGTGCCGCTCACCCGAGTCCAGGGCGTATTCGAGGCATTGCGTGCGGACGACGCATTGTCCGCACACCCGTTTCGCAGCGGCCAGGCGGTTCTCCCGCGCTTCTCCTCGTTCGTTGTCGGGATGGAAGAACAGCGAACCGTCCACGTCGCGGCATCCGGCGTGCATCTGCCACTCCCAGGACTCCGCGACGGGTGGGGGGAGTTTGAGTAGCTTCAGGGCCGGCACCGCTCACGCCTCCTTCGCCATGCGCCGGTACGTGCGGATCAAACTATCCGTCGACCCATCACCCGAACCCGGATCCCCCACACCCCCCAACACCGGCGCCAACACCGACGCCTGCTCCTTCCCCAACTCCACACCCCACTGATCGAACGAATCGATCCCCCACACCACACCCTCCACGAACACCTCATGCTCGTACAACGCAATCAACTGCCCCAACGTCGACGGCGACAACACCGGCGCCAACACCGTCGTCGACGGACGACCCCCCGGCATCACCTTGTGCGCCACCAACCCCTCCGGCACCCCCTCCGCCCGAATCTCCCCCGCCGACTTCCCGAACGCCAACACCTTCGCCTGCGCAAACATGTTCGCCATCAACACCTCATGCATCGACCCCGACCCATCGACCACCGGCAGATCATCGGTCGACCGCGCAAACCCGATGAAATCCGCCGGCACCAAATGCGTCCCCTGATGCAACAACTGGAAAAACGCATGCTGCCCGTTCGTCCCCGGCTCACCCCAGAAAATCTCCCCCGTCGCACACCCCACCGGCGACCCGTCCACCCGCACCGACTTCCCGTTCGACTCCATCGCCAACTGCTGCAGATACGCCGGAAACCGCACCAAATCATTCGCATACGGCAACACCACCCGCGACTGCGCCCCCACCACCGACGTGTACCACACCCCCAACAGTCCCAGCAGCACCGGAACATTGCGCTCGAGCGGCGCCGACCGGAAATGCTCATCGATCACCGCGAACCCCGCCAGCAACTCCGCAAACCGTTCCCGCCCGATCGCGCACATCACCGACAACCCGATCGCCGAATCCACCGAATACCGGCCCCCCACCCACTCCCAGAACCCGAACATGTTCACCGGATCGATCCCGAACGCCGCCACCCGCTCCGCATGCGTCGAAACCGCCACGAAATGCGACGCCACCGCATCCTCACCCAACGCCGCGACCACCCACCGCCGCGCCGCCGTGGCATTACACAACGTCTCGAGCGTCGAAAACGTCTTCGACGCCACCACGAACAACGTCGACGCCGGATCCAGCCCCGTCAACACCCCCGTCAGATCCGCCGGATCCACATTCGACACGAACCGCACCGCCGGTCCGTCGTGATAATGCCGCAGTGCCCGGGTCACCATCACCGGCCCCAGATCCGACCCGCCGATCCCGATGTTGACCACCGTGGTGATCTTCTGCCCGGTCGCACCCCGCCACCGGCCGTCGCGCACCCGGTCGGTGAACTCGCCCATCGCATCGAGCACCTCGTGCACATCGGCGACGACATCCTGGCCGTCGACGACCAACTGTGCCGACCGCGGCAGCCGCAACGCGGTGTGCAGCACCGCCCGGTCCTCGGTGACGTTGACGTGCTCCCCGGCGAACATCGCATCGCGGGCGCGTTCGACGCCGGCGGTGCGGGCGACATCGAGCAGCAACTCCAGCGTGCGGGCGGTGATCCGGTGTTTGCTGTAGTCCACGACCAGGTCCCCGGCGACCGCGGTCATCGCTTCGGCGCGTCCGGGATCAGCCGCGAACAACTCCCGCATGTGCACCGACTCGATGTCGGAACGATGCTCGACGAGCGCGCGCCATTGCGGGGTTTCGGTCACTGCCGGTGTCGACGAAGTTTCGCTCATCTGTTCGTTCCCCTCTCAGGCCAGTCCGCGCGGACGCGGCGCCGAATCCCGCTCGAACAACTCCGGACACCACCGCTGATCACGACCCGGGGCATGAAACACCGAATGATTCGAGTCCGCTCCACACAGCATGTCCGTTCGCCTCCATATTGACGTTTCACCTCGCCAGGGATGGGGGCATCGTGAATCCGGCACCCGGAGCCTCGGCCGCTCTGGCGATTCTCACTATGATCACGCAAATTCGCGCATATACTGCACGAAATAATGCACATTTCACGGTGTTTGTGTCAATATCTGTGCGTCAAATCCGTGGGTGGCTGCGCTATCGTCGAGGCATCGCACCGCGCGAACCCGCCTGCGGATATCTCGAAAGCGCTGGATTCAGCAGAACCCCGGAGGAGTATTCGTGTCCGCGAGTGCACGGCGACGTGAGATCTTCCACCGATTGCTCGCCGACGGTTACGTCGATGCGAAAACGCTCGCGGGCGACCTCGGCGTCGACACGTCCACGATCCGGCGAGACCTCGATGCACTCGCCCGCGAAGGAAAGATCGAACGCACCCACGGTGGCGCGCGCCCCGTCGAAGGGGCAGGTCCCGAGGTGCCCTACGCCGCCAAGAAGGATGTGAGACGAGCCGAGAAGGCGGCAATCGCCGCTCTCGCGGCCGGAATGGTCTCCGACGGCGACAGTGTCGTCCTCGACAGCGGATCGACCACTTACGAAGTCGCCGTGGCACTTCGCCACCACTCGTCGCTGACGATAATCACAAACGACCTGCGGATCGCCAAATACGTGGCGAGCTTTCCCGAAGTGCGGCTACTCGTCACCGGTGGCGAACTGCTCGGGTCGGTCTTCACCCTCGTAGGCGATCACGCCGTCCGGTTCATGTCGTCGTACTCGGCGGACTGGACGTTCCTCGGTGCCGACGCGATCGATCCGATCGCGGGCATCACGAACACCAACACCCTCGAAGTTCCGATCAAGCGGGCTCTGATCGAGGCTGCGGCGCGCACCGTGCTCGTCGCCGATCATTCCAAGTTCGGTCATCGGGCGCTCGCGAAAGTCGCTGCGGTGGAAGACATCGACACGCTGATCTCCGATACCGGATTGAGCGTCGAGAAGCGCGGCGCCTACGGTCCGGCACTCGTCGTCGCCGACCCGCTACCGTCCGCCTGACGGTTCATACCCCTCTTCGACGCGAAAGCCCGACGCCCCCTTCCGATCCGGGCGACAGTGCCGGAGAAAGGGGGCGTCGAGCGAAGGCGGGTGGAGCGGCCTAACTCAGAGATTCCAGTCGCCGAGGCCGTCCCAGCCGTTGAGGGTTCCACCGGCGGTGTTCTGCACGATCACCGGATCGCCCTTCTTGGAGTTCTCGTAGAACCATTTGCCGTCCTCGGTGCTCACATTGAGGCAGCCGTGGCTGACATTGGTGTTGCCCTGCGCGTCCACCGACCAGGGCGCCGCGTGCAGGAAGATGCCGCTGTTGGACATGCGAGTCGCGTACTCGACGTACGTGCGGTAACCCTCCGGGCTGTCCACCGGCACTCCGTAGGTCGACGAATCCATGTACATCTCGCGGAACTTGTCCCCGACGATGTAGGTGCCGTTGGGAGTGTCGTGGCCGGGCTTGCCGAACGAGGTCGGCATCGTTCTGACCACCTCACCGTTGCGGGTGACGGTGATCGTCTTGGTGTTGTTGTCGGCCACCGTGACCAGCGCATCCCCGATGGTGAACGACGACTGGGAGTCACCGGCCTTGACCGTGACGGAGGTGTTCGCCGGCCAGAACTCGAACGGCTTCCAGCGCACCTGGGTGTCGGACGCCCAGTAGAAGTGGCCGTCGACCGCGGGTGAGGAGGTGATGCGGATGGCGCGTTCGGCGGCGGCGCGGTCGCCGACGGCTTCGTTGAAGCGAATGATGATCGGCTGCGCGACCCCGACCGTCTCACCGTTCGACGGGTTCACCGACGGCGCGGAGAACGGTGCGGGCTGCTCGGGCAGCAACTGCGGCGGCAACTGGGGCGCCCCCGGACCCTGCGGAAGGACGTTCCTGATGACATCCTCGACGCTCGGCACCTCCGGGCCACCCGGCCAGAGCGGCACCGCGGCGGCGGGGCCTGCCGCGGTGAGGGCGACTGCGGCTGCGCCGGCGAATGCCACCGCTATACGTGCGGACCGACGTCCAGCACGGCGGCGACGGTTCGACAAGACATGCTTTTCGACCATTCCACAACCCATCATCGGACGGTGTGTCACGACGCCGAAATGCCCGCCGTAACACTTTCGTTATTACCCATTAGACACACGTGCGTCGGAACCGGGCAATTCGAGCGATTGCCCGGCTCGCGTTATTGCAGGTCAGAGCGGTACTGCAGGTCAATCGGTACAGCGGCGTTCTACCTAGGAACCGATGCGCGACGCGGCGAGCATTTCTTCCACCGAGACGAACTTGAGCCGTGATCGTCCTGCAGCCGAACCACGAGACTTCTCCTGCTTGTCGATCTGCTGCCATCCGCGGTAGTCGACGTACTCGGGTCGCCGCTCGGCGACGAGAGTCGCGAGCTTCTCGCGATCGGCGACGGGTTCCGGCAGCTTTCCTGCGATGAAGTCGTCGAGAATCTGCTCGACCGTCTCGTTGGAGCACTGCTTGTTGGTGCCGATGACACCGCTCGGTCCGCGCTTGATCCAACCCGCGGTGTAGACACCGGGCACGGGCTCGTCGGTCTCGGGGTCCACAACGCGGCCGAGGCGGTTCGGCAACACTCCGCGGCGCTCGTCGAACGGAAGGCCCTGCACCGCGGTGCCCTTGTACCCGATCGAACGCAGCACCAGGCCGGCGGGAAGCGTTTCGGTCTCGCCTGTGGGACGGGCTTCGAGACGCCCGTCGACCTCGACGAGTTCGTTGCGTTCGAGGGTGATCGAGGTGACGGCGTCGTCACCGGTGATCTCGACGGGCGACGCGAGGTAGCGCAGGACGATCCGCTTGTTCCCGGGTGTCGGGCTCTTCTGTGCGAATTCGCCGACCTGCCGGACCTTGAGCGCGATGCGGGGCTCGACCTCGGGGTCGTCGACGAGTGCGCGGCTGACGGGGTCGAGTTCGAGTTCGGCGGGGTCGACCATGACGTCGACGCCCTCGAGGTCACCGAGGGCGAGCAGTTCCGGGTTGGTGTAGGCAGCCTGGGCGGGTCCACGCCGCCCGACGACCACCACTTCCTGGATTGCGGAGTTGCGCAACGCTTCGACGGCGTGTTCGGCCATATCCGTGCGAGCGAACTCGTCGGGGTTCATCACCAGCGCGCGGGCCACGTCGAGTGCGACGTTGCCGTTGCCGATGATGACTGCGCGTTCGCCCGACAGGTCGAAAGTGCGGTCGGCGTAGTCGGGGTGGCCGTTGTACCAGGCCACGAACTCGGTGGCAGCGAACGAGCCGGGCAGGTCTTCGCCGGGGACGTTGAGGCGGCGGTCACCGGACGCACCGACCGCGTAGAGCACGGCGTGGTGATGCGCGAGGAGTTCGCCGTGGGTGATGTGCGTACCCACCTCGACGTTGAAGTAGCACTGGGTGTTCTTGTGGCCGATCGCGCTGCGGAAGACGTTCGTGACACCTTTGGTGCTCTGGTGGTCCGGCGCGACGCCGGCCCGTACCAGGCCGAAGGGCGTGGGCAGCCGGTCGAAGATGTCGACCTGCACGGCCGAGTGGGAGGTGAGCTCCTGGGCGGCGTAGCACGCCGCAGGTCCGGATCCGACGATCGCGACCCGCAGCGTGCCGAGGTCGGCGGGGATCTTCCGGCGGGTCCGCAACTCCGGCCAGTCCGGTCCGATCGGGTAGCGCCGGTAGTACTCGGCGTTGATCTCGAGGTACGGCTCCTGGGCGGGAGTGAGCTCGTTGTCGGCGGCGATCGCATCGACGGGGCATTCGTCGACGCACGCACCGCAGTCGATGCACGTGTCCGGGTCGATGTAGAGCATTTCCGTCGTAGCGAACGGCGCTTCATCGGGTGTGGGGTGGATGCAGTTGACCGGGCAGACTTCGACACACGAGACGTCGTTGCAACATGCCTGGGTGATCACATAAGCCACAGTGGATACCTGCCTGAAAGTGCCGGTGGGGTACGACGATCGAGCCCCAGACTATAACACGTTGCAACTCTGGTCGAGAACGCCGTTTTCGTCACTCTAGCAGGGCATTTCAGTGCCTGAGAATAACCTTACCGGGCCAACTCGTCCCCCGACTCTATCCTGAATCCGATCTTGAGCGTGACTTGGGTATGAGCGACCTTCCCGTCGTCGATGTGACCCCGCACATTGACCATTTCGAACCATTCCAGATGCCGAGTCTTCTCCGCGGCCCGCGCCACCGCCTTGGCGATCGCGTCGTCCACTCCGGAGGTCGACGAGCCGACCACCTCGATCACTCGATACACGTGGTTCATTCGCGCTCCTCGGGCCCGACCACCGAACACGGATTCGTGTCCTGGTTCGGATACTCCCGCGCGCAGTCGGGTCCTCGTGCCCGATTCAGCAAAAATGCAGTTACGGCAGAGGTCTCACGCCTCGCGGGCCAGATCCCGCGCGAGGGCACCCAGCCGTGCGAGTCGCAGGTCGCCGAGCGGCATCGCACCGGTACCGAGACGGTTGGTGACGAACGCCAGCGACATCCCCGAATCCAGGTCGGCGAACGCACCGGAACCACCCACCCCGTAGTGACCGAACGCGCCGCGCGGCCGCTCCCGGCTGGCGAAGATCGGCTGGTGGTAGCCGAGACGCCATGCCATCGGCACTCCCAGCACGTAGTCGCGGCTTCGTACCCGCACCTCGTCCATCGCCGCGATCGTCGACGGATCCAGGAACTTCACACCGTCGATCGTGCCGCCGGCCGCGATCGCGCCGTACATGCGCGCGAGCGAGCGTGCGGTGAACACACCGTTCCAGCCGGGCATCACCGAATCGTGCACGGCCGGATCGCGAACGAGTTCGTCGAACCCGGCAGGCATGGCCGCCTCGACCAGCCCGCGCGTCGGCGCGACCCGCGACAGCACCGACGCACTGACACCCCAGTCGAGCCCCACCGGGTTGATCCGCGGGAACAACCGAGCGATGCGACCACGCTCGTCGTGCGGGACGCGGTACCAGAAGTCGGAACTTCCGAGGGGCTGCGCGATCTCGCGCTCGACGACCTCGGTGAACGGCAGTCCCGTCACCCGCTGGACGATCTCCGCGACGAGCCAGCCGTAGGTGACCGCGTGGTAGCCCGAACCCGCGAGCCTGCGGCGGTCGGGAGCGGCCGCCGCGAGGGCAGCGACCGTCGCCTCGTAATCGAGAATGCCCCGCTTGCCCGGGACCAGCCCACGAACGCGATGCAGGCCGGACCGATGTGTCATGACGTCGGCGACCGTGAGGGATTCCTTGCCACCGGCTGCGAATTCGGGCCAGTACTGCGCGACCGGCGCGAAGTAGTCGATCAGTCCGCGCTCGGCCAGGCGATGTACGACGGTCGACGCAACACCCTTGCCTGTCGAGAACGACAGCGCCATCGTGTCCTGCGACCAACGGCGCGTCCGGTCTGCCCAGCCCGCCCAGATGTCGAGCACCTTCTCACCGTGCAGGTATGCGGTGAGCGCGCCGCCGCCGTGGTGCGGTTGCCGGTAGAGCGCGAAAAACTTGTCCGCCAAGGGGAGAAAGCTCGGATGGACGTGCATTTCGGTTCGTGCGGGTACGCCGTCATAGCCCTCCGCAGTCAGCACCGCTCCGGCCGTCATCGACACTCACCCTCGGACATGTGACGAAGGTTACGTGCGGACAGCACCGAACGGAAGGGGTTGCGTACAGGCTGTCTGTATTCCCAACCTCCTCGTCATCCGGTGCTGCCGGACTCCGCAACAGATGCAGCGACCGACCCGTGAGATCACAAAGACGGTGAGATCACAAAGACGGTGGGGTCACAAAGACGGTGGGGTCACAAAGGCGGTGGGGTCACAGTGGCGGTGGAGTGACGAAGCGGAACTCCCCGGCGAGAACGCAACCCGATCCGGTCGTGAGGTTGACTGCTGCGGCGAGACTTCCTTCGCACAGCACGGGATCACCGGCGTCACCGACGAAGGCTTGAGAACCCGGGCCGGAGAAAACCAACGCGATGCCGGGTTCGTCGAGCATTCCGAGCGCGAGGGAGTCGGCTCCGAACCCGACTGCCAGGAGTTGCCCCGCGCGGCTCTCGCCGGCACCGACTCCACCGGCGAAACCGGCGGCCCCGACTGTCGCACCGGTGCCCGCATCGGCGAATCCCACGCCGGACGCGCCCAGGCTCCACGCTCCGCCCGTGCCGTCCGTCGTCGACCCGCACGCCTCGAGACCGTCGACCCGGGTCACCTCGGCGGGAGCACCCGGCGGCGCCGCACACGTGGTGGCGGCGGACGCGGAGCCAGGAACGATCAGACCCGCCCCCACGAGGGCGGCGCCGATCACACCGACACCGAACAGCCGACCGGACATCCACGCACGAGACACTGAGACGATCCTCCTTGCACTCCGACGAACTTGCTCCCGGACAGTCTATGGACGCCACGGAAAGTGTGTGCGCCCACGAGATAACGACCGGGGACCAATTCGACGACGGTGAATCCGCCTCGCGCGCCCGCGATCTCAGCCCGGAGTTTTGCGGTCCGTGTCCCGTGACGGCTGAACCCGCTTCGGCTCTCCGGGCATCTTCGGATGAGTCGGCGGATACGGCAGATCACCGAGACCGTCTGCGGCGTCCCGATCCGCCATCTCCAGCAACACGTCCAGCGAGTGAGCGTGGTCGTCGAGCGCGGACATCGGATCGCCGCGACGCGCGAGCAGTTCGGGCACCGTCGCAATCGTGAAATCGTCGGGCTCGGCGTCGGCGAGTTCGTCCCACGTCAAGGGCGTGGACACGGTCGCGATCGGCGTGCGGCGCACCGAATAGGCCGAGGCGATCGTCTTGTCGCGTGCGTTCTGGTTGTAGTCGAGGAACAGGAGGTCGCCGCGTTCCTCCTTCCACCACGAGGTGGTCGCACGGCCGTCGCTGCGACGCTCGATCTCACGCAGGAGCGCGATACCGGCGCGACGCACGCCGACGAAATCCCACTCCGGCACGATGCGCAGGTAGATGTGCAGCCCGCGGCCCCCGGAGGTCTTCGGGAAGCCGGTCAGCCCCAACTCGTCGAACAGGGGGCGCACCACCTCGAGTGCGACGGCCCGTGCCTCGGCGAAACCCGTCCCGTCGGGCGGATCGAGGTCGATGCGGAGTTCGTCCGGCCGGTCCACGTCACCGCAGCGCACCGCCCACGGATGGAAGGTGACCGTGCCGAGGTTCGCCGCCCACACCACGTCGGCGGCGCTGCGCACCCGCAGCGCGTCCGCGGTACGGCCCGAGGGGAAGGTGATCTCGCAGGTCTCGACGTGGTCGGGGCGCTTCACGGGCGCCCGCTTCTGATAGATCTCCTCGCCGCCGATACCGTCGGGAAACCGCTGGAGATGAGTGGGGCGGTCCCGGAGCGCACCGAGGAGAGGGGCGCCGAGTTCGGTGGTAACCGTGCGGTAGTACTCCACCAGGTGCCGTTTCGTGCCGCCGGACGGGCCGAGTTCCGGGAAGTACACCTTGTCCGGATTCGACAGCCGCACGGGGACTCCGTCGACGTCGAGTTCCTCCGCGGGCGAGCGTTGGGCAGCAGCCACGTTCAGTCCTCCGTCCGGTCCAGCACGTCGGCCAGGTCGTATCTCACGGGCACGTCCAGCTGATCGTAGGTGCAGCTCTCCGGATCCCGGTCCGGTCGCCACCGCTGGAAGCGAGCGGCGTGGCGAAAGCGCATTCCCGCTCCGGCGGTGCCTTCCATCTGGTCGTAGGCCACCTCGAGCACGCGTTCCGGCCGCAATGGCACCCACGTGCGATCCGTGCCGGACCGCCAGCGAGTCGCTTCCCCCTCGGCGACGACATCCTCACCGACGCGCAGTGGTTCCAGTTCTGCGAGCAACTCTTTCCGCCGCGCGGTGGTGAAAGCGGAAGCGCCACCGACCATCGCGAGTTCGCCGTCGTGGTACAGACCGAGAAGAAGGGAACCGACGCCGTCGACACTCTTGTGTTTGCGGTATCCGATGAGAACGCAGTCCGCCGTCCGAGCGTGCTTGAGCTTGATCATCTCCCGCTTGTCGGGCCGGTAGATGCCGTCGAGCCGCTTGGCGACCACGCCGTCGAGCCCGGCACCCTCGAATTCCTCGAACCAGCGCTCGGCTGTCCCGGCGTCGGTGGTGGACGCCGTCACGTGGCAGCTGGGTCCGTCCCCGAGTTCGGTGCGCAGGCGTGCGCGACGATCGGCGAAGGGAGTCTTCATCAGGTTTTCGTCGTCGAGGGCGAGCAGGTCGAAACCGATGAACTGGGCGGGTGTCTGCTCTGCGAGCAGCTTCACACGGCTCGCCGCGGGGTGGATGCGCTCGGACAGAGCCTGCCAGTCCAGTCGGGCGAGTCCGTCGCGCTCGCGCGGAACGACGATTTCGCCGTCGACGACGCACCGGGTGGGCAGTTCCGACCGAACCGCGGCGACGAGTTCCGGAAAGTACCGCGCCAGATCCTTGCCGCCGCGCGACGAGAACACCACGTCCTCACCGTCACGAAAGACGATCGCCCGGAAGCCGTCCCACTTGGGCTCGTACGACCACACGGGCGCGCCGTCGCCGGGTTGGGTGGGGACCGCGGTGGCAGCCTTCGCCAGCATCGGGGCCAGGGGTGGAACCACTGGGAGGTCCATGCGCACATGTTCGCACTCCCCGGTGCTCTCCGCGCTCGGGATCGCGGGAATCCACGACCTGAACGAAACGCCGGAACCCGACATTCCGTACCCTCCACACATGATCATTCTCCGGCGGGCGGGCTTCGCCTTCCTGACAGTGGTAGCGATGGCTTCCCTCGCCGGTTGCGCCACCGTGACCGAGGGCCGTGCGATGCCCGACTCCGAGGCCCTCGCCGGTGCGATCACCGGTCCGGGCCCGACAACTACGCGTTCGTCCATCCCGGGCACGACCGCCGCGAGCACTCCCGCGGACGTCGATCTCGAAGTCGACGTCGAACCCGGTGATTGTGTCGCGCTCGGCGGAACAGTGGACCGAGCCACGATCGACAACGCGGACTGCGGAAGCCGTACCTCGAACTACAAAGTCGTCGATGTCGTGGAGTTTGGTGACGAGTGCGCCGAGGACATCGACCAGACGTACTACGAGTCGTTCGCCGGGGTCGAGGTCGGTGCTCTGTGCCTCGACGTCGACTGGGCGGTCGGCGGTTGCATGGACCTCGGTGGGGAAGATCCCCAGCGCATCGATTGCTCCGCGACGGCGATCGAGGGTGTGAAGGTCACCGAGATCCTCACCGGAACGTCCGACGTGAACGAGTGTTCGTTCTCCGATTCCGGATACGAATACTGGGAACGCAACTTCGTGGTGTGCAGCGATTTGTTCTGACAGGTTTCAGCGCACCGCCGGGCCGGTCACATCGAAGAACGGATCAGAAGATCCCGATCGCGTCGGCGGTGTCGAGGACGACCTCGGAGGCACTCCACTCGGTCCACATCGCGGCCGTTCCGGCGGGCTCGGTGGCGGGGTTCATCAGCGCACGGCTACTGGTCCATGCGACTGCGCGCACGGTCTGGAAGAAGATTCCGGCCGCACGGTCCTCGCCGATGGCGTCGCCGACGATCGACACCGAGAAGAGTTCGGTCAGATCGGTTCCGTAGTCGGCCTCGACCTCGCGGATGATGGCGGGCGTGGCCGTACCGAGCACCTCGCCGTACTTGTTGAAGTCGTCCCACCGCTCGACGGGCGTCTCCACCGCAGCGAGAGCGGCCGGCAGGTCGAGCAGCAGGTGGGCGCTCATGCCGCTGGTGGCGACGCGTCCGCCGGAGTGCAGGCAGTCGGTGGCCGAGCGGTAGTAGCGGTCCCACTCGGCGGGGACACGGCTGCCGGTGGCGTGGGCGTGCACACCGTCGAGGTAGCGGTCGACGAAGTCGAATGCGAGCCGCCCGGCCCACGCAGAGTCCTCGTAGTCGCCGCGCTCGATGGACGGCACGGTGGTGTCGAGGATCTCCTTGTAGACCACGGCGAATGCGCCGCGCGGGTCACCGGCGTCACCCCACAGTTCGGCGATCTCGGTGACGCTGTCGCGGGCGTCCTGCAAATCCCGGTTGTTCTCGGGTGCGGAGACCTCGGCGATCCGCTGCAGCACCTCGGAGCTCACACTCGGCGCGCAGGACTGCGAGGGGGCGGGGGCGGCTTGGGCCGCAGGTGCCGACGCGAGGCCGATGACGACGGCGGAGACAAGAGCTGTTGGTACGGAGATTTTCAGGGGGCTGAATTTCATACCGGTGAGCTTCATCCGGTGTACTTTATGACCCTTTCGAGGTAACGGGCAAGTAACGAACGGGAATGATCTCTACAAAACCGGTGACGCGTCCGGCGTTGAGGACCTGCCATCCTTCACGCCGAATGCATCCGGCGCCCGAGTTGCCCCGCGGATTACGCAGAGTCTCTTCCACTCCAGCGCGCGCGTTCGACGCCGCGACCTCGACACCACTGCTTTCGATGGACTCCGCGACGCGATCCGTCGTCGTCCTGCCCCTTCGCTCCACCGGTCGTGTCGGTGCCCGCGGCAACAATGCGGGCTGTAGGCAAAGTAGTGACCGAACACATGAACGCGAGGACCCGGATGACGCATTGGCCCGACAGACCCATCTGCGCATTCGACCTCGAGACCACCGACCGCGATCCCCGCACCGCACGCATCGTTGCCGCGTGCGTGGCTACTTTCGACGGGGATCGGATCGAGTCGCGTTCGTGGCTGCTCGACCCGGGGATCCCGATTCCGCACGAAACCACTGCTGTCCACGGCATCACCACCGAACGCGCCCGCGCCGAGGGCATGGACTACCTCGCCGGGTATCGCGAGATCCGGCAGGCGGTGTGCGACGCCTGGGAGCGCGGCCACATCGTGGTTGCGTTCAACGCGAGTTACGACCTGACGATCCTCGACGCCGAAGGCCGTCGACTCGGGCTGCCGGAACTCGACATCGGCACGGTGGTCGACCCGTACGTCATCGATCGGGAGATGGACCGCACGCGCAGCGGCAGGCGCACGCTCCAGGCGGTGTGCGAGGTGTACGGCGTCGAACTCGAGAATCCACACGAAGCGGAGGCCGACGCCCTCGCCGCCGGTCACCTGACGAAGGCGCTCATCGGCCGGTTCCCGGAATTGGCCGACCGCGACATCATGGCCGACCAGGCCGCCTGGCACGCGGAGCGGCAACGCAGCTTCGCAGAATATCTCCGTGGTCTCGGCCGCGAGGTCACCGATGTGGACGACGGGTGGCCGGTGCGCCGGCCCGAGGCGATCGGGACAGGTGTTCTCGAGCGCCCGGCGCCCGCGCGGGCGCCATGGCATCGGCGCGTTCTCCAGCGCCTGCGCGGCTTCTTCGGCCGCACGTCGCCGGACACGCACGCGACAAGGTGACGTCGCCGAACGTCACGATTCGGCGATTTGTCACCTGGTCGGCCCGAGGTAGTGTGCTCCCTCGACGGGCCGGCACTGGATACTCGACTGTCATGACGTCAGGCACCGGCACCCCGCGCCGCACCGAACCGGCCGGCCCCGACCCGGCTCAGTTCCGGGTGCATGTCGTGACCCAGGCAATCCGCCTGTTCTCCGAGTTCGGATACGAGTCGACCACGGTCGAGCAGATCGCGGCGGCGGCCGGAGTGTCGCGCAGAACCTTCTTCCGGCAGTTCCGGTCGAAGGAGGACGTGATCTTCGCCGACCACGAGTCGCTGCTCGAGCAGGTCGCCGAGTATCTGTCGGGCGACTTCGGCGATCCGTGGCTCGCCGCCTGCGATGCCGCCGAACTCGTGTTCGGACACTTCCGCGACCGGCGGGAACTCGCGGTCTGGCGATACCGCGTCGTGCAACGGGTGCCGGCGCTGCGCGAACGCGAACTCGTGACGACGTATCGCTACGAGCGGTTGTTCACCGACTTTCTGCGGGCCGCGGTGCCGTCGGCCGAGCCCGTGCAGATCGTGAGTTTCGCGGCCGCGATGACGGCGACTCACAACTACCTGCTCAGGGCCATGATCCGCGGAGACGACACCGCGACCGCCGAGCGACTGCACCGCGCCCTCTACGACGTGCGGCGGACCTTCGGGGTGGTCCCCTCGGCCTCCGGCTCGGGGGCGGCCGCAGATGCGGACCCGGCGCAGCGGGCGGTGACGGTGGTGACCTTTCCTGTGGGATCCTCCCCGGCCGAGGTGGCCGAGCAGGTGCGTCGCCAGCTGGAAGAAAACCCGCCGTCCGTGACGAACCTCCCCCACCATTGACTTGGCACTCAGTGCCGGGGGTAAAATAGAGCGATTACGTGACGTCGCACACCTTTGAGACCGAGAAGGTAGTGCAGATCCGACCCAAAAATGGCACCGCGTGCCGTTAGGAGCTTGCCACCGTGGCCCTCAATCCCGACTTCGATCTCTTCAAGCTCGGAGACGAGCACGACGAACTGCGCGCCGCGATCCGCGCCCTCGCCGAGAAGGAAATCGCGCCGCACGCGAAGGACGTGGACGAGAACTCCCGCTTCCCGCAGGAAGCACTCGACGCGCTCAACCGCTCGGGCTTCAACGCGATCCATGTCCCGGAGCAGTTCGAAGGTCAGGGCGCCGACTCCGTCGCGGCCTGCATCGTCATCGAAGAGGTCGCCCGCGTCTGCGGTTCGTCCTCGTTGATCCCGGCCGTCAACAAGCTCGGCACGATGGGCCTGATCCTCCGCGGGTCCGACGAGCTCAAGGCGAAGGTGCTCCCCGACATCGTCAACGGCGCGATGGCGTCGTATGCCCTCTCCGAGCGTGAGGCCGGATCCGACGCCGCGTCGATGCGCACCCGCGCGAAGGCCGACGGCGACGACTGGATCCTCAACGGCTCGAAGTGCTGGATCACCAACGGCGGCAAGTCCACCTGGTACACGGTGATGGCCGTGACCGATCCCGACAAGGGTGCCAACGGCATCTCCTCGTTCATGGTCCACAAGGACGACGAAGGCTTCGTCGTCGGGCCGAAGGAGAAGAAGCTCGGCATCAAGGGCTCCCCCACCGCCGAGCTGTACTTCGAGAACTGCCGCATCCCCGGCGACCGCATCATCGGCGAGCCCGGCACCGGCTTCAAGACCGCCCTTGCCACGCTCGACCACACCCGCCCCACCATCGGCGCACAGGCCGTCGGCCTGGCGCAGGGCGCACTCGACGCCGCGATTGAATACACCAAGGACCGCAAGCAGTTCGGTACCTCGATCTCCAACTTCCAGTCGGTGCAGTTCATGCTCGCCGACATGGCGATGAAGGTCGAGGCCGCGCGCCTCATGGTGTACACCTCCGCGGCCCGCGCCGAGCGCGGCGAGCCGAACCTCGGCTTCATCTCGGCGGCAGCGAAGTGCTTCGCCTCGGACGTCGCGATGGAGGTCACCACCGACGCAGTCCAGCTGTTCGGCGGTGCCGGTTACACCACCGACTTCCCCGTCGAGCGCATGATGCGCGACGCCAAGATCACCCAGATCTACGAGGGCACCAACCAGATCCAGCGCGTCGTCATGTCGCGCGCGCTGCTCCGCTGAGCAGTCCGCGTAGTTTGACACCGCTGAACCATCACACCGATCAGGAGTAACTCGTAGTGACAGTGGAAAAGGTAGGCGTGATCGGCGGCGGCACCATGGGTGCCGGTATCGCCGAAGTCTGCGCGAAGGCCGGAAGCGACGTCCTCGTCCGGGAGACCACCGAGGAATTTGCTGCGGCTGCCCGTGAGCGCCTCGCGAAGTCGGTCGGACGCGGCGTCAAGTCGGGGAAGATCACGCAGGACGACGCGGACGCGGTGCTCGCACGGATCCGGGTCACCACCGACATCGAGGAGTTCGCGGATCGCGACCTCGTGGTCGAGGCGGCGCCGGAGATCGAGGCCCTCAAGGTCGAAATCTTCGCCGAATTGGACCGGATCGTGAAGCCGGAAGGCATCCTCGCCACCAACACGTCGTCCATCCCCGTCATCAAGGTGGCGCAGGCGACGAAGCGGCCCGGCAAGGTCGTGGGCGTGCACTTCTTCAACCCGGTGCCCGTGATGCCGCTGGTGGAGATCATCTCCGCACTCACCACCGATGCCGACACCGCCGACACCGTGTTCGATTACGCGCAGAACACGCTCGGCAAGACCGCCGTGCGTGCGGGCGACCGCGCCGGCTTCATCGTCAACGCGCTGCTCATCCCGTACCTGTGCTCGGCGGTGCGCATGCTCGAATCGGGCTATGCCACAAAGGAAGACATCGACGCCGCGATGAAGGGTGGCTGCGGATACCCGATGGGCCCGCTCACCCTCATCGACACCGTGGGCCTCGATATCACCCTCAACGCCGCGCAGTCGCTCTACGAAGAGTTCGCCGAGCCGCATTACGCTCCCCCGGCACTGCTGCGTCGCATGGTCGACGCCGGCCGTCTCGGCCGCAAGACCGGCGAAGGCTTCTACAGCTACAAGTAGGCAGCCACAGCCTTCGAAGGCGCCCCTACGGTCCGTTCCGTGGGGGCGCCTTCTGCTATCGTCCCCAGCCGGACATATCGGGGGATAGTGTCTCGGGGGGCAGTCGTGACTTTGCATGTCGATCCGGAAGCACTGCGTGCTTTCGCTGCCTTCTTGGCGGACACCGCCGACGCAATGGGCGATTGGGACGTCGGCGAGCCGTACTCCACTTCGGAATCGGCGCTCCCGGGAACGGACTTCGCCCGCGTCTGCGCCCGAGCGGCCGACGTCACCGACCAGGCTTTGATCAATATGTGCGGACGGCTCCGCGAGGTCGTCGATGTAACCAACGGCGCGGAGAACGACTACGTCGTCGCCGAGGCAGATTTCGTCGGTGCACTATCCGCCGTGGACCGGCCGGAATGAATCTCACTGTCTCCGCCGTCCAATCCTGGAATCCCGATGCGCTACGTATCACCGCCGACCGAATCGACCGAATCGTCGACCGACTCGACGACCGTATGAAGGGGCTCCTCAGCGAACAGGACGTACTCGCTGAGCGGTGGACCGGCGACGCCGCGCGCTCGGCCGCCGAACGAATAGTCCGGGAACGCTCACTGGGCAGCGCCATCGCCGGCGCTCTTCTCGAGGTCGGCGGGGCCTACCGCACCGGAGCAAGCATCGTCGAAGGTGCCCGCATGCATTTGCTCGCTACCCTCAGCAGCGCCGAACAATCCGGCTTCACAGTCCACGATGACGGCACTGTCGATCCGTCCGAGCAGATAGCACTGATCGCAATACTCGTGCCCGACTCGACAGCAGCCGCCGGCACTCGATCACAAGTCGAACGCTGCGCAGCCGACCTGACCCGCACCATCTCCGACGCGATCCACCAGGCATCGCGAGCCGCAGCCGAAACCACCGACCGCATCGATGCCGCGGTCAATGCCCTCGAGGTCGCCAGGGATGCCGCGATGCCGGGAAAGGTGGTGCAGCAGGAAAATGGGGAATTCTCCTGGACACCGGACTGGGCAGCAACGACTGCAGCGTCCACAATCGGCTCGATGGCCGACGGGACGAAAGTGGGGCTTGGAGCAGCAGCCGCAACGTCCGGGGACGACCTCGCCCGCGGGGTAGCGCGAGGTCTCGGTCCTGCCGGCGTGGTACTCGGTGTCATACCCGCGATCGTCAACGACATCGAAGGCGGAATGGATCCGACGAGGGCGGTGGTGACGGAAGGATCCGGCGCCGCAGCAGGCTACCTCGCGAGCGCCTGGGCGTTCGGACAAGCGGGAGCTGTACTGGGAACGGGTGTGGCACCCGGAGTCGGAACGGCAGTCGGACTCTCCGCAGGAATCGTGGCCGGTGCCTTCGGCTCGTACCTCGTATCCAAATCGGCACAGTGGCTGTGGAAGTGACCTGACATGAAAGAAGTGTTTGTTGAACCCGAATGAGAATCGAAATCCAGGTGAACCGGGTAGCGCACCCGAACCGGCACCACTTCGAGCACCATGGCCACAACCGCTTCGGATCACATCGCTCGTTCTCTCCCTCGCGATGCTTATTGCGGCATGCGTGAGTCTCGTCTTCGCACATGATGTTTTCCGAACCGGTGATGCTCGGGTCGCTCTCGGTGGAGCCGGCGGCTCGGTCGCCCTGTTCACCATCGCCATATCCTCGTTTCGGAGCGCCGGGTTTCGCAATCTTCGACAATCCCGCAAGCTCGGACTTCATCACGATCCCACCCACGGTGCGGGTATCAGCATCCTGACAGGAAGAACCGCTGTATTCACTACCGTCGTGGCCATGTTGGGCTTGACCGCATACGGCGGTACAGCAGCGTTCGCCTGGCATATCGGGCTCGGCGAAACCCTTTTGCCGTTCGGGCGAGACAATCGCGAAGGCGCTCTCTTCGTGTCGTTATGTGCAGCCGTCCTGGGCACAATTGCGGTCCTGATCGCGTGCGTCCGCTTCGACACGACCCTGTACATCTATCGAGGGGGTGTGCGGCGACACGTCTGCCGGCGAATCTTCTTGAAAAAGCAGGTCCTCGATACCTTCGTCCCTTGGGGAAGCATCACCCGCATCGGAGCGGGGGATCTCGGAGTCCGGGGCGGAACGACGGCCCACCCGGTGATCGATCTCCATACGGCCGAGCCTCTTCCGTCCGACTCCAGGACACGACACGATTCCGAACATCGACTTGCGGTTATGGCCCACCAACTCGTCGTGGAGCCGAACACCCTTTTCGCTCTCCTGAAAAAATTGGCAGAAGATCCGGCTTGTCGTGAACGTCTCGTGGAATCCGACGCAATCGACCTCTTGTGTCCTCCCCCGTTGCGGGAACGATTCCGTGCGGCGCGCGCAAAGAAGGCAATTCGATGATCGATCGTCGGGTTCCGACAACACTTCCGGAGTACCTCGACTCCCACGAGGTCGAGATCATCCCGTGCAGGCGGGACGAATCACGGCATCCGTTGGTAGAGATCCCCGTACCGCAGGGTTGGGTTTCGGTACCCACCGAAGTCTTCCCCCACGCCCACACGGTCCTCATCGCTCCCGAGCACACCGAGAACAGGTGGGCGCCCAATGCGGTACTTCTCCACGGCAGGCTGTCGAAGTCGCGGTCGACGGACGAGTTGCTGGAGGTCGCGGGCAACGAAGCGGTCAGCCTGCCCGAGTGGTACGAAACCTACTACAGCACTGTCAACTTCGGAATATTTCGCTCCACGTTGATTCGAGGCTACTACCGAGCCGGTGATATCCGGTTCGGAGCAGCGACGCGCTTCGTCGTGGTCGACCACGAGTACGATCGCTTCCTGACGCAACTGACGGTGACTACGCGCGCCGATGCTCCTCCATCTCTGACCGAGAGCGCGGAGACCATCCACGCGGGTCTCGAGATCGGTCCGATTCCGGAATAGTCGACGGCCATAGCCGATGAGGGACCGTAGCGCGTCCGCGTCGTCGGCACCGGACGTTCAGCGCACGCGGGCGGACGACCACATAACGCCTGCTACCCCTCCGGAGGAACTCGCGCAACCCGCCGCGGGGGACACCGGGAGCGGTATACGATCAATGTCGGCAGCCGACACCGAATCACCGAGCGAGGCCGTCGCCGGAGGCGACCGGTACGAAATGCTTTGGGTGAGTGCCGGATAGCGTTACATCCTCTCCGTCTCGGAGGAGACTATGACCGACAGCTGGATTTCGCGTGATCCGTTCGAAGACATCTTCGACCGATTCTTCGGCCCCGGTGGAATGCGCCAACCACCGGTCCAGCGCGTCGATCTGAGCCGACTGCTCAACGACGACGCCAAGAGACTTGTCGCGGATGCCCGAAATGCCGCAACAGAATGGGGTAATTCGGAACTGACTCCCGAACATCTGCTGTATGCCGCCACCCTCAACGACCCGACCCGCGGCGTGATCAGCAGCCTGGGGCTCGATCCCGACGCCGTAGCCGAGCAGATGCGTTCGCTCGCGGGCAAGAGTGAGAGTGAGGGCGAAGGCGAGCCGCCGGTGCTGAGTCCGGCGGCGAAGCGCGTATTCCGTGTCGCCCAGCAGCAGGCAGGACAATCGGGCACAAGCTACATCGGGCCCGAACACATCCTGTACGGGATCGCGGAGAACAGCGAGAACGCTGCCGCACATGCGCTCGCCGGCGCGAAACTCGACACCGGTGGCCGTCGCGACGCCTCATCCAGCACGACGCCCACGCTCGACCAGTACGGGCGGGACCTCACCGCGGAAGCGCGCGCCGGAAATGTGGACCCGGTGGTGGGCCGCGCCGACGAGATCGCGCAGACAGTGGAGATCCTCTCCCGTCGCAGGAAGAACAATCCCGTGCTCATCGGGGATCCCGGCGTGGGTAAAACCGCGATCGTCGAGGGCCTGGCCCAGCGCATCGTCAACGGAGATGTGCCCTCCACACTCGCCGACCGGCGAGTCGTCGCGCTCGACGTGGGGTCGCTGGTCGCGGGCAGTAAATACCGCGGCGAATTCGAAGAACGACTGACGAAGATTCTCGACGAGGTGCGCGACCACTCCGACGAATTGGTGCTGTTCATCGACGAGTTGCACACCATCGTCGGCGCAGGCAGCGGCGGTGAGGGATCGATGGACGCCGGGAACCTGCTCAAGCCCGCCCTCGCGCGCGGGGAACTGCACGCGGTGGGCGCGACCACGATCGACGAGTACCGCCGGTACATCGAGAAGGATGCTGCGCTCGAACGCAGGTTCCAGCCGGTCATGGTGGTCGAACCGTCGGTCGACGACACCATCGAAATCCTGCGCGGACTCGCCGACGTCTACGAGGAGCACCACCAGGTCCACTACACCGATGAGGCGCTGATCGCCGCGGCCGAACTGTCCGACCGGTACATCACCGACCGGTTCATGCCGGACAAGGCCATCGACCTGATCGACCAGGCCGGCGCGCGAGTCCGCTTGCGTACGAAGACTCCCGACGCGGACACCCGTTCCCACGAGGAGGAACTGGCACGCCTCGAACGCGAGAAGGACTCCGCCGTCGCTGCCGAAGACTATGCGAAGGCGGGGGAACTGAAGAAGGCGATCACCGCGCTGGAAGAGCGCACCGGAGTCGGAGAAACCGAGTCCACCCCGCAGGTCGAAGTGCTCGACATCGCCGAGGTGATCTCCCGGCAGACCGGTATTCCCGTGTCCGAGTTGACGGCGGAGGAACGGCAGCGGCTCCTGGACCTCGAGGACGTGCTCCACGCGCGGGTGATCGGCCAGGAGCAAGCGGTCACCGCAGTTGCCGAAGGTGTTCGCCGGGCACGTGCCGGACTCGCCGACCCGAATCGGCCGATCGGGTCGTTCCTGTTCCTCGGGCCCACCGGTGTCGGCAAGACAGAACTGGCAAAAGCACTGGCAGAAGCGGTGTTCGGTGACGAAGACCGGATGATCCGGTTCGACATGAGCGAGTTCCAGGAGAAGCACACCGTGTCGCGTCTGGTGGGCGCTCCCCCCGGTTACGTCGGGTACGAAGAAGCCGGGCAGTTGACCGACAAGGTTCGGCGTCAGCCGTACTCGGTGATCCTGTTCGACGAGATCGAAAAGGCGCACCCGGACGTGTTCAATGTGCTGCTGCAACTGCTCGACGACGGGCGCGTCACCGACGCCCAGGGCCGCACGGTGGATTTCAAGAACACCATCGTCATTCTCACCAGCAATATCGGGTCGGACATGATCCTGTCCCACGCGAGTGACGACATCGAGTCCCTCACCCCGCAGTTGATGGAACGTCTGCACGCGCATTTCCGGCCCGAGTTCCTCAACCGGATCGACGAGACCGTGGTGTTCCACCGTCTTGCGAAGGAACAATTGCACCAGATCATCGGTTTGCTGCTCGGCGGAACCAAGCGGTTGCTGCGAGCGCAGGACGTCGAGTTCGAGATCACCGACAGCGCGGTGGACTGGCTCGTCGACACCGGATTCGCGCCGGAGTTCGGAGCGCGTCCGTTGCGCCGGACGATTCAGAAGGAACTCGACAACAAGCTATCGAACCTGCTGCTCGCGGGCACGCTGTCCGGTGGCGACACCGTGCGCGTGGATGCCGGGACGGACGGTCTCGTCATCGAGACGGTCGGCGGAAACGGCGAGGTGACGGAGGAAAGCAGTGCGACTGCGGACGGCGACGGAAAGGACGCTGCGTCCGACGAGTCAGAGAAAGGCTGAGCCGCGTCAGCCGTCACGGTTCCTTTCGGCGTCCCGGAGCGACGGTCGTGACGATCGTGTGGACGCGCTCCGCCATCTCGCGGTCGCGGTCCGGCATCTGGGCGATCTTCTCCAGCACGTCCTTCTCGTCCGCAGCGGCCTTCTCGGCGCCCTTCGCGCGCTTGCTCTCGGCCCTGATCTCCGCTGCACGTTCCTTCATGGCAGCGCGCTCCTGCGCAGAAAAGCTCTCGTCGGCAGTCGATTTCGCGGTCATCGTGTCCCCCTCGGTGTCGGCCACATGCTGCGCATCCAAGGTCAGGGCCCACCGTGGCCGGCGTCTTCTCGATTCCTGATCGATCGGCGAGCCGGGACACCTACATGTTTACGACGCACGACATCCCGACCCGGGTGTGTGTCGAATTACCTTCTGCGGCTTGGTGAGACGATGCATCCGCCGACACATTCGGGGACGGGACCGACCGCGTCAGTCGTCGAAACGGCCGTGCACCCGCTCGTGCAGCGCTTCCATCCGCACATCGAGGGCACGGGCCGTTTCGGCGGCGAGTCGTAGTTCCTCGCGCAGGTCGCCCGGGACGGCACGGTCGTGCTTGTAATAGATCTTGTGCTCGAGACTGGCCCAGAAGTCCATCGCGACCGTGCGGATCTGAAGTTCGACGTATACGGACTCCACCCGATCGGACATGAACACCGGCACCTCGACGATCACGTGCAGGCTGCTGTATCCGTTCGGCTTCGGGTGCGCGATGTAGTCCACCACCTCGACGACCCGCACGTCGCGCTGCCGGGTGATCATTTTGGAGATCCGGTACACGTCGGACGTGAAACTGCAGGAGATGCGGATACCCGCGATATCGCGCACGCTCGCACGGATGCCGTCCAGCGTGGGGTCGACGCCCTTGCTGGCAGCCTTCGCGAGAATCGACTCGGGGGTCTCGAGGCGCGACTTGACGTGCTCGATCGGGTTGTAGTCGTGGGCGTAGGTGAATTCGTCCCGCAAGATGTTGATCTTGGTCATCATCTCGTCGATACCGAACTTGTACACCATCAGGAACCTGGCGAGTTCGCGCGGCGAGAGCGACGTCGCGCTCTTTCCGTCCGTGGGATGTTCCGGAATCGGGGCGCCCGGATCAGGGGCGTCCACCGTCGCTGTCACTGCTCGTCCTCCTCGGGGTGTTCTCCTCCGAGTCTGCCAGGTCCCCGCGACGCGCTGCGGTTCGCTGCCTCACAACCTGCCATGAGCTGCGCGGATTCACTCCGGCTTCGCGACGGGCGTGGCCACGCGTCACCAGGACACCGATCAGTGCGATCACCCAGACGGGGTACTGCGCGAGCCACGCGACACGGAATGCGTCGAAGGTGTACCCACCGAGCCGTTCGAGGACGAGACCCATCGTCTGCACGACGAGCAGGGTGGCGAGGAACCCGCCGATGTTGACGATGCCGTTCGCGGTCCCCAGCGCAGAACCAGGATTGAACGTGCGGGCGTAGTCGAACCCGATCATCGAGCCGGGCCCGCCCACGGAGATGACGACGATGAGCAGTACGAGCAGCGCGATCGGCGCGGGTCCGGGCAGTGCGAGCACCACCGTCCAGATCGTCGCGTTGGCGAGCATGATCGTGAGCACCATCCACGACCGCCGGAGCGGGAAGCGACCGGAGAGGATCCCGAGGATCGGTCCCGCCGCGATCGCCGTCACCACCGACACGGTCAGCATCGACCCGGCGGCGGCAGGCGAGAGCCCCTGCGCCGAGACCAGATAGGGAACGCCCCACATCAACGCGAAGGTGGTCACCGAGAACTGGGTTCCCATATGGGTGAAGAAACCCAGCTTGGTGCCCGGCCGGCGCCACACCACCCCGATCTGCGCGACCAGTTCCCGGAGACCCATCGGCTTCGCGGCCGGAGCGTCCCCGTACGGGGCGTCACGCACCATTGCGATCACGAGGATGCAGGCGAACACCCCGATCGACGCCGCGCTGCCGTATGCCGCCGTCCATCCGACACCGGTCAGGACCAGCACGAACGGGACCGCCGACAGCACCTGCCCGATCTGGCCGAGAATCCCCGTCAACTGCGACACGAGCGGGACCTGCCGGGGCGCGAACCACACCGGCACCAGCCGGAGAACCGAGATGAACGTCAGCGCATCACCGGCGCCGACGAAGATCCGGGCGACATAGGCGATCGGCAACGATTCGGTGGTGGCCAGGACCATCTGCGCGACCGCCATGACGGCCGCACCGGTGGCGATGACCCAGCGTGAACCGAACCTGTCGAGGAGCACACCCGCCGGGATCTGCATGCCCGCATAGACGACGAGTTGCAGGACGACGAATCCCGACAGCACCGACGGGGAGATTTCGAATCGTTCGGTCGCTGCCAGTCCGGAGACGCCGAAGGCCGTCCGGTGCAGGACCGCCACGACATAGGCGAATACTCCGACACTCCAGACCAGCCACGCCCTCATGGTGGACGAACGTTACTCCCACGCTCGAGAGCGCCGCCGACTACTCGCGACCGAGCGACACCCACTGCGGGTCTGCCGACCGCGGTCCGACGATCTTGCCGGCGAGCAGATCGAGTCGCGCGATCTGGTCGGGAGTGAGCGTGACGTCGAGCGCGCCCGCGTTCTCGGTGACCCGCGCGGCGTACCGGGTGCCGGGAATCGACACCGAGGGAAGACCGAACTCGCGGGCCTTCGCGTCCAGCCACGCCAGCGCGACCTGCGCGACCGTTGCTCCCGCCTCGTCGCCGACCGCGCGGACCTCGTCGCGCACTGTGAGGTTGCCGGCGAGGGCGTCGGGCCCGAACCGCGGGAATCGGCGGCGCAGATCGCCGTCGCCGAGTTGCCCTGGGTCGAACGAGTCGGTGAGCAGCCCACGGCTCACGGGCGAATACGGCACGAACCCGATGCCCAGTTCCGCAGCCATCGGCACCACGTGCCGCTCCACGTCGCGGGAGACGATGCTCCACTCGGACTGCACCGCCGCGATCGGATGAACGGCGTGCGCGCGGCGGATCTCGTGTCCGGTCGCCTCGGACAAGCCGATGTGGCGCACCTTGCCGGCCTGCACAAGTTCGGCGAGCGCGCCGACGGTGTCCTCGATCGGTACCTCCGGGTCGACACGGTGCAGGTAGTAGAGATCGACGCTGTCCACTCCGAGCCTGCCGAGCGACTCGTCGATCGCCTGCTTCGCGTATTCGGGCCGCCCGTCGATGCGGCGGTTGCCGGTACCGGTGGACCCGATGGCTCCCACCAGACCGAACTTCGTCGCCACCTGCACCTCGTCGCGCCGGGCCGCGAGCAACTTCCCGACCACGGTCTCGCTCGTGCCGTTGCCGTACACGTTCGCGGTGTCGACGAAGGTGATTCCAAGGTCCACCGCGTGGTGCAGCGTAGCGAGCGCTTCTCCGGGGTCGATCGGTCCGTACACAGGGGAAACCGACATCGCTCCGTAACCCTGGGCGCTGACGGTCAACCCGGGGGCAAGCTCGACGGTGGGGACGGACATGCACTCTCCTCGAATCGGCGACGAGCCCCACAAACCGTGGGCTCCCGGTCGATCCTGACGCACGCCGAGCGCGGGCGCACGGATTGAAATCGCCGTGATCACAGGCCACCCGTGTCTAGGGTGGGAACCATGGCGAACGACTGGGTTTCACTACAACGCACCGCTCGGCGCGAGTTCGACAACCGCGTCGCGCAGATCACCGACTGGCACGCCCCCACCCCCGACACCGAATGGGACATCGAGACACTGGTGCGGCACGTCGTCGACGAACAACGCTGGGTAGCGCCGTTGCTGTCGGGACGCACACTCGAAGAGGCCGAGTCCGCTCTCGAACCCCTCGGCGACGACCTTGCTGCCGCGTGGGCCAAGTTCTCCGAGCAGGCGACCGAGGCGTGGGCCAAGACGCCGGCCGACCAGGAAATCCACCTCTCCTACGGTGCGGTGCCGTGCGTCGACTACCTGAGGCAGCAGGTCGGCGACACCACCATCCACGCATGGGACCTCGCCCGCGCCACCGGATCGGACGAGCAACTCGATCCGGTTCTCGTCGACGCCGTCTACAAGGACCTCCAGCCACAGACCGACATGCTTGCGGGCAGCGGGCTGTTCGCCGATCCCGTGCCTGTCGGTGACGATGCTTCCGTGCAGGACCGCCTGCTCGCTTTGACCGGACGCGACCCCCGCGGACACGGAGCGTCATGACCGATCGGCCCGGCCACAACGTTCCCGACCTCAAACCCCGCAGCCGCGACGTCACCGACGGAATCGAGAAGACCGCCTCCCGCGGCATGCTCCGCGCGGTGGGCATGGGCGACGACGACTGGGAGAAGCCCCAGATCGGCGTGGCGTCGTCGTGGAACGAGATCACCCCCTGCAACCTCTCGCTGGACCGACTGGCGCAGGCCGTGAAGGAAGGTGTGCACGCCGCGGGCGGGTATCCCCTCGAGTTCGGCACCATCTCCGTGTCCGACGGCATCTCGATGGGACACGAAGGAATGCACTTCTCGCTCGTGTCGCGGGAAGTGATCGCCGACAGCGTGGAGACCGTGATGCAGGCCGAACGACTCGACGGATCGGTACTGCTGGCCGGCTGTGACAAGTCGCTGCCGGGCATGCTCATGGCGGCAGCCCGCCTCGACCTCGCATCGGTCTTCCTCTACGCCGGATCGATCCTGCCGGGTGTCGCCAAGTTGTCCGACGGCACCGAGCGGGACGTGACGATCATCGACGCCTTCGAGGCGGTGGGTGCCTGCGCACGAGGCCTCATGTCGGAGGACGACCTCGGTGTCATCGAGCGGGCCATCTGCCCGGGTGAAGGTGCGTGCGGTGGCATGTACACCGCGAACACGATGGCCGCCGCGGCCGAAGCTCTCGGAATGTCGCTGCCCGGGAGCGCATCGCCGCCCGCGACCGAACGCCGACGCGACGGATTCGCCCGGCGCAGCGGCCAGGCGGTCGTGGAGATGCTGCGCCGCGGCATCACCGCGTCGGACATCCTGACGAAAGAGGCGTTCGAGAATGCGATCGCCGTGGTGATGGCGTTCGGCGGATCCACCAACGCGGTGCTGCACCTGCTCGCGATCGCCCACGAGGCGCGCGTGGAACTCACCCTCGACGACTTCGTCCGAGTCGGGGCGCGCGTCCCGCACCTCGCCGACGTCAAACCGTTCGGCACACACGTCATGAAGGACGTCGACCACATCGGCGGTGTGCCGGTGATGATGAAGGCGTTGCTCGACGCGGGCTTGCTGGACGGCGACTGTCTCACCGTCACCGGTCACACGCTGTCGGAGAATCTGGCGGGCATCGCCCCGCCCGATCCCGACGGCAAGGTGCTGCGGGCGCTGAGCAACCCCATTCATCCCACCGGTGGCATCACGATCCTGCGGGGCACTCTCGCTCCCGGTGGCGCGGTGGTGAAGTCGGCGGGATTCGACGAGTCGGTGTTCGAGGGCACCGCGCGGGTCTTCGAGCGGGAACGCGCGGCAATGGATGCGCTCGAGGACGGCACCATCACGGCGGGTGACGTGGTGGTCATCCGATACGAGGGCCCCAAGGGTGGCCCCGGAATGCGGGAGATGCTCGCGATCACCGGAGCCATCAAGGGCGCGGGTCTGGGGAAGGACGTCCTGCTTCTCACCGACGGTCGTTTCTCCGGTGGCACCACGGGACTGTGCGTCGGGCACGTCGCACCCGAAGCGGTCGACGGCGGACCGATCGCCTTCGTCCGCGACGGTGACCGGATTCGCCTCGACGTCGCCGGTGGCGTCCTCGACGTGCTGGTGAGCGACGAGGAGATGGCGACGCGGCGGCAAGGGTGGGAACCGTTGCCGCCGCGGTACACACGTGGTGTGCTCGCCAAGTACACCAAGCTCGTGGGCTCGGCGTCGCACGGCGCGGTGTGCGAATAACGCCGATCCGCCCTTGTGTGGGAAGGGCTTCCGGCTAGATCGGCCGGAAGCCCGTTCCTGCACCTCCGCGAGCGTTGATGTCGCCGAAGATCACGTCGATGTTCGTTCCGACCTGCGGGCCGGCGCACGGCGCGAACAGGTACGCGTTGACCATCGCGACGAGCGTCGTGCCGACGACCAGTGGCGCACCGGAGTCACCTTCGATGACGCACACCTGGGTCCAGGTTTCCTGCGAACCGGAGACGTCGCCCCACACGACGCCGCACGTGTTCCCCGTCGTGCGGCCTTCTTTGCACGCGATGTCGGGGAAGCCCGCGGGGGACCCCAGACCGGTGATCGACGTGTTCCCCACCCGGTTGACGGGTACGACCTTGCTCCGGTCGAACTCGATGACCGCGTAGTCGAGCACGGTGTTCGCGGAGACGATCCGGCCGACGGGACCGGCCGCGGTGTCGTACTCGGCCTTCACGGTCATGCCGGGGAGACCGCAATGCGCCGCGGTCAGGCCGACGAGGCGACCGGCGGCGTCGTTTCCGATGGTGGTGAGGGTGCAGTCGTAGATGTCCTGGCCACCGTCGCCGAGAGTGATCCCCGAACCACCGCCGAGGGTGACAGGAGGTGCTGCGGTGGCTATCCCCATCCCACCGCCCGCCAATGCCATCACTGCTGCGGCCAGTAGAGCGAACCTTCAGAACATCGTGTCCCTCTCGCGCGGCGGGCGACCTTCGTTGTGAGGGTACTAGAGGTCGATGCCTGTTTTCGGGGTTGCGCCGAGACTTTCGAGAGCTTTTCGGGCTTCCTCGAGTTCGCGGCTGAGCTGCGCGACTCGCTCTTCGGCGGCGGTGCGGGCCGCGTCGATCACGGACTGGACCGCCTCGATGGCACCGGGATCGCCGAGTTCCTTGACGGCCCGCTCGACGGCGTCGGGCGCCACCGGCGACGGCTTTCCGACTTTCCGTGTCCCGTGCGCGATTCCGACGGTCCATTCGCTCTCGGGGTCGATGGTGACCGTGATGCTGATCGTGGGCGCCTTCTTGGCCTTACGGACCGGCGCTTTCGGCTTGGCGGGAGCAGCGGACCCGGGGGTCGTGTCGTTCACGGGCTTCTTCTCCTGGACGCTGGGGACGCTGCGCGCCGGCGCGGGCCTCGATACGGACTTGGGGGCAGCGGGTGCGGATGCAACCGGCTCGGGCACACGAGGGTTCGGAGCGGGAGCCGCCGATGCTGCTGACCGGGCGGGCGCGGACTTCGCCGGTGCGGTCTTCTTCGCCGGTACTCCGGCGGGTTGCCGGTTCAGGCGCAGTTCGTCGGATTCGAACGGAAGCTCGTCGTCCACGCCCTTCGGCCGGACCGTGACGGTGCTGCCGCTAACGGAGATGACTCGCGCCGACGCGCCGGGTTCGATGCCGAGGCTCGGAATGCCGTCGACGAGATATACAGTCGCGCGACGACCGTCCGCGAGTGCACTACTCAGCTCTCCGAGTTGTTCCTCCGTCAGATGGTCCGCGCGTGTGCGGGGCGACATGCATGTCCTTTCTCGGCTCGCTGGAGTGTCCGGCGCTTTTTCGACGCCCACTGTCGCACAGGTGTACGACACGACACCGAGCGCCGGTGGGCGGAATCTACAACCTCCACAACCGGAGTACAGGTAAGGATGGTCTCGTGACCCCGTCCGATCAGCGTCCGCAAGCCACCCCCGAGGTGGTCGCGACGATCCGATCCGAACTCGAACGCACCCTCCTCGGTGCTCGCCGGTACACGTTGCAGGAGGTCGCGGATCTCGCCAAGCTCGAGCCGGCTCGCGTCCGTCAGCTGTGGCAGGCCCTGGGATTCACCGTCGACCCGGATCCCGACGCCGTCATGTTCACCGACGGGGACCTGGGCGCCCTGCAGGATGTCGCGGCGATTCTCGGCAGCGGCGCCATCGATCCCTCCGCAGAGCTGTCCGCGGCGCGTTCTCTCGGACAGTCGATGTCGCGGCTGAGCGAGTGGCAGTTCGCCCTGCTGAGTGGTCACGTCGTCGCCCAGCTCTCCAGCACCTACAGCCACGCCTCCACGCCCCCGGAAGACGAGGAGATCCGCGAGTTCGTCGACGACATCCTCCGCCGGGTCGCCAACCGTGCCGAGAACCTGCAGGGCTACATGTGGCGCCGGCATCTGGTCTCGACGACCAACCGCACGGCCGTGCGGGCGCAGGGCGACGTGCAGACCCGCCCGCTGGTCGTGGGTTTCGCCGACATGGTGGGTTACACCCAGCTCACCCGGCGCATAGACGCCGACGAACTCAACGTGCTGCTCGACCATTTCGAGGCGGAAGTCTCCCGCGTGATCACCCGGCACGCCGGCTGGGTCATCAAGACCGTCGGCGACGAAGTCATGTTCGCCGCCGAGGACCCGGTCGCCGCCGCGCGTATCGCGCTGGAACTGCAAGAGGCGTTCGCAGCGCTCGAGGACACCCCGGCACTGCGGATCGGGATGGCGTCGGGTCCGGCGCTTGCCCGGTTCGGCGACCTGTTCGGGTCGGTGGTCAACATCGCCGCACGGTTGACCGGCGCGGCCCGGCCCGGTTCCGTCCTGGTCGACGCGGAGCTCGCGGAAGCACTCGGCGACAGCGACGAGTTCCGTCTGCACGTGGTGCGGAATCTGCGGGTCAAGGACTTCCGGCACTCACGTGCCTACGTGCTGCGCCCTTCGCGGCACGTAGGCAGGGACGCACGCAACGAGAACCGTCCGCCCCCTGCAGGATCCACCGCACCACCCGATCCTGCTGCGTGATCTCCTGCAGGAACGATCGCCGTCGAGACCGGAGGCACCCAGGCCCGGCTGACGTGGAAAGTCGACGGATACACGCTGTGCTCTGGCGATAGGTCTGCACGAGAGGCGTCTAACCGGCGGGCTGACTGTGTCTGCTCGGGCGTTCCATATACGTCGGACCGTAGGCGACAAAGCCGAATCGAGAGTAGAGCGGCTGCGCGTCTGCTGTATGCAACATCCAGCGGAAGTCCTCTGCCTCGGTATCGGACAGCAGGCATTCGAGCATGGCGCTTCCAATGCCCTCGCCTCGACGCTCCGAGAATACGAACCCGTCCGCGATGTATCCGTAGCTCACACCGTCGGATGACACTCGAACCGCGCCGAGCAACTGTCCGGAATCCGATGCCCTTGCAACATAAACCTTCCAAGCGCTCTCGAACTGTTTCCGGATCTGATCGCGCGACCGCCACCTGTTCCAGTAGGCATCGCCGACCAGGAAATCCAGGGTGCGGGACAGTTCTACTTCCGACAGCCGATTATCGACGACGATGTTCATGCCTGAACCACGACCTCTCTGCGAACAGTTCTACTGTCCACAGTGCCTCGGACTGTTGTCACATACACCCCCGCATGCTCTCGCGTTCGTCACTGCCCTCGCGTTCGTCACTGCCCTCGCGTTCGTCACTGCTCTCGCGTTCGTCCGGACACTTTCGTCGTAGACGTTGTGCTGTGCCCGCGATCACGCTAACCTCACTTAACAGTTACCCGTCGTCACACTAAAAGGTGGAGACATGACCGCATCGCTCACCCGCGAATCCAGCAAGGGTTTCGTACCCGGCATCCGGCTTTCCGATCGCGAGGAAACGGCCGGTCGTCTGCTCGCTTCGTCCGCACGCAAGTCGTACGACCCGGTCGTCGAGGTGGACTGGGAAGCACCGGTTCCCGACGACAAGTTCGGCATGACCCCCGAGTGGAGCACGCTCTACGGCACCGCCCTGTGGGACGAACTCACCGACGAACAGCGCATCGAGCTCACCAAGCACGAGGCCGCGAGCGTGTCGAGCACCGGCTTGTGGTTCGAGATCCTGCTCATGCAGATGCTCCTGCGCGACGTCTACGACCGAAACAAGCACAGCCGGCACGTGCAGTTCGCGCTCACCGAAGTCGCCGACGAGTGCCGTCACTCCGTGATGTTCGCCCGCGCCGGCGAACGGCTCAACATGCCCAGCTACGGGCCGCCCCGCTACATCCACCACCTCGGCCGCCTGTGGGGCCATTTCTTCAAGGGCGCCAACGCGTACGCCGCGGTCATGGCCGCAGAAGAAATCCTCGACATGATGCAGCGCGACTTCATGCGCGACGAACGCGTCCAGCCCGTCACACGTGCGGTCTCGAAGATCCACGTCCTCGAGGAGGCGCGCCACATCCGGTTCGCCCGTGAAGAAGTGGGACGCCGACTGAACGGTGCGAGCCGCCTGCGGCTCGCAATCGAACGGATCAACACTGCGGTCGTCGTGTTTTTCGTCGTCAAGAGCATGATCCACCCGGACGTCTACGCCAACGCCGGCCTCGACACCGAGCGCGCCCTCGAGGAAGCCCGGAACAACACGCACCACCACGACCGGGTGCGCAAGTCCGGCGCCAAGCTCATGACCTTCCTCGACAACGTGGGCCTGATCGGCGGACCGTCGAAGATCCTCTACAAGAAGGTTCACCTGCTCTAGGCACCTGCTGAGCGGGAACGTCGGGGCACCGTGGCACATTTCGTCATAGTCTCCGCGGCATGTTCTTCGACAATCCTGCCGATTTCACCGGTCGCGCGGTCCTCGTCACCGGCGGCACCAAGGGCATCGGGTACGTCATCGCCGAATGCTTCTTGGCCGCCGGTGCGGACGTGCTGGTCTGCGGACGGACCGCGCCCGAACGACTGCCCGAAATCGACGGCCGAACGGCCGAGTTCGCCGCCGTCGACATCCGCGACGCCGAGCAGGCGAAGTCCCTCGTCGCGACGGCCGTCGAGAAGTTCGGACGCCTCGACGTTCTCGTCAACAACGCGGGTGGCTCACCCGATTCGGATGCCGCGACGGTGTCGACTCGCTTCTTCGACAAGATCGTCGCTCTCAACCTCCTCGCGCCGTTCTACGTCGCCCAGGCTGCGAACGCCGTGATGTCCGGGCAGGACGAGGGGGGTTCGATCGTCAATATCGGAAGCGTGTCGGCGCACGACCCGCAACCCGGCACCGCCGCCTACACCGCAGCGAAGGCCGGCCTGCTCGCACTGACGAAGGCCCTCGCTCTGGAGTGGGCGCCGAAGGTGCGGGTCAACCACATCACCACCGGCCTGATCCGCACCGAAGCTGCCGCCGAGGTGTACGGATCCGACGGCGGTGCCGCCGTCACCAGGACCCTGCCGATGCAGCGCATGGCGGTGCCGTCCGACATCGCGGGCGCGTGCCTGTTCCTCGCCGGTCCGTTGGCCACTTACGTGAACGGGGCCGATCTCGCGGTACACGGCGGCGGCGAACTGCCCGCCCGCTACATGGCACTGCATCCCGAAGGCTGAAGCGCGCGTCCCGCGACTATCGGAGTCCGGCGGCCGTGGGAATCACGCTGCCGAGCGGCCCGGTCGCCATCCGGGAACCGGAAACGGCCTCGTCGCGCTCCTGATCGGGAAAGAGTGTTCGGGTGATCTTGCGGGCCGCATCGGCGACGATCGGCGCAACCCATTCGAGCCGGGTCGAGCGCGCATCCGCCGCCAGCGAGAGCGCCGCGACCGGCCCGTCGACACCGCGCAGCGCCACCCCGACACAGCCGATACCCGGCGCAGCCTCTTCGCGCTCGAAGGCGACGCCACGACGCTTGCGGATCCGGTTGAGTTCCTGATGGAGTGCCGCATTGTCGCCGATGGTCCGCTCGGTGCACGGCGGCAGCCGCTTGCCGTAGAGCGCGTCGACGCGCTCGGGCTCGAGCCAGGCCAGGATCGCTTTGCCGCACGCCGTGGCGTACGCGGGAAACCGCCCGCCGACCCGCGATGGGACGCTCGAAACGAGCTGCCCACCGACCTTGTCGAGGTAGAGCACTTCGTTGCCGTCGAGGACAGTCAGGTGCACGACCGCACCCGTCTGCATCGCGAGGTCGTGCAGATGCGGGGCGGCGGCTTCGCGGATACGCCGGTGACCGGTGTCGCTGCCACCGAGTCCGAGCGCGCGTGCGCCCAGGCAGTATCCGTACGACGCGTGGTCGATCCAGCCGCGGCCGACCAACTGGTCGAGGATGCGATGCACCGTCGAGCGGGGTAACCCCGAACGGCAGGTGACCTCTTCGAGCGTGAGCGCTCCCCGGCTGTCGAAACTCTCCAGGATGAGCGTCATCCGGTCGATCATCGATGGCGGTAGTTCGCGCTTCACCGGGGTGCCGGAATGCTCGAGCGAGAAGTCGACGGCGGTCAAATTTACCTCCAAAAGCACTGGCCACGACCCTGCGCGCCCCACCAAACTAGAATCTGTTCCAGTACGTTAGCAGGATCACACACGGCGACGGAAGAGCAACACACAGCGTGTAGGTACCGGTCCCGGGGCCGCCCGCCGCCGCGACGCGCGGTTTCCTACGGGCCTGGTCGGAATCGCCGCCAGCCGTTATTGTCGGAGCCGTGAGCAAGACGTACGAGTGGTCGGCACAGCGACCGCGCCGTCATGCCTGTCTTCTGTGTATGTGCGGGTGCCCGGCCGGCTGACCGCCCGCACCCACCCCCGGCCCCCACGAACCGCTCTCACGGCGGCGCCGCGCCCGGGGTCGTGAAGGTCAGCGTCTCGACGACCCGTTCCACTCACCGAATCCGGAGCAGTAGACCCATGAGCGACAACACCCCCGAAGCCGTCGATCCCACCGCGTCGTGGAGCTTCGAGACCAAGCAGATCCACGTCGGTCAGCCCGCCGGCGGCGACACCAAGGCCCGTGCGCTGCCGATCTACCAGACCACCAGCTACACGTTCGACAACACGGACCATGCCGCGGCTCTCTTCGGGCTCGCCGAGCCCGGCAACATCTACACCCGCATCATGAATCCGACACAGGACGCGGTCGAACAGCGCATCGCGTCGCTCGAGGGTGGTGTCGCCGCGCTGCTCCTGTCCTCCGGTCAAGCAGCCGAGACGTTCGCGATCCTCAATCTCGCCTCCGCCGGCGACCACATCGTGTCGAGCCCGTACCTGTACGGCGGCACCTACAACCTCTTCCACTACACGCTTCCCAAGCTCGGCATCGAGGTCTCGTTCGTCGAGGATCCCGACGATCTCGAGCAGTGGCGCGCGGCGGTCCGTCCCACCACGCGGGCGTTCTACGGTGAAACCATCGCCAACCCGAAGAACCACATCCTCGACATCTCCGGCATCGCCGGTGTCGCGCACGACAACGGCCTGCCCTTGATCGTCGACAACACCGTCGCCACCCCGTACCTGTTGCGTCCCCTCGAGCACGGCGCCGACATCGTCGTGCACTCCGCCACCAAGTACCTCGGCGGCCACGGCACCGCGATCGCGGGCGTCATCGTCGACGGCGGCACGTTCGACTGGACCCAGGGCCGCCATCCCGGCTTCACCACTCCCGACCCCAGCTACCACGGGGTGGTGTTCGCCGATCTCGGCGCTCCCGCCTTCGCCCTCAAGGCACGGGTGCAGTTGCTCCGCGACCTCGGCTCGGCTGTGTCGCCGTTCAACGCGTTCCTCATCTCGCAGGGCATCGAAACGCTCAGCCTGCGGATGGAACGCCATGTCGCCAACGCGCAGAAGGTCGCCGAGTTCCTCGAGGCGCGGCCCGAGGTTCTCTCCGTGGCCTACGCGGGCCTGGAGTCCTCGCCCTGGCACGAGCGTGCCGAGCAGCTCACGCCCAAGGGCCCCGGCGCCATCGTCGTGTTCGAACTCGCGGGCGGGATCGACGCGGGTAAGAAGTTCGTCAACGCGCTGACCCTGCACAGCCACGTCGCCAACATCGGCGACGTGCGCTCGCTGGTCATCCATCCGGCGTCCACCACCCACTCGCAGCTCACCGCCGAGGAGCAGCTCGCCGCGGGCGTCACCCCCGGACTGGTCCGCCTGGCCGTGGGTATCGAGAACATCGACGACATCCTCGCCGACATCACCACCGGGCTCGAGGCTGCGGGTTCCTGACCCCCTCGACTCGAATCACAGCAGGCCCGGCCTCGACGAATGTCGGGGCCGGGCCTGCTGTTTCGAATCCGGAGAAGCGATCAGATCTTGTCGTGCGACAGGGCCTCGACGATCCGCTCGGTCTGCGCGTTGCCTTCGAGCAACTGACGTACCAGCCACAGCCTCAGAACCTTCGCCACCACCGACGCGATGTAGACGGCCGCACCGATCAGCGTCAGGGCGACGAAACCCATGCTCAGCAACTGATACGACAGAAGGTCCCGTAGGTCCGACAACCCCAGCGACGCGATGTAGACGACGAATGCGGCTGCCGCACCGACGACCATCAACACGAGGCCGACGATGCGGCCGATCCCGCCGGATCCGCCGGTCGCGGTACCGAGACCCAGCGCCGCCACGTCCTGCTTGAATTGCTCACGTCGTTCGTCGACCGCAGTGGTCATCCTCATCCTCCTAGATAGCTGGTAGACAGTTCTTCTTCGATCTCCGCCGGATCGCCCGTGCGCACCACGCGGCCCTGCAGCATCAACGCGGCACTGGTGGCGATGGGCAGGACCGCCCGAGCGAACTGCTCCGCAACGAGAATCGATACTCCTTCCGCCGCAAGCTCTCCCACGATGTCGTATATCTGCGAGACGATCCGCGGGGCGAGCCCCATCGACAGTTCGTCGAGCAGGAGCACCGTGGGATTCGTCCCGAGCGCCCGCGACAGCGCGAGCATCTGTTGCTCGCCGCCCGACATCGATCCGGCGAGTTGGGTGCGGCGTTCGCCGAGGACGGGGAACCGCGTGTAGGCGACGTCCTCGAGTTCGGCCAGTGGGACGCCCGTGCCGGTCGCGATCCACAGGTTCTCGCGCACCGTGAGGTTGGGGAACACGCCCCGGCCCTCGGGGATCGAACAGATCCCCAGTCGCGCCAACTCGGCCGCAGATGCCCCGTTGACGACATGACCACCGATCCGGAGTTCACCGGACGAGACGGGGTGGATGCCGGAGCACACCTTCAGCGTCGTGGTCTTGCCGCCTCCGTTGGGTCCGAGCAGTGCGACGACCGTCCCGGCAGGAAGCGCGAGGTCCACCCCGTGCAACACCTCGATGGAGCCGTATCCGGCACGGACGCCGGACAGTTCGAGCAGGGGTTCGGGGCTCATACCGCCTCCTTCTCGGTTCCGATGTAGGCATTGATCACTGCGGGGTCGTTCTTGATCTCGTCGGGAACGCCACTTGCGAGCACCGCGCCGTAGTCGAGCACGTGGATCGTGGAACAGATCTTCATCACCAGCGGAATGTCGTGTTCGACGAGGCAGATCGCGAGTCCGTCCGCCGCGAGGCCGGACAGCAGTGCCGCGAACTCTTCGGTTTCCTGCTCCGTCTGACCGGACGCCGGTTCGTCGAGCAGCAGGACCCGCGGATCGGTCATCAGTGCTCGTGCCACCTCGACGACACGTGCCCGACCGGTCGGGATGTCGGAGACGTCCCGGTCGGCGATGTCGCGGAGACCGGTCAGTTCGAGCAACCGATCAGCTTCCGCTTCCACGTCGATGTGCTTGCGTGAGTTGGCATTGTGGATGTCGCCGGCGACCCGGAGGTTGTCGCGCACCGACAGCGACACGAACAGTTCGAGACGCTGGAACGTGCGCGCGAGACCCAGTCGAGCCCGCTTGTAGGGCGCCAGCGTGGTCACGTCCCTGCCGTCGACGAACACTTTGCCCGCGGAGGGTTTCTGTAGTCCGGTGATCGTGTTGAACAGGGTGGTCTTGCCGGCACCGTTGGGCCCGATCAGGCCGGTCACGGTTCCACGACCCACTTGTATGCTCACGTCCTTGACGGCCACGTGTCCGCCGAAACGGACGGTGACACCGCGGGTTTCGAGAATCGGCATGTCAGCCATTGGTGACCAGCTCCTTGTCCGCACGGGCGGGCGGGGTCGACAGGTACCCGGAGATACCCAGCTCACGATCGATCTCGTCGCGCACCGCCTCGCTGTAGGGCTCGTCGACGCCCAGCCGTTCCGGGATCAGCGGGCGACGTCGTGCCGCCTCGTCTGCACCGAGCACCGCTTCCAGCATCAGCCACTGCCCCATCACCGGGAGAATGAACACCGTCGCAATGGTGATCGAGGCGAACCACCAGTTGTCGAGTGCTCCGACGAGCGCGAGCACGTACGACACGAGGACCACCGCGCCGCCACCCATCAGGACGGGTTTCGCGTCGGCGAGACGGCGATAACCCTCGACGACCTGGTGGACGCTGCCGCTGGGGTTGGCGGCGACACCGATACCGATCAGCGCCGGGCTCACCGCCGCGACGTGCCCGAGGAAGGTCCACAGACCCGCGATCTCCGGTTGCGCGGACGCGAGGTTCGAGAACGACGTCATGATGACCGCGAACCCGACGCCCGACAACAGGCCGCCGAACAACGCGCCCGATACGTAGCCGATACCGGCCACCACGGTGAGCATCAGCAGCGACAGGCTGACCATGATCGAGAAGCTCTCGTTGGACACCGATCCCATCGCGCTCGCCATGAACAGGCCACCCAGTCCCGCGATACCGGCCGAGAGAGTGAACACGCCGAGCTTGAGCCGGACCAGGCTCTGCCCGAGCATCGCCGACGCGGCGGGGCTGTCCTTCATCGCCGCGAGGCGACGTCCGTACCCGCTGTTGCGCAGCGCGATGACGCCGACGCCGAGCGCCGCGAAGATCACCGTGACCGTCATGAGGAAGACGGTGTGGTTGCGCAGATCGAGTGGCCCCACCTTCAGCGGGGGTATCGCGATGTTCCCGTCGGTGAAGATGGAGAACCTGATGCCGAACAGTTCGTGCACGGTGGTGTCGCGCAACACCATGTTGGACAGGAACACTCCGAACGCCATGGTGGCCAACGCCAGGTAGAGGCCGCGAAGCCGGAGCGCCGGCAGCGCGATGAGGCCACCGACGACCGCGGTCGCTGCGACTCCCAGCGCAACACCCCACAGGTTCAGATGTGCCGCGAGCCCGGTGCCGGAGATTCCGAAATGGAACGCGACGATGGTGGCGATCGCACCGAAAGACACCGGCGCCAAGTTCATCTCGCCGGCGTACCCGGTCAACAGGGTCAGCGACAACGCGATGATGGCGAAGGTCATTCCGATCGTCAGAGTGGTGATCGCCGAGGTGACCATCAGCAGGCGGATCGCGTAGACGATCACGACCAGAGCCACCGCCCACGCGACGGCCTTGCGCACCGACGGCACGTGGTAGCGCTCCCGGGTCCGGGTCACCGCGCCGCGCAAGCGGTCCTGCGGCAGAACGATCAGCACGACGAACAGCGCGATCATCGGCAGGGACACCCGCAGGTTCGACGTCCACGTCCACGCCGTCGGGAAGTACGCGAGCACATACGTTGCGGCCAGGCCGAGGAACACGGCACCGGCGAAGGTGCGCGGAATGCTCCGGAGGCGGCCGAACATCGCGGCTGCGAACGCGTCGATGACCAGCAGCGTCAGCATGTTCGCTTCGAGCGTGCCGCCGTTGATGGGTGTCACGAGAATGCCCGCGAGGACCGCGAGGGTCGAGCCCATCACCCACGACAGCGCCGCGAGCCGATCCGGGTCGTGACCGTTGAGCCGCAACAGATCCGGATCGTCGACAACTCCGCGCATGGCGACACCGGCGCGTGTCCGGGTGAACATGACCCGCAGTCCGAGCGCGATGAGGATCGCGACCGCGATACAGATCAGCTCGTGGTAGCGGATCCCCACACCGAAGAGTTCGATGCCGTTCTGGTCGCCGAAGAACATCGTCATCGTCCGGGCCTGCTCGGGATGCCAGAACCAGTGCGACACCGACAGCATGCCCAGCAGGATCGAGACCGTGACGACGATCTTGGTGACCTCGGCCGTATTGCGCATGCCGCGCATGATGAGGATGTAGAGCAGCAGTCCCACCGCCGGTCCGATGACGCCGAGCACCAGGATCAGCGCCACCGGCGTGGGCAGGCCCCAGCCGTAGCGGAGCTGCCAGTATGCGAACGCTCCCAGCATGGCCTGCGCGCCGTGCGCGAAGTTGAAGATGCCCGACGTGTTGTAGGTGAGAACGAGGCCCGATGCGGCGATGGCGTACACCGATCCGAGCACCAACCCCACGATCGTGAAGGTCAGGAAGGTATCCATACAAGTACCTCTGCTCGAGGGTGCCGGCGGTCGTGTATCACGCCGCCGGCACCGGTCGAACGGATCAGGCGGTCGGCCTGATGACGTTCGGATTCAGGTATTTCGTGGCGATCCGATCCGGACCCAGTTCCGTGCCCCACGTCGATGCGTCGGTGGCGACCAGGTACCGGTCGTCACACTTGAACTCGGCCGCGTCCGCGGGGAACGCCTGCGAGTAGTCGGCACCCTTCAGCGACACCACGAGTCCGCAGGTGGCCGGCATGTTGGCACCCGGATCGGTGACGGCGTGCAATCCGCCGCCGTCCCATTCGTGAATCTGCGAGAGTTCGTCGATCATGCACTGCCTGGTCAGACCCGATCCGCATTCCTTCGCGGCCGTCGCCCACAGCAGGAAGGAGGACGTGGCCTGCATGCCGAGGAGTGCGGTCTTGCCGCCCGCCTCGGTGACCAGTTCGGTGTACTTCTTCACCGCCGGCACGGCGTCCGCGTTCTCGAGCATCTGGAAGGTCATGCCCGCATGCATGTTGTCGAGCAGACCGGTCTCGCCGTTCCAGGTGGGCACCGCGTTGGCGTACCAGGTGGCCTCGCCCAGGAGGATCGGATCGATGCCGACCTGATCGAGTGCCTTCACGAAGTTGAATTCCGCGGGCACCGGCGAGCGGGACGTCCACAGGCCCTTAGCGCCGCATTGCTTGATCTTCTCGGCGAACGGGACGTAGCTCGATTCACCGTCGTAGTTGAGCGTGACGCCGCAGTTCTTCAGCGTGAACCCGGCTGCCGCGGCGATCGAGCGGGCCTTGGTGTTCGCCGTGATGATCGTGGGCATCGTGCTGTCGACGACGTCGAATTCACCGACGAGTTCCGGATACATCTCCGCGATCTGGAACCACTGCGATCCGTTCGCGTAGTCGACGGGGAAGGGAACACCCTGGTAGGTCATCGGTCCGTTCGCGGCGTCGGGCGAGACGGTGAATGCCGGGACGGCCGCGAGGTTGCAGGCGACACGGGTCTGCTCGGACGTCTGATCCATTGCGAATCCGTGGCCCACCAGCATGAACTCGGAGGCACACGCGTTCTGCACGACAGCGTTGGCCTGCATCATTGCGGCGTCGTAATGGGTGCCGACGATCCGGCGGCCGTTGATGCCGCCCTGCTCGTTGCACCAGTCGATCATGGCAGCGACGGCGTCGCCCATTTCCTTGTTCAGGCCCGGGCTCTTCGCAAAGCCGCGGTCGTCGCCGTAGCCGATACGGATTTCGGTGTCGCTCACACCCTGATCGGTGGTCCCTCCGGCATCTCCTGCACCACAGGGTGATTCGAGGGTGCCGAACGACGTCTCCGACGTCTGCGCCGACGCTCCGGCCGCGGCGGGTGCTCCCGCGGACACGACCGCGTCACCTTCCCGATCGGACGCACAGGCGGATGTCACCACCAGGGCGGCGGCCAATGTCGCCACCAGCTTCGTAGTAGAGCTGCGTTTCACTGCGAGGTCTCCTTGATCTCAAACCGAGCCCCGCTCGAATACTGTGGACGGCGAGGGCCGAAGCATCACATCGGCGTGTCGGGTGACGCGAAGGTAGCCAGGGCGACCTGGCCCACCTTGAACACTCCCGGTGAGTGAGACCAGCAAGTGACCGCCACCACAGGTCTACCATCCAGTGGCATGGTTCACTCCCACTGCCCGTGGAGACGTGACATCTTGTGCGTCACGTGACACGAGTAGTTGTCGGCAACCGGAAAGGCTCGTCCATGACAGCGCCAGCAGATCTCCAGCAAATGCTGATCCAGGTGACTTCGAAACTCACCGGCCCCGGAGGGCGATTCGAAATCGTCGAGGAGGAGGTGCGCGGAAACCGCATGCCGGTGATCCGCAACCGCGATCGGAAGGTCGGCGACCTCGTCGCCGCGTCCAAAGCATGGGGAGACCGCGACTACCTGGTGACGGTCGATCGCCGCATCTCGTTCGCCGAACACGCCGACGCCGTCGCCGCGGTCGCGACCGCGATGCGCGACGAGTACGGCATCGAAAAGGGAGACCGGGTCGCACTGCTCGGCGCCAACTCACCCGAATGGGTCATCGCGTTCTGGGCTTCCCAGTGTCTCGGTGCCGTCGCGGTCGGACTCAATTCGTGGTGGACGCCGGCCGAACTCGAGCACGGCATCGGCATGGTGCGGCCGAAGATCGTCGTCGCCGACGCCAAGCGCGCCGAAGTGCTCGCCAAGGTGCAGGTCTCGGGGTTCACCGTTCTGACCGTCGAAGACGACCTGCCCCGCCTGGTCGCCGAGGGGGCCGGCGCCGACCTTCCCACGGCCGACGTCGACGAGGACGATCCCGCGGTCATCCTCTTCACGAGCGGAACGAGCGGCCGGCCCAAGGGAGCGCTCCATTCGCAGCGCAACCTTCTTGCCGTGGTGGATTACCACCGCTACTCGGACGCGATGGTCGCGCACATGTACGGCCGGACCTACGACGACTCCGTACCGAGTGACAACCGGTACCTGCTCACCTCACCGCTGTTCCACATCGCGAGTCTCCACAATCTCGCCGTGCCGCGCCTGGCCACGGGCAGCACCGTCGTCCTGACCGAAGGCCGCTTCGACATCGATCAGGTCTTCGGGCTGATCGAACGCGAAAAGGTCACCAACTGGGGTGCGGTCCCGACCATGGCCTCGCGCATGCTCGAACACGAGGACACCGATCGCTACGACCTGTCGTCTCTCACCGCGTTCGCGTTGGCGTCCGCACCCTCATCTCCCGCATTCAAGAAGCGACTGCGCGAAAAGTTCCCCTTCGCGGACCGGGCACTCGTCGACAGCTACGGCCTCACCGAATGCAGCACCGCCGTCGCGGTCGCCACGGCAGGCGAACTCGAGGCGTTCCCCGGCACCCTCGGAAGTCCGATCCTCACCGTGGCGATGGAGATCCGAGATCCCCTGGGAGACAGGGTTCCCGACGGCGTCGAAGGCGAAGTCTGCGTCCGCAGCCCGTTCGTGATGCTCGGCTACTGGGAGGACGAGGCCGCCACCGCCGCCGCGATCACCGAAGGCGGATGGTTGCGTACCGGCGACTTCGGAATCCTCGAACACGGCCGGCTCAGGCTGACGGGACGCCGGTCGGATCTGATCCTGCGCGGCGGGGAGAACGTGTACCCGACCGAGATCGAGCAGGTCCTCGACGAGCATCCGGCCGTACAGGAATGCGCGGTGATCGGCGTCGACCACGACGACCTCGGCCAGGAAGTAGCGGCGGTGGTCGTGCTGCATTCCGGCCACGACGCGAGCGAGCAGGAACTGCGCGACTTCTGCGCGGAGCGCCTTTCGTACTACAAGGTGCCCGCACACTGGCGGATCACCCGCGAGGAGCTGCCCCGTAATGCGACCGGCAAGATCCGGCGCCGCGACGTGACCGTGTAGGAATCCGTCTCACGGACGAAGGTCGTCCGGCACCGGCGAGCGGTCGCGTTGTTCGATTCCGAACAACGCGGCCGCGTTGTCGTGACAGACCTCCCGCAGCCAGTCCGAATCGGGCGCGACACGTGCGAGTGCTTCCAGTTGATGGAGGTAGCTGTAGGGAATATTGGGAAAGTCGGTGCCCAGCAGTATTTTCGATCGCAGCGCGTCGAGCTTCGGCAGGGCATCACGCGGAAACGGCGTGGCCTCCTCGACGAAGTCGGTGAACGCCATCGTCGTGTCGAGGTGCACCCGCTCGTACTTCTCCGCGAGGTCGAGGAAATCCACGTACTCGGGCAGCCCCATGTGCGCGACGATCACCGTCAGCCGTGGATACCGGCGCAACAGTTCGGCCATCGGTTCCGGACCGGTGTGGGTGCCCGGCGCCGGACCCGAACCGCAATGCACCACGATCGGCACCGCCGCGTCCTCGAGGGTCCCCCACACCTCGCCGAGCAGCGGATCGAGAGGCGTGTAGTCGCCGACCTGCACGTGCGATTTGAAGACCCTCGCACCTCCGTCGAGCGCAGCGGCGACATACGCTCCCGCCCCGGGTTCCGGGTAGAAGGTCGCGGTGTGGAGGCACCCGGGAGTGCGCTCGGCGAACTCGGCCGCCCACGAGTTGAGCCACGCCGCCATGCCGGGCTTGTGCGGGTACACCATCGAGGTGAAGTACCGCACGCCGAACGCCCGGAGTTGCGCGACGCGCTCGTCTTCGCTGGTCCGGTAGGAAATCGGCCAGTGCCGGCCCACCAACGGTCCGGCCGAATCGAAGTACGCCCACACCTTGTCCATGACGTTCGCGGGCATGAAGTGGGTGTGTACGTCGACGAGTGTGTCGATGCCGTGCTCCCGCCGGAAGCGCGCAATCTGGTCGGCCTCGCTCATGCCGTGACCGTACCCGAGCGGGCAGGGTCCGAGGCCGGGCGTACCGGAGCCGTCAGAACAGCGTGAGCTCGGCGTCCTGGACTCTCGCGGTGTCGGCGCGCGCCACCGAGCGCGGCAGCGGCTCGGGGATCTCGATCGGCCCGGGACGGGCGGCCATCTCGCGCGCCGCCTCCCCCGCCAGGGTGTCGGCAACTTCGTTGAAGTGATTGCCGACATGCCCGCGCACCCACCGGAACCGCACCGGCCCGGTGCGCTCGACGAGTTCGCGGTCGATCGCCCGCACTAGTTCGAGGTTCTTCACGGGTGAACCCGTGGACGTCTTCCAGCCCTTGCGTTTCCACCCGGGCAGCCACTCGGACGCGCACTTGATGGCGTACTGCGAGTCGGATTCGATGATCATGGGCTCGGCGCCCGGATGGGCGCGCAGCGCCTCGAGGACGGCGCGCAGTTCGGCGATCTGATTGGTACCGGAGCGTTCACCTCCCGATGCGCTCGGTCCCTCGTGATTGACCCACGCCCATCCGATGGCGCCGCCTGGATTGCGCAGGCAGGATCCGTCGGTGCTCACGATGATCATGTCGCCGACCATAGCCTTTCCGTCCGACACCGGGAAACCGTCGCGGCCGTCACAGAAGACCTGCAGGTACAGAGGGGTACGGTGAGTCTGTGACCGCGTCCGTCAACGATGCCGCACCTGTCGACACTCTCGTGAGAGTGCCCGGGCCCGTCGACGTCGGACAAACCCTACGCCCGCTGCAGCACGGCCACTACGACCCCTGTCACCGCCGCGACGGCAGCGCCGTGTGGCGGGTTTCCCGGATGGAGTCCGGGCCGGTGACCTACCGGATCACGCAAGCCGGGTCCGATTCCGCCCGCTGCCTGGCGTGGGGCCCCGGCTCCGCCGAACTGATCGAGAGGCTGCCCGCGCTGCTCGGCGCACACGACGACCCCTCCGGTTTCGCTCCTGCTGATCCCGCACTCGCCGAGGCACACCGCCGGATGCCCGGACTGCGCATCACCCGCACCGGCCTCGTCCTCGAGTCGCTCGTCCCCGCGATCCTCGAACAGCGTGTGCACGGCATCGCGGCGTTCGCGTCGTGGCGCCACCTCGTCACGCGGTTCGGGGAGCCCGCGCCCGGCCCCGCCCCGCACGGCATGCGGGTGCCACCGAGCGCTGAGGTGTGGCGGCGGATTCCGTCGTGGGAGTTCCATCGCGCGAACGTCGACCCCGCCAGAGCCAAGACCATCGTTCGGTGCGCACAGTCGGCCGACTCCCTCGAACGGCTCGTCGACCGCGACCCGTTGAGCGCGAGACGTGGGCTGCGCACGGTGCCCGGCGTCGGAGTCTGGACCGCCGCCGAGGTCGCGCAGCGCGCTTTCGGTGACGCCGACGCCCTGTCGGTCGGCGACTATCATCTGGCCACCGTCGTCGGCTGGGCACTGCTCGGCGCCCCGCTCGACGACGCCGGCATGATCGAATACCTCGAACCTCTTCGCCCACACCGGTATCGAGCGATCCGGCTTCTCGTCGAATCCGGAGGGTATTCGAGCGTCCCGCGACGTGGTCCACGTACCGCGGTCACCGATCACCGCCGCCACTGATCACGGCGAGTCCGAGCAGCGCCGAGTCGCGCGACGTGACCGACACCCAGTACTACCGACCGTAAGGAGGTGCACCCCATGTCCGACCCCGACAACTATCCGGTGCCGACCCGGCTCGACCACCTCCCCAGCTTTGTGCTGACACAATCGGCGATGCGGGTGCACCGCATGGTGTTCGACCGTCTCGACGCCGCGGGCGCCCGCGGACACCACTACCGGATGCTCTCCGCCCTCGAAGAATTCGGTCCCTCGAGCCAGGTCGAACTCGGACGCCGGTGTGGCCTGGACCGCAGCGACGTCGTGGCGTGCATCGACGCACTGGCCGATCGCATGTACGTCCGGCGTGCGCCCGACCCCCGGGACCGCCGGCGCAACATCGTCAGCCTCACGCGAAAAGGCCGCGACCGCCTCACCGAACTGGAACGCGTGCTCACCGGCGTGCAGGACGAAGCGTTCGCTCCACTCGACGCCGCCGAACGAGAGCAACTCGTCACCATGCTGACGAAGATCATCGCCCACCACACCCGGGCATCCGACCGGCAGGCGTAGGCGCGCGGTCTTCGGACCGTCGTACGCTGGATGGGTGTGATCGGCAGAGATCCTGCAGGTCCCACCCCCGAAAGGATCCACGTGGAAGCAAAAACCTGTAGCGAATCACGAGTTGTCAAGACCAACAGGGTCTTTCCCAACGACGTCAACGATCACAACACGCTCTTCGGCGGCAAGTTGATGAGCGATATCGACATGACCGCGTCGATCTCGGCGACCCGCCACAGCCGCGCATCCGTCGTGACGGCCTCGACCGATTCTGTGGCGTTCCTCGCACCCGTGCACCAGACCGACTCGGTGTGCCTCGAGTCGTTCGTCACCTGGACCGGCCACAGTTCGATGGAGGTGTTCGTCAAGGTGACCGCCGAGAATCTTCGCAGCGGAGAGCGCCGTATCGCAGCGACTGCGTTCCTGACCTTCGTGGCGATCGACGACGACGGACGCCCCACCGCGGTGCCGCCGGTGATCCCGGAGTCCGACGAGGAGCGCAAGCTCAACGCATCCGGTGAGGCGCGCGCCGAACATCGCCGCGCACACCGTCGTCAGAGTCAGGAGATGGCCGCGTACCTCACCACGGAACGGCCGTGGTGAGCTACGCCGCACCACACTCGTCGACGAACACGAGCAGCGTCCGGTAGGACTCCGGTCTAGAGCGACCGGGCGATGAGCACCTTCATGACCTCGTTCGCTCCCGCGTAGATCCGCTGGACCCGGGCGTCCTCGTACATCCGCGCGATGAGGTATTCGCGCATGTAGCCGTAGCCGCCGTGCAACTGGACACACCGGTCGACGACCTCGCACTGCTTGTCGGTGAGCCAGTACTTCACCATCGCCGCGTCGGCGGGGTCGAGTTCGCCACGCAGGTGCTGCTCGATGCAGTGATCGAGGAAAATGCGACTGGTGCGGGCGATCGTCTGGCATTCGGCGAGTTCGAAAGCGGTGTTCTGGAACTCGAAGAGGCTGTGGCCGAACGCTTGCCGCGCCTTGGTGTAGCGGACGGTCTCCTCGACCGCGCGCTGCATGGCACCCGCTGCCTGCGCTCCGATGATCAGGCGTTCCTGCACGAGTTGCGCCATGAGCTGCGAAAAGCCCTGACCTTCTTCGCCCAGCAGGTTCGACACCGGCACCCGCACATCCGTGAACGACAGTTCCGAGGTGTCGGCGGCATGCTGGCCCACCTTGTCGAGCACGCGCCCGACCGCGAAGCCCGCACAGTCACGCAGGTCGACGATGAGCAGCGACACACCCTTGGCGCCGGCCTTCGGGTCGGTCTTGACGGCGAGGACGATCACGTCGGCCGACGAGCCGTTGGTGATGAACGTCTTCGATCCGTTGACGACGTACTCGTCACCGTCGCGGATGGCGGTGGTCTTGATCGCCTTGAGGTCGGAGCCGGCGCCCGGCTCGGTCATGCCGATCGCACCGAGGATCTCGCCGGTTGCCATGCCGGGCAACCAGGTCCGCTTCTGCTCCTCCGTCCCGTACTCCAGGATGTAGTGCGCGACGATCCCGCTGTGCACGGAGATTCCGAGTGCGAGGTCGCCCGAGTAGCCCTGCGCCTCGAACACCGCGAGGTCGTGCGCAAACGTACCGCCACCGCCGCCGTACTCTTCGGGCACCGAGCACAGCAGCAGACCCAGCTTGCCTGCCTCGAGCCATACGTGGCGGTCGATGCGACGCTGCTCGTCCCACTTCTCCGCGTGTGCCATGACCTCGCGTTCGAAGAAGTCACCGGCCAGTTCCGACAGTGCCCGCACCTCGTCGTCGTGCCACGACGGCACGTGCTTGTTCCTCATGGGTTCCCTTCGTTGATCTCCGGCCGGTTCGGCCGGATGTCACAGTCGCTCGGTCGGACTGCGCCGGTCCGGCATCCGGTCACACAGCGCGCAGTTCCCGTTTGAGAAGCTTGCCGCTCTGGTTGCGCGGGAGAGTATCCGCGAAACGGATGATCTTGGGCACCTTGAACGGCGCGAGCCGGGCGCGGACGTGTTCGACGAGTTCACGCTCGGTGACGGTGTGGCCGTCCTTGAGCACGACCACGGCGGTGACCGCCTCGATCCACTTCTCGTCGGGTGTCCCGATCACGGCGACCTCGGCCACGGCTGTGTGCGTGTAGAGGGCGTCCTCGACCTCGCGGGAGGCGACGAGGATGCCACCGGTGTTGATCACGTCCTTGATCCGGTCGACGACGGTGATGTAGCCCTCGGGATCACGCGTGACCAGGTCGCCCGAGTGGAACCAGCCGTCACGGAAGGCGTCCGCGGTCGCCTCCGGGTTCTCCCAGTACCCCAGGCACAACTGCGGCGACCGGTAGAGCACCTCGCCGGGCTCACCGTCGGGAACGTCGTTGCCCGCGGCGTCGACCACACGGGTCTCGACGAACAGCACTGCTCGGCCGCACGACGAGGGTCGGTCGGCGTGCTCGTCGGGCCCCAGCACGCAGGCCAGGGGGCCGATCTCGGACTGCCCGAAGCAGTTGTAGAAACCGAGATCCGGGTAACGCTCACGCAACCGGTTCAGCACCGTGACCGGCATGATCGACGCGCCGTACTGCGCTTTGCGCAGCGACGACAGGTCGCGGGTGTCCAGGTCGGGGTGGTTGGCCAGGGGAACCCAGACGGTGGGCGCGAGGAACAGCGATCCGATGCCCTCGGCTTCGATCAGCCGCAGGATCTCCGGGATGTCCGGCGCCGGCATCAGGGTGATCGTCGCGCCGACGGCGAGGTACGGCAACAGGAACACGTGCATCGCCGCGGAGTGGTACAGCGGCATGCAGATCAGCGGGTTGTCGTCGGCGCGCAGGTCGAGCGCGACCATCGACGACGTGTACTCGTGGACGAGAGCACCGTGAGTCATCATGGCGCCCTTGGGCTTCGAGGTGGTACCCGAGGTGTAGAGCAACTGCACCAGGTCGGAGTCCGAGGCCGCCGCGTCGAGTTCGGGCACGGGGCCGCTCGTCACCTGATCGAGCAGGGATCCGTCCGCGTCACGCAGCACGAGTACGTGTTCGGCCGGCACGTCGTCGAGGACCCGGTCGAGTTCGTCTCGCAGCGCCGGATCGACGAGGACCGCCGCGGCACCGGACTGGGCGAGGAGGTACGACAACTCCTCGCCACGCAGGGCGTAGTTGATCGGCACGTGCACGAGACCCGCGCGCGCCGCGCCGAGGTAGCCCAGAACGTAGGCGTCGGAATTGGTGCCGTACCCGGCGACCCGGTCGCCCGCGGCGAGGCCGAGAGACAGCAGATGCGCGGCGGTCCGGGATACGGCGGCGTCCAGTTCCCGGTAGGTGAGGCTGCGATCCGCGAACCGCAGCGCGACGCGTTCGGGGGACCTGGCAGCGGAACGGTGCACAATGCCGTCGACGGTGTTCGCGCGGGGATCGGGGCTCATGCCGTCACGTTATAGGACGTCCAACAATTGGTCGAGACCTAGCGCTCGATAAGCAGCGCCGTCACCGTCCCGTCCATTCCGGCGCCCGCTTCTCGAGGAAGGCGGACATACCTTCCTGGGCGTCGTCGATGACCGCGTTGGCCGCCATCGTCTCCGCCATTTCTTCGTATGCGGCGTCCTGGGGAAGCTCGATCTGCCGGTAGAAGGCCTGCTTGCCGATCCGCACCGTGGCCGGGGACGCGGCCGCGATCTTCGCGGCGAGCGACGTCGTCTCGGTGTCCAGCGCGCCGGCCTCCACGACGATGTTCACCAGTCCCCAGTCGGCCGCCGTCCGGGCATCGATCGTCTCACCGGTCAGCAGCATCTGCAGCGCGCGTTTGCGTCCGACGGCGCGGCTGACCGCGACCATCGGCGTGGAGCAGAACAGGCCGATGCGCACACCCGGCGTCCCGAATTCCGCGTCGTCGGCGGCCACCGCGAGGTCGCACGAGGCGACCAGTTGGCAGCCCGCGGCCAGCGCCGGTCCCTGCACCGACGCGATCACGGGCTGAGGGATCGCCTGGACGGTCTTCATCATCTCGTTGCAGGTGTCGAAGATGGCCCGTTCTTCTTCGAGCGTTCGCCCGATCATGTCGCGCAGGTTGTGTCCCGCCGAGAAGACCGGCCCCTCCGCACGGATCACGATCACCTTCGTATCCGCGGACAGCGCGATCAGACCCGCGATCACCTCGCGCATCGTGTCCACGGACAGCGGATTGCGCTGTTCTGGCTTGTTGAGCGTGAGTACGCCGATTCCACTGGCGTCGTCGACGGCGACGAGCACGGGCGCGGTACTGGTGTCGGTCATGGGTCCCAGCCTGCCGGACCGGACCGACGTGCACCACCGCGACACCCGGAGCGGTGCCGAACACGACCGTGGAATCGGCGCAGGAAGCTCAGCGCGGTGCGAGTGCCCTGATCATCGGTGCGGGATCCTCGGACGGCAGCAACGCGATCGCGGGCGTCGTCACGCCGTTGTCCATGTAGCGCTCGACGTGCTCGCGGCATTCTTCCGGAGCACCGTGCACGACGAGATCGTCGACCACCCGATCCGGGATGGCCTCGAGCGCACCCTTGCGGTCGCCTTCTGCCCACAGTCGCCACATTCCGGCGAAATCGTCGGATCGTCCGAGGAATTCATGGAACGCGCGGTAGACCGGAACGTTCATGTACGCGGCGATCATTCGGCGCCCGATCGCGCGGGCGGTGTCGGCGTCCAGACCCGGGAGCACGAAGATCCGCGCGACGATCTCCTTGCCCGCGCCACCTTCGTTCACATACGGGGCGACGGTGCGGACGTCCTCGGCGGAGAGCCAGTTGATGATCGCGCCGTCGGCCTCCTTGCCGGCGAGCCGGAGCATGCCGGGCCGCAGGGCCGCGAGCAGAAGCGGCGGGGCAGGGTCCGGGACCAGACCTGCGCGGAATCCCTGGACGGAGAACGTGTCGTATTCGTGGGTCACCTTTTCACCGGCCAACGCGGACCGCAGGAAGCGCAGCGTGTCGCGGGCGCGCTTGAACGGTTCCTCGAAGGGGATCCCGTTCCACTTCTCGACGATGACGTCGGAAGACGTGCCGACACCGAGGACGAACCTGCCCGGCGCCGCGGCCGCCAGCGTCGCGGCGGACATCGCGAGCGTCGCCGGCCCGCGGGTGTAGACCGGGACGATCGCGGTGCCCAACCGGAGCGTGGGAGCCCAGGTACTCGCCAGCGCGAGGGGCGTGAAGGCGTCTCCGGCGCCGGCCTCGGACGACCACACGTCGGTGTAGCCGAGATCCGGCAGTTCTTCGATCACCCGCCGCTGCTGGTCGAACGGGATGCCGTCGAGCGGAATGGTGATACCCCAGCGCCGTGTCGTGTTGTCCGTCATGGCGGACACCTTAGTCACCATGTGGGCCCGGTCACCCCGGTGCGCTGTCCTCCCTGGTTGCCCCGGCCGCGCCGTATGCTGGCACGTTGTGCGAATCGGTCAGCTGTGGCGTTATCCGGTGAAGTCGTTCGGTGGAGAGCGGATGGACGCGGCCACCGTCGAGTCGGACGGGCTGCGCGGGGACCATGTATGGGCGGTCGTCGATCCGGAGACCGGCGATGTCGCAAGCGCAAAGCGGTTCCGCCGGTGGGGCTCTTTGCTGTCGTGCCGTGCGCGACTGCTCGACGAAGTCGATCCACGCGACCCTGCCGCACTCGAGATCACGCTTCCGGACGGCACCGTCGTCCACGGTGACGACGCCGCTCTCGCGGATCTGCTGTCGGAGATCACCGGGCGGCCCGTCAGGCTCGAGGCGCAACCCCGCACGTACGACGAAGCGCCGCTTCATCTCTTGTCCACATCGGCGGTAGAAGGCCTGGGCACGGGTGACACGCCGGCGGTCGCTCTGCGCAGGTTCCGGCCGCAGATCGTCGTCGAATCCCCCGCGCGGGCTGGCTTCGTCGAGGACGAGTGGATCGGGAAACCGGTCGGGATCGGTTCCGCCGTGGTCGAACCGAGCAAGCTCACCACGCGCTGCGTGATGGTGACCCTCGCCCATCAGGAAGTGCCGGCGCGGCGCGAGATGCTGCGCACGGTGATGGCGCGGCCGGTCGCGCCCGAGATTGCGGGCGACGAACCCGGTGCCTGCATCGGGGTCTACGCGACCGTCACCCAGTGCGGTCTCATCGCGGTGGGGGACGCGATCGAGATCGGATAGTCGGCCTGCCGCCACCCATAGACATATCGTTTTTCGATGTGTATAACGAATATCGATAATATCGACATTCGTTATACCGGGAGGCACCATGGACACCGCCGAATTGGAAGTGGTCACGCCCGTCGAGACATCCAAGAAGGACCGCAAGGACCTCTGGTGCTCGATCGCGGTATTCACGATGGTCGCCGTGGTCGTAGTCGCCAACTATCTCGTCGGACTCCTCGACGACCTGAAGAGCGGGACCGTGACCGCGCGGATCGAATTCGGCGACGTACCGCCTCCGAACATGGCCTCCCCCAACGGAACCGAGGTTTTCGTCGCATCGACGACCGATATCGTCCTCCGAACCGACACCGTCTCGCCGGTAACCGTCGGCTTCCTCCGCAGCGCCGACGCGCTGGAAACGATCGGCTATCTCACGGTTCTCGGTCTACTCACGTGGGTCATGGTGCGGTTCCTGCGCGGAAGGATGTTCGACCGAGGCGCAGTCCGCGGAGTCTGGGCCGCGTCCATCGCCGCTATCGTCACGATCATCGCCCCCACCTTCCCGCGCGTGCTCGGCTCCAATCTGGTCGTCCGGGATCTGGCCTGGCAGGACCTCGGCTATGCACAACTCGGTCCCGAGTGGTGGTACGGCTACGTCTTCTGCATGGCCCTTTCCGCGGTGGCGGTGGCGCTTCGCATCGGCAGTCGTATGGCTCGCGACAACGCGGGACTCGTCTGATGCCGCCCGAACCCGACCATGCCGTACGGTGCCATCTGGACGACCTGCTCGCGTCACGCGGAATGACGTTGGCGCACTTGGCGGATCAGGTGGGCGTGAGCGTCGTCAACCTGTCGGTGCTCAAGAACGGGCGCGCGCGGGCGATCAGGTTCTCCACGCTCACCGCCGTATGCCGTGCCCTGAACTGCACTGTCGGAGAGCTTCTCTCGGTCGACGAAGAACCTGACGCGACCAGGAAAGCCGACTGACGAGATTCCTCAACTCCCCGCGCCGGTGGCGGGCAGGATGCGTGCGCGGACCTCCCCGAATCCGATTCGGGTGCCGTTGCGGCCCGGAGCCGTAGCCGAGATGGCAATCTCGTCGCCGTCTTCGAGAAACGTGCGCATCTCGTCCCCGACCCGCACCGGTTCTGCACCACCCCAAGTCAGTTCGATAAAAGCGCCACGCTGGTCCTTCTCCGGCCCGGAGACGGTGCCGGAACCGAACAGATCACCCGTCCTCGTGGCCGCTCCGTTGACCGACGTGTGGGCGAGCATCTGCGCCGGCGACCAGTACATCTGCGCGTACGGGGGACGCGACACGACGTGACCGTTCCATTCGACGGCGAGATCGATGTCCAGACCCCACTTCTCGTTGCCCTGCAGATAGGGCAGCGGCTCCGGGTCCTGCACCGGCGTGTCGATCCGCGCGGCCTCGAGAGCAGCAAGCGGCACCACCCACGGAGAGATGGACGTGGCGAACGACTTTCCGAGATTGGGCCCGAGCGGCACGTACTCCCACGCCTGGATGTCGCGGGCCGACCAGTCGTTGAGGATCACCGCGCCGAAGCAGTGGTCGGCGAACTCGTCGGGAGCGATCTGCGAGCCCATCGGCGAGCCGACACCCACGACGAATCCCATCTCCGCTTCGATATCGAGGCGGACGGACGGGCCGAAGACGGGAACCTCGTCGTTCGGTCCCTTGCGCTGGCCGCACGGGCGAACGATGTCCACACCCGAGGCGACAACGGTGCTCGACCTGCCGTGATACCCCACGGGCAGGTGCTTCCAGTTCGGCATGAGCGGGTCGGGATTCTGCGGGCGGAACAGCCGGCCCAGGTTCGAGGCGTGGTTCTCGGAGGCGTAGAAGTCGACGTAGTCGGCCACCTCGATGGGAAGGTGCAGCGTGACATCGTCGATCGAGAACACCGCGTCGTCGTCGAGATCGCCGATGATCGCATTCTTGATCGCTGCGCGAACTTCATCCCACCGTGCGCGTCCCTGAGACATGAACGCGTTGAGCGACGGTTCGGCGAAGACGATGTCGTCGAACAACCGGCTCAGGTCGAGAACCGAATCCCCCACGCGGACACCGACACGCGGCTCGGTATCCGCGGTGGAGAAGATCCCGTAGGGCAGGTTGTCCGGTCCGAAGAGTGAGCCCTCGGGGATCGCGATGACAGCGCGTCGTGGGTGGGTCATTCCCCTGCTCCCGGAGTGCGACTCCAACTGCGCGCATAGGACGGGTCCTCGCAGGCGAGTGCACCTTCACCGAGTTCGAGCGGGCGGAAGGTGTCGACCATGACGGCCAGTTCGTCGAAGTACCCGACACCGATGCTGCGCTCGTAGGCACCGGGCTGCGGACCGTGCGCGTGACCGCCCGGGTGGACGGAAACCGACCCCTGCCCGATGCCCGAACCCTTGCGGGCTTCGTAGTCTCCGCCGCAATAGAACATCACCTCGTCCGAATCGACATTGGAGTGGTAGTACGGCACCGGAATCGCGAGCGGATGGTAGTCCACCTTGCGGGGCACGAAATTACAGATCACGAAGTTGTTGCCTTCGAACGCTTGATGCGTGGGTGGCGGCTGATGGACACGGCCGGTGATCGGCTCGAAGTCGTGAACGGAGAACGTGTACGGGTACAGGCAGCCGTCCCACCCGACGACGTCGAAGGGATGATGCGCCAGCACGTATCGCGTGCCGACAATCCCGCGTGACGTGCGGTGCTTGACGAGGACGTCGACGTTCTCCTCCTCGACCTGTACCGGTTCCGCGGGACCGTGCAGGTCGCGCTCGCAGAAGGGAGCGTGCTCGAGGAACTGCCCGTACTTCGACAGGTAACGCTTCGGCGGAGCAATGTGGCTGTTCGCCTCGATGATGTAGGCACGCAGTGGTTCGTCACCGGTCGGCACCCAGCGATGCGTGGTGGCTGCCGGCAGCAGCACGTAGTCGCCGGGTTTCGCCGAAAGAGTGCCGAAAACTGTGTGGACATCGGCGGTTCCGGACTCGACATACACCATTTCGTCGCCGACCACGGTGCGGTAGAGCGGTGATTCCTTCGACGAGACGACATATGAGATCCGCACGTCCGGGTTCCCGAGGATCAGACGACGTCCGGTGACCACGTCGGTCTCCGACCAGATCTCCGGGGGGAAGAGCTTGTGGAGTTCGAGGTGCCGTGGTGCGAGCGGGTGGTTCGGCGCGGTGTTCTGGTCGCCGAGTTCCCATGTGGTGGCGTCGGCGATCGCGGACGGGATGTACCGGTGGTAGAGCAGCGACGAGTCCGAGGAGAATCCCTCCTCGCCCATCAATTCCTCGTAGTAGAGGGCGCCGCGGTCGTCCCGGTGCTGGGTGTGACGCTTGGGCGGGATGACGCCGAGCTGTCGGTAGAACGCCATGGTTCGACTCCCGGGGGTTCCTGGGGTGGTGCCGCGCAGGTCGGTGACGACGTTACAGCGACACCGCCGCCGACGAGCGGGACAGCGGGCGCAGTGCTTTGAACCACGCCTCACCGATGCTCCACGCCGCCACCACCACGACTACGACGAGGATCCCCTGAGAGAAGCGCGCCATCTGTTCGGGTCCGCCCGCGAAGGTGACACCCGAAAAAACGGCGTCGAAGAACGCAGGGTTGAGAAACCTGTCGCTCGACAGCAGCCAGACCAGCGGAATCGCGAGAAGCAGGTTGAGAACGGTGTCGACGCCGGCCAGCAGAATCGTCCGGCGCCGGACCGTGTACTTGACGATCTCGAACACGGCCTCGAGCGCCAGTACGGCGAGGAGCACCGGCATCCAGAAGTTCCACAGGTCCGGTGCGATGAACGGGATCGGGGCACCCTCGGAGTCTTCGAAGGAAGAGGACGTCCGCTGCGCGATGAACACCACGATGAGGAACACGAGCATTCCGACGGAAAAGACGGTATCCCCCAGCGACACGCGTCCGTTGGTGACGGACTGCGGTAGCCGGTCGACGGTCCACTCGGCGGCGAAATCCTTGCGACGGGTGCCGTTGCGCTCCAACACGGCGAAGACGACCGTGACCCAGAAAACGATCTGCAGGGCCACTTCCACGGTGCTGGACAACCCCGTGACGAGCACCTCGACGCCGGTACTGCCCCCGATGAGGTCGACCACGAGCAGGATCGCCCCGACGAGAGGAGCAATCCACAACAGCGCCTTCAGCAGGCGCCACCAGTCGAGGAAGAACTCGGGCCCGATCAGGTACATGGGGCGTCCCGCGAGCCCTGCCGCGAGTCGGTCCGGATCGCCGAGGTCGGTGAGTACCGCGGCCTCCGCATCCACCGGTGACTCGCCCGCCGCGATCCGGGCGTCGACGGCGTCCGCGATCGAGCCGCGGAGTTCACGGCCGATGTCCTGATGCTTGTCGGCAGGAAGGCTGCGCAAAGCTGCGGCGATGTAGCGGTCTGTGAGCGTCATGATGCGCCTTCTTCCGAGGTGGATGCGATGGCCTGCAAGGTGCGAGCGAGACCCGACCACTCGTCGAGGAGCCGCCGCGCAACTTCCGCGCCGGCTTCGGAGGTCCGGTAGAACTTGCGTGGTCTCGCCTCGTCGGTGTTCCACTCGCTGACGAGCAGGCCTTGCTTTTCGAGTCGTCGCAGCAACGGATACAGCGTGCCGGCGTCGACTGCGATTCCGGCGGCTGCGAGAGCCTCGAGCAATCCGTAGCCGTAGCCGGGAACGCGCAGCATCAGGAGGCTCGCGACGACGACGGACCCTCGTCGCACCTCCTGGTCGTGCCCGGCATACTCATCAAGATCACTCATGCGGCTCACCATACTGTGTGAGACACACTATTGTGAAGAGCCGGAGTCCTGTATCCATTGCTGGGTTGGTTCACCCCGGCGTGACCCACGCTTTCTCCACGCGCCCCATGTGCACTCCGCCACTTGGTTCTACGAATCAGCACACACGTGTGCACAATCGACGGGTGAGTTTTTCCGACATCCCGGTCGATCCACATCGACACACCCTGCGGGGCGCCCGGTTCTGGCTGGCACCACTCGTGGTGGTCACTGCGGTGATGGCTGCGTTGGGCTATTTCTACCTGGGCAGCATGCTCGAGCCGTCCGAGAATCTCCGCGAGTTCCCGATGGCGATCGTCAACCAGGATGTCGGCGACGTCATGCCGGGAGCCGATGCGCGCCGCAACCTCGGATCCGAGATCACCGCCGCGGTGCTCGACGGCGTCGATTCCGAGCGCATCGCTCTCCAGGAAATGGGGATAGCCGCAGCGCACCGCGGCCTCGACACCGGCGAACTGTACGGCGCGATCGTGATTCCGAGCGATTTCACGAAGCGAACGTCGATCCTCGCGCAAGCCAGCGTCGTCCCGGGTGACATCGAGAAACCCGTCATCACCCTCTACAGCAACCCCCGCACCGGAACGTTCGCGTCAGCCATCGTCGGGATCATCGGTGACGAGGCGCTGACCGCAGTCAACAAATCGGTGGGTGAAGAACTCACGAAGACCGTCCGTACGACACTTGCGGAGACCGCGCCCGATCTCCAGCTCTCGGGCGGTAGCGCGCTCACACTTGCTGAGCCCATCAACGTCCTGGACGTCGAGCACAAACCCCTGCCTGCCCACACCGGTTCCGGACTGTCCGCGTTCTACTACACGCTGCTTCTGATCCTGGCGGGCTTCACCGGCGCGACCATCGTCAGTTCCATCGTCGATTCCGCGCTGGGGTTCGTGCCCACCGAATACGGACCGTTGTACATCACCAAGGAAACCACCAGGATGTCGCGACTTCAGGTGCTGTTCCTCAAGTGGGGCATCCTGGTCGTCCTCGCACTGGTCGTGTCCGCGCTGTACCTGGGGATCGGCACGGCGCTCGGGATGCCCGTGCCGCGCCCGCTGTTGCTCTGGGAGTACGGCGCCCTCGCCATCTCCGCGGTCGGCATCACCTCGCTCTCGGTGATGTCCGTGTTCGGACCCGCCGGACTGATCGTGAACCTGATGCTGTTCATCGTGCTGGGACTGCCGTCCTCCGGCGGCACGATTCCGATCGAGGCGTCGCCGCCGCTCTTCGAGTGGCTCGCCACCTTCGAACCGATGCATCAGATCTACCTCGCGGTGCGCGCCATCCTCTACTTCGACGGCAACCTTTCCGCGGGCCTCGCCGAAGGCACGAAGATGACCCTCGTGGGTCTGGGTGTCGGCCTGTTGATCGGTGTGGTGGTCACCTGGATCTACGATCGGCGCGGATTCCACCGTCTCGAGGATGCGCCTGCGACCACACGCATCCTGGAGAGCGTCAAGATCGGATAGTCCCGGCACAACGGAACCCCACCGCATGTCGGGGTTGCGGCGGGGCTCCGCACGACCACCGTAGCCGCGCTGCGGAGCCCGGGGCCGCCTGTCTTGGGTGAAACGGGGGGTGAAGACGATCTTGGGCCCGACGGGCCGGAGGCCGGGCGGCGGAGAAGAGCCACACCTCGAGAGGCACACTTGAGCGGTGCGCACGGTTGTCGTTCCTCATCCATCCGGTAGCGGTGCCGTACGCGGCGCCAGTACCGTCACCGTCGACGAGAACGGAACCCCCGACGCAGCGGTGCGACATCATCGCGACCTCGCGGCCGCGGTGGCCGACATCGAAGCCTCCGATCGTCCCCGATGGGTGTGGACGTCCACTTCGTCGGTGTACGGCGAACTCCTTCGTGCCGGCGTGCGCGTCCAGCGATGCCACGACCTGGCGACGACGGGCGCAATCCTGAGCATGCGCGAGGGGCTACCCCCTCCGCCCGCCGACGACCCGGTCGACGAGCGCCCCGGCTTGTTCGACGCAGCACCGGCCGTGGACCTCGACACCGTGATCTCCCGGTTCGCCGACCAGCGCCGCCGCATCGCCGGTGATCCCCGTCTGGAGTTACTCGTGGCCGCGGAGTCGGCGGGGACGTTGGCCGCTGCCGAAATGGGGTTCGGCGGACTGCCGTTCTCGGCCGAATCCCATCGACGCCACCTCGAACGCACTCTCGGACCACGGCCCACCGGCTACGAGATGCCCGCCGGCATCGTCGCCGTGACCGAGGAGATCGGGTCGGCGTTCGGCCGCCCGGTCAATCCCGCCTCGCATACCGAGGTACTCGACGCCTTCCGGCGCGAAGGCATCGAAGTGCAGTCCACGCGCAAGCACATCCTGCAGGAGATCGACCATCCTGCGGTGCCGCTGCTTCTCCGGCACCGCGACCTGGCGAAACTGTTCAGCACCAACGGGTGGCACTGGCTCGATACTTGGGTGCACGGCAACAGGTTCCGGCCGGTCTATGTCCCCGGCGCCGTCGTCTCGGGCCGCTGGGCAAGCCGCGGCGGCGGTGCACTTCAGATCCCGAAAGCGCTCCGCTCGAGTGTGGTTGCCGACCCCGGGTGGACGTTCGTCGTCGCCGATGCGGGGCAACTCGAGCCGCGGATCCTCGCGGCGATGTCCGGTGATCCCCGGATGGTCGCCGCCGCGGGCGAGGACGACCTGTACGCACCCGTTGCCGCCACCGCGTTCGCCGGCGACCGCGCGAAGGCGAAAGTCGCGGTGCTCGGAGTGCTGTACGGCGCGACCTCCGGTGACTCCCGGTCGCTGCTCGCGGTCCTTCGAAAGAGCTTTCCCGACGCGGTGGAATTCGTCGAGCGTGCAGCGAAGGCCGGTGAACGCGGGGAGGTCGTGCATTCGTGGCTCGGGCGCGCCTGCCCGCCCGCACCGCCGGGTTTTCAGTCCGGGCCCGACGTCCGTGCCCGCGGCCGCTTCACCCGGAACTTCGTCGTGCAGGCCACTGCCGCCGAGTGGGCGCTGTGCCTCCTCGCCGAACTGCGGCGACGGCTGACCACCGATCCCGACCCGACCGCAGGCGAGCTCGTGTTCTTCCAGCACGACGAAGTCGTGGTGCACACCCGCAACCCCGCGCTCGCGTCCGCGCACATCTCCGCGTCGGTCGACGTCGCCACCCGATTGATGTTCGGCAATACGCGGGTCCGCTTTCCGATGAAGACAGCCGTGCGCACGACCTACGCCGACGACCCGGAGTAAGCGTCTCGCAGTGGTGACGGGCCGGTCCCGGGCAGGCGACACGGCAACAGAGAGCACTGCTCTTGACTCTGCCCCGCCAACCGGCGCACACTGGCTCTCAACAGAGAGCACCGCTCTCTGAATGAGAGTGAGGAAACGTCATGGATGCCTCCACCCGCTACATCGGTCCCACCGGACTGGACTCGATCATGAACCGGTTCTTCAACACACTTCCCAAGCTCGGAATCAGCGTCGCGGGCTCTCGCCTGCTTGCAGTGCGCGGCAGGAAAAGCGGCGAATGGCGCACCACCATGGTCAATGTGCTGACCACCTCCGACGGCAGGCGCTACCTCGTCGCCCCGCGCGGCCACACGCAATGGGTGCGCAATCTGCGGGTAGCCGGCACCGGGGAACTTCGCCTCGGGCGTCGCGTCGAAGAATTCAGCGCCTCCGAAGTTGCGGACGCCGACAAGATCCCGGTGCTGCGCGAGTATCTGCAACGGTGGGGCTGGGAAGTCGGGAAATTTTTCGACGGTGTCACCAAAAACTCCAGCGATGACGAGTTGGCGGCTATCGCACCAGGTTTCCCGGTCTTCGCACTCGCCTAGTCGCACGCGGCACGGTCCGGAGGAACCTGAGGCCCTGACATCAGCCTGCGGGCACCGGAACAGGCGCGAGCGAATTTCCGACTCCGATCGAGGCACAGTCGTTTCGGACGTTGTCGCCGGCGAAGCGACTGTTCAGGAACTCGGCCGCCTGCGCCTGGAACGGAACGAATGCCTCCTCGTGGTCGAGGCCGTCGTACTGGGAATAGGCCACCGCGACTCCGCGAGTGCAGTACGTATGGGCAAGCCCTTCGACGTCGCCGGTCACCATGATGGTGTCGCCGATGGGGTCGCTGTGGCCGACAGCCAGGAACATCGGAACGAGCGGAGTACCGGCGGTGCCCATGATGTTGTCGTTGATCGCGATCGCCACTTCACGGACTTCGAGCAGCGACCGATAGGGCGCACGAACCATATCCGCGTCGGTGAGTCCCGGATAGTCGGACGCGAACTCGGCAATGCACCGGTTGGCTACCTCGGCGACAACCTGCTTGCCTCGCGCGGAGAGAAACGCCTCCGTGTCGAGGTCGTACGTCCGTTGGTAGGCGACAACCAGAGCCGGAATCACACCTGCCCACTTGGCACTACCGCTGACGTAGGGCAGGTTGTGTGCGAGATCGACCGGCACGCCGCCGGCGGCAGCGCCGATGATGTTCAGTTCCGGCGCGTAACTCGGTGCCACCTCGGCGCCCCACTGGGTCGGTACCGAACCGCCGGAGTAGCCGATCAGGCCGACAGGCGTCGAATCGGGAAGTGCCAGCAGTTCTTCGGTAGCCCTGATTCCGTCGAGCGCTGCGTACGCCGATTCGCGCCCGACCGTCCACTCCAGTTCCGGCCCTTCGTAATCGGGTGCCACGACGGTGTATCCCGCAGCGACGTACCCGGCGATGACGGCCTGTTCCGCAAGCGACACACCAGCCCTGTCGTTGTTCCCGCTCAACGTATAGGAGGGATCGCACTCGGATCCGAGTGCGTCGTACGCCATGTGGAACGAAATGAGCTTGGCGGGACCAGGTGTGAGCGGCTGCAGCACTGTCGCAACCGTGACGATCGGCTCATCCTGCTGGTCGGTGGTGCGGTAGAGCACCTGCGTGCTGGCGATCGGTGTGGTCACGCCCGGTGCGGCAAACACCGACGGCCTGGAGCGAAGGATCGTGCCAGGAGCGACATCGGCCAGCGGACCGTCGTAGGTGTAGAACGGATCCTGCGAAGGCAGAGGCTCCGGGATCGGCTGTGCCACACTGCTGCCCGCGCCGAGAACCATGGCCGTGACGGCAACTGTCACGCACGCGATACACCGCCACAACAGACCGGACGTGACGCGTGGCTTCGTCGACATGGCGGTCTACACCCCCGTCTCGGGTACTGCTGACGGACTGCTGGCACATTCCGGACTGGTCGAAGAATACGTGCGTTCGGGCGTTACGGGTGCCGATTCAATGTTGCATGCGCCCACAGATGAGCAACCGCGTAGGCACGCCACGGTCGCCACTGTGCCGCGAGCGCAGTCGCTTCGCGTGCGGTGCCGACCTCGAGGGCGCGCCGGAGCACAAGGTCACCGGCGGGGTACGCATCGCGGTCGCCGGTTCGCAGGGCGAGATAGTCGACGGTCCACGGCCCGATTCCGGGCAGCGCGAGCAGATCACGGGAAAAGGACGCCGACGCGGGATCGAGGCCGTCGCATACCGCGCGAGCCAAGACAAGCAGGGTGTTCCCTCGTGACCGTGTGGTGCCTATCGCCGCACGCAATTCCTCCGGGTCGAGGGAAGCGATCCGTTGCGGTGTCGGAGAGCAACGCAATCCACCCGGCGCGTCGTCGCCGAACGCCGCGACGAGGCGCCCCGCGAAAGTGGCTGCTGCCGCGACACTCACCTGTTGCCCGAGGATCGTCTGCACGGCCGTGGTGAACCAGTCGGTACTGCCGAGTACCCGCAGGCCGGGACGGGCGCGCACCAGTGGAGCAAGAACAGGATCTGTGGAAAGCGCAGCATCGACGACGACCGGGTCGGTGTCGAGGTCGAGCCAACGGCGCACGATCGATTCGACATCCGCGACATCGGCTCGGTGCGGCGCATCGATCCGGACCACCACGTATCCGGTGTCGGCGCGGAGTGTCACGGCCACCGTCGCAGTGCCGTGCGCGGTGCGCAGCGCAACACAGTGACTCCCGGTGGCCGCATCGTGACGCTCGTGCCCCGGAACCGCATGTCTCCGCAAGGTGGCAACGAGTGGACCCACCGAAAACGGCAGCGTCATCGCCAGCCGGGTAGTGGTGATCACGCGGCGGCTTCGAGCCGGAGCAGGATCTGCTTGGCTTCTACGCCGCCCACGTACTGCCCGAGCCCTCCGTCGGTGCGGACAACCCGATGACACGGGAGAACCACCGGCAAGGGGTTTTTCGCGCAGGCCGTCCCTACCGCACGCACCGCCCGAGGGCTTCCTGCCGATGCGGCAACCTCCGCATAGCTGGCGGTGCGTCCGTAATCGATGTCGTCGAGTCGCGAGATCACCTCCCGCCGAAAGCCCTTCGCGAGGCGGAAGTCGAGAGGGAGATCGAACGCTGTACGAGTGCCGTCGAAGTATTCGCCGAGCTGACGTACCGCATCGTCGAGGCGGGCGGGTGCGTCGAGAATGCGCGGGCCGATCCGACGGGCCAACTCGTCGAGCACGACATCCTCGCCGTCCGCGACGAATGCCACCTTCACGAGCCCCACCGTGGTGGACGCCAACAGCAACGGACCCACCGGCGTATCGACAACGCGGTACGCGACATCCAGCAACCCCGCAGCTTCCGCGTCGACGACGAGTCTGTCGTGCAACCAGGCCAGGTCGGAGGTCGACACCGACGGAATAGGAAAGTTCATGAGCGGCTTCCTGTTTCGGCGTGGTAGTAGCGTCGTAATGCCTCCCGGCCGTCGGCGGCAGCCCTTCGGGCCGCATCGGCGCTGTTCCCGAGAATCACGCCGATCTCGGCGTACGGCAACCCACCCACGTAGTGATACACCAGCGCTGCCCGCTGCGTGAACGGCAGCGCAGCAACCGCTGACCACAATTGGTCGTCACCTGTTCCCGGCAACCCTACCGTCGCGGGGCGCTCGGGCACGGTCTCCGTCGGTACGGGTGTACGACCCCGCAACCTGTGCACGTCGATCGCCTTGCGATGGGCGATGGTGACGAGCCAGGCTTCGATATTGCTGCCCGGCCGCAGGTCGGGATACGCGCGCAACGCCGCAAGGAAGGTCTCGGACCACGCGTCGTCCGCGTCGGTCGCGCCCAGCAGAGCCCGGCACACCCGCAAGACGGTCGGACCGTGGTCGGCAACCACCCGCTCGAAAGGGGGCAGGTGTGTGTGCTCCGTTGCCTCAGACGGGGGCATGAGTTGCCCGCGCCCTCCGAAACGCCGCTTCCCGGTCAAGCAGGAGGCGCTTGCGGTCGATACCCCCGGCATATCCGGTGAGCTTGCCACTGCTCCCGATGACCCGATGGCACGGAACCACGATGCACAGCGGGTTCCGAGCGTTCGCTGCGGCAACCGCGCGGACCGCGGTCGGCCGTCCCACCGCGGCAGCAACGGCGGTGTAGGTGCAGGTGGTGCCGTACTCGATCTCGGTCAACGCCGCCCACACCGTCCGTTGGAAGTCGGTGCCGGCCGGTGCGAGCGGAATGGTGAAGCGGGTGCGCTCACCTGCGAAGTACTCATCCAACTGGGCGCGCGCCGCGTCGAACCCCTCGGTGGTCCGGGGCCCGAATGAGGTGCGGTCGGGGGAAGGACGGTGCTCCACCATGTACAAGCCCGACAGGACACCGTCGGTATTGACCAACGTCAAGTCGCCGATCGGGGTGTCGATCAGGGTGTGCGTGCGCGATGCGGTCACGGGTTCGATCCTTCCATCCGATGCAAGGTCCACATCGGGTAGACGCACGGGACGACCGAAACGTGAGGTTGCCGTCGCGCCGGGGACGTCGTGGTGAAAGATGGCAAGATGATCGCCTTACCCGTTGCCCCTCTCTTCGGCTCCCTTCTCGGTGTCACGCGCACGGTGGTCGAGCGCACAGTCGCCACCGCCACGTTCGCGGTGTCGGTGCCCGCCCGCGCCGAGGCGCTTCTCGACAATGTCGAGTCCCTGATCCGCCGCGTCGAGGCCGTGGTCAGCGATGCCGCTGTGGCGGTCGCTCAGGTCGAGGCGATCATCGCGTCGACGACGTCGGTCGTTGCAGACGTCGATGCGATCGCCGGACAAGCCCAGATCATCGTCGGACAGGTCGGCACCGTCGCCACCCGAGCCGAGACCATCGTCGGAGACGTCGACACCGTCGCCGGACAGGCCCGGACAGTCGTCGGGGAGGTCGCCGTCGTCGCCGGGGATGCCCGGACGATCATCGACTCCGCCGGACGAAGTGCCGACGTCGCCGGCGAATTGCTCGACACGTACGGACCTCTCGCACGACAAGCCGCGCCGCTCGCGTCCCAGTTCGTCGAGGAGTTGTCGCCGGCGGAGGTACACGCGGCGATCGCCATGCTCGACAGGCTTCCCGAACTGGCCGAGCGGATGAACATGATCATGCCGATTCTCGGCACGCTCGACACGGTGTCACCCGAGATCCACGAGTTGCTCTGCGTCGTCAAGGACCTCCGGCAAGCCATCACCGGAGTGCCCGGGTTCAACTTCCTCCGTCGGCGCGGGGAGGAGAAGGAGAACGCGGAGGAGGAGTGACACGCCTGTCGGAGTGCACGACGATCCGGACTGCACGACGCGGACTCCCCGTTCGACTACGGAACGAAGAAGGTCGCAACGCCCGGGGTCGTGAGCCCAGGGCTGGATACGACGAGGACGGCAACCTGCCCGGCCCCGGTCTGCAGCGTGGCCTCGGCAGGGAATCCGTGCAGTCCGTCCGACAGCCGGGCCGAACCTGCCGCACCGGTCGACAGGTTCAGCCAGTTCACGGTGGAGGACAGCGGACAGCCCCACCGGTCCTCCTTACCGCCCGTGATCGTCACCGCTCCGGGTTGTTCGCCGACAACCGCTGCGCAGCGGATCGGGGGTACGTCGAAGCTTCCGTTCGGATTCCCGTACGGCGCCGGGTCGATCTGGAACGGAATGGTCACGCCCGCAGCGGCGACGGCACACTGCGCCAGAGCCGAGCCGACCACAACAGAGGCGAAAACCGCTGACCTGCGAACACGTTTCGTCAGGGACTTCCGGGAGTCGACAGTGGGCATGGCGCTCATCTTGCACCGAATTTTCGATGCGCGTCCGGTTTCCGCTTCGATCCCCGTCGATCAGGCGCTGTACAGGCTCGTTCCCGCACGACTGACCACGAGGCGCGGCAGCACCGCGCGCGACGACAACTTCAGCAGCGCATCGACGAGTTCGACGACATCGGCCACCTCGATCATCTCGTCTGCCGGAATGCGGTCCTTGATCCAATCGGACATGTCGGTGTCGACGTAGCCGGGGGCGATCGCCGACGCCGTCACACCGTTGCCCGATTCCTCTGCGTTGAGGGTCTCCACCAGCGAGATCAGCGCGGCTTTCGTCGCACCGTAGGCCGCGAGTCCGGCTTCGGCATACACGCCTGCGATCGACGCGAGCGCAATCACTTTGGCGCCGCGGCCGGGATCTGCCTCTGCGCCGGACCGCAGCAACGGCAACGCCGCCTGCATCAAGGCGAACGGAGCGTTGAGATTGACGGCTACGGTCTTGTCGAAGCGGCGCGCCGGGAACTCGGCGATGGTTCCGGCGGTGCCGACGCCGGCGTTGAGGATCAGCGCCTTCATCGATCCGAACGCGTCTGCGTGAGCATCGACGATCTGTGCCGGTGCTTCGGGGTCGGCAAGATCGGCCGCGACCGTGCGCACTTCTTTCGCCCCTGCTTCACGGAGTTGTGCCGCAACGTCACCGAGGCGATCTGCGTGACGAGCCGAAATGGTCAGCAAGAAACCACGTTCCGCCAGGCGTGTGGCGACACCGAGCCCGATACCCCGTGTCGCGCCCGTAACCAGTGCGCTCGCGGTCACGATGCCGTTCCCTTCGAAGATTCGAGTCCTGCGGCAACGAGTGCGGGGACGGCGTCGCCCGCACGATCGAAACCGTCGCCGACGGTCGCACCCGCACGCCAGCGGTGGTTGATGCCTTCCGCGATCACGGCCAGCTTGAAATACGCCAGGCCCATGTAGAAATCCCAGTGCGCGATGTCACGCCCCGACGCGACCGCATAGTGCTGCACGAGCTCGTCTGCGGACGGCAACCGGTCGCTCGTCCACGCAGCCGGAAACCCGAGCACCTCGTCGAGCGCGGGATGCCGGTACACGCACATCATGGCGAGGTCGGTCAACGGGTCGCCGAGAGTGGACAGTTCCCAATCCACCACGGCTACAACTCGTCCGGTGTCCTGCGCGGCGAGAATGGTGTTGTCGATGCGGTAGTCGCCGTGCACGATCGAGGCAGCGGGCGATTCCGGGATCGAGTCCGCCAGGGTGGCGTGCAATCGCTCGATGTCCGGCAGTTCGCGGGTTTTGACCCTTCCCCATTGGCCTGCCCACAGCTTCACCTGGCGGGTGACGTAACCGTCGGGGCGGCCGAATCCGCTCAATCCTGCCGCCTCGTAGTCGACGTCGTGGAGAGCAGCGAGGACGCGCACGAGTTCTTCGGTGCAGCGCACCACTTTGCCGTCCGTCAGGGAGTCGAGGTCGTCCTTGCTGCGCACGACTCGTCCGTTCACGTGCTCGACCACGGTGAAGGGTGCGCCCATCACGGAGTCGTCCTCGCACAGTGCGACGGTGCGCGCGACGGGCACCGCGCTGTCCTGCAACGCCGAGGTGATGCGGTATTCGCGGGCCACGTCGTGTGCCGACGGAGTCAACCCCGCGGTGGGCGGGCGACGAAGCACCCAGTGGGACGTACCGTCGAGGATGCCGTAGGTGAGATTCGATTTGCCACCGGAAATCAGTTCCGCGCGGAGTTCACCGTCGACCGGGACTCCGGATTCGCGTAGGAACCGCTCGAGAGCAGCAAGGTCCAGTCCTTTGTGTGCCGTGGTCATTTCGCGACGCCCTCGGCTGCGGTCGCCTTGCGAGCGGCACCGACGGCACGCTTGGCGATAGCCCAGCGATGCACCTCGGACGGACCGTCGTAGACACGGAACGGGCGGATCTCGCGCGAAAGCCTTGCGAGGGGCAGGTCTTCGGAAACCCCGAGGCCGCCGCACATCTGCATCGAGCGGTCGACGATCCGGAAGACGGCCTCGGCGGCAAAGGTCTTGGCGATCGAGGTGGCGTTGGCCGCGTGAGATCCCTGGTCGAGTTCCCAGCACGCCCGGACCAGCAGGGCGCGGGTGGCGGCGATATCGATCTCGTTGTCGGCGACCATCTTCTGGATCATGCCGAGGTCACCGAGTTTCGAGCCGAATCCTTCGCGGTCGGCGACGTAACGAAGTGCCGTGTCGTGACCACGGCGTGCAGCACCGAGCCATCGCATCACGTGCGTCATCCGTGCTGGGCCGAGCCGCACCTGCGCGTACGCGAATCCTTGGTCCACTTCACCGAGCACGGCGGAGTCGGGGACGAACAGGTCGTCGAAGTCGACCTCGCAGTGGCCACCGATCATCGCCTTGTCGAGGGTGTTGATGTGGCGCCCGACCTTCAGTCCGTCGGAATCCGCGGGAGCGAGGAACATGGTGGCACCGCCTCGCTGCCCGGGTTCTCCGGAGGTACGCGCCATGATGATGAAGAATCCGGCGCCGTCCGCTCCGGTGATGAAATGCTTGCGCCCGTTGATCTTCCAGCCGCCGGCGACTTTCTCGGCGCGAGTGGTGAGAGCGTTCGGGTCGGCACCGGCACCGGGCGCCGGTTCGGTCATGGCGAAGGCAGACCGCACGTCGCCGGCCGCGAGCGGCGCGAGGAACCGGCGCTTCTGGTCGTCGTCGGCGATGTGAGCGAGCATGTGCACGTTGCCCTCGTCGGGCGCGGCGATATTCAGCGCGATCGGCCCGAAGAGGGAGTAGCCCGCCGCTTCGAATACCGGCGCGCGGTCGACCATGCCGAGGCCCTGTCCGCCGTACTCGACCGGAGCGTGCGGAGCGAAGATGCCGGCCGCCTTGGCTGCCGCCTGCAACTGCGTGCGCGCAGAGTCGCCGCCGGCCGCCGCGATGTCGCCCCCGTGAGCGTCTTCGACAGGGAGGACTTCATCACGCACGAACGTTTCGGTTCGGGTGACGAGGTCCTGGACGTGCTCCGGGTAGGACAGGTCTACCGACATGCTGACTCCTTCCATACCGACCGATCGATCGCTCGGTGACGGCTGTCACCGTGACACACAGTGTGGCGCGGGGTCAACCCCGGCTCTATCGCGCTCCGACCGTGCTCCGCGCGATGACCAGGTACCGATCGACGATCTCGTCCGGAGTGAGCGGGCCGTCCGGGCGGTACCAACTCGCGACACCGACGCACATCGTCGTCACCGCTCTGCTCGCGTCCTTGGGAAACGGCGTGGTGAACACCCCGGTCGCGACGCCGTCCTCGACGATCTCGTCGATCATGCGCTGCTGTTCGTCGCGCAACGCGACGAAGGCAGCACGACTTGCAGGTTCCATACTGCGCATCTCGGTGGACGCCACGAATGCCTGGTCGCGGCGCACCATGTGGAATCGCAGCAGCGATTCGACGACGGCGTCGAACCTCTCCGACGGTGTCGGCCCCGCCTCGGCGAGCGCCCGTCGACTTCGGTCGAGCAGGTCGTGCATGACCGTGGTGGTGAGCGAGACGAGCAACGCCTGCTTCGACGGATAGTGGTGATACAGACCCGGGACCGACAGTCCGGACCTCGATGCGATCTCTCGGATCGACGTCCCGTCGTATCCCCGTTCGGCGAATGCCTCGAGCGCTGCCGCAAGAGGTTTCGGCAGGGTCGGTGGTCTGTAACGACGCCACGACCCGACGTCGCCGGAGACCGAATCCTCGTGCATGTCCATGGACAACACCGTAGGGGACGGCCCCCGGCGACCACGCCGGACGGGCGAGGTCAGTAGTCGTCGTCGCCGTACAGGATGACGCCGCGCAGGTTCTTGCCGTCGCGCATGTCCGCGTAACCCTGGTTGATGTCCTCGAGCCGGTAGGTGGTGGTGACGAGACCGTCGAGATCGAGTTGCTTGTTGCGATAGAGGTCGAGCAGCTTCGGAATCTGCGCGCGCGGACCGGTACCGCCGAAGATGGCGCCCTGCACCCTCTTCTGGAGCAACGTCAGCTCGAACAGGCTCATCGTCACCTGTGTGTCGGCCGCGTCGCCCATACCCACGACGACCACCTGACCGCCCTTGGCCGTGACCCCGAGAGCGGGCGCGATGATGTCACCGTGAATCTCACCGACGGTGATGATGGTGACGTTTGCCATTGCACCCCAAGTGATCTCGCCGATCACCGGTGCGGCCTCCTCGAGCGACCCGAAGGTGTGCGTCGCACCGAACTCCTTGGCCTTCTGCCGCTTGTACTCGACCGGATCGATCGCGACGACGAATCGGGCACCCGCGTGGGCGGCACCCTGCACGGAGTTGATACCGACGCCGCCGATGCCCACGACGACGACGGTGTCTCCGAGCTTGGTTCCGCCGATCTCCGTCGCCGAGCCCCATCCCGTGGCGACTCCACAGCCGAGCAGCGCGGCCTTGTCGAGCGGAATGTCTTTCTCGATCTTGACGACCGAGGCTTCGTTGACGGTGACGTACGGAGCGAAGGTGCCGAGCAGGCACATCTGCAGCACCGGGTCACCGTTCAGGCTCACGCGGTAACTCTTGTCCGAGATCGCCTGCCCGGTCAGCAGCCCCGCTCCCTCGTCGCAGATGTTCTGCAAGCCCTTGGCGCATGCCCGACAGCGCCCGCATGCGGGGATGAACGCGAGGACGACGTGGTCACCCTCTTCGAGGGTCGTCACACCCGGCCCGACCTTGGTGACGACCCCAGCGCCCTCGTGACCGCCCAGAACCGGGAAGAACGGAAGCGGCGTCGCACCGGTGCGGAGATGCTCGTCCGAGTGGCAGAGGCCGGAGGCGGCGAGCCGGACCTGCACCTCACCTGCCACAGGGTCACCGAGATCGATCTCTTCGATCTCCCACGGGCGGTCGATTCCTTTGATCACTGCCGCTTTCGTCTTCACCGGGACCTCCTGAGCAGGGTAATTGTGATGTGCGTCACGCCGAAGTCAAGCACTGTTGCAGCGTTGAGGCAACGGATTAGGGATTCCCCCTGTCCCGCCGTTGCGGAAAGCCGTACCCTCCGTCGCACTCATCCCTCGAAGGACCGGTGCAATGATTCACCTCCGCCACAGCGCGACCGCCGAAATACCCGTCGACGTCGCCTTCGCCTACGTCGACGACCACCGAACCGTCCCCGACTGGATGTTCGGAATTACGCGATTCGAACCTGTCGGACCGCAGGTCAGCGGACTGGGAGCCGTCTACGACGCCACCATGCGCGTGGGGCCCAAGAACCTCGACTCCCGGGTAGAGGTCGTGGAATGGGAGTTCGGCCGTTCCCTCGTTCTCGAATCGGTAGCAGGAATACGCTCGGCCTCATCGTGGCGCTTCGTCGAAATCGGCGACGGAAGTTCCCGACTCGACGTCGATTTCGCCTATCAACTGCCGGGCGGACTGGCAGGGATGGCATTGGGCAAGCTGATCGAGCCGATCGTGGGCACCGCCATCCGGCAGACCGAGCAGGCCCTCCACAACCGACTCCGCGCACTCTGCTGACTGCGGGCGAACCCTGAACCGGGCGCCGTTTCAGAGCATTCGCTCTGTTACCGTCTGTTCTGCGACCGTCGTTGCGGAAGCTGCCTACGGAAAGGGGTCACCTCATGCCATCGATCACTCGGGAGGGTCCGGTCTGGACTCTCGACTTCGGCGACGGCGAGAACCGCTTCGGCCCCGAGTGGCTCTCCGCCGTCGACAAGTGCCTCGACGAGATCGAAGCCGACGCCGAGCCCGCGGCACTGGTCACGATCGGTTCCGGCAAGTTCTACTCCAACGGCCTGGACCTCGACTGGCTCGGACAGCACCTGGACGAGTACGCCGCGTACGTAGACCGACTACACGCGCTGTTCGCACGCATCCTCACCCTGCCCGTACCGACTGTTGCGGCGCTGAACGGACACGCATTCGGAGGAGGGGCCATTCTCGCGATGGCGCACGACTACCGGATCATGCGGCACGATCGCGGCTACCTGTGCTTCCCGGAAGTCGACATCAACATCCCGTTCACCCCCGGGATGTCCGCGCTCGTCACCAGCAAGCTCCCGCCCCGCACCGCGCTCACCGCGATGACGAGCGGGCATCGCTATCCGGGCCCGCAGGCGCACCAGGACGGTCTCGTCGACGCCACCGCAGACCTCGACAGCCTGCAGTCCGCAGCATCCGACATCGTGCGTCCGCTGGCCGGCAAGGACCGCCGAACCCTCGGCGCGATCAAGCAGACGATGTTCAGCTCGGTGATCGAGTCCCTCCGTCAGCCGATGGGCTGAGCGTCACACTCGCACGCGGGCAGCATCTCGAAAACCGACCGTCAGGGGCACCGTGGGACGACCTCGCCGACACGATCTCGACGAACTGCTCGATCACGCGCGAGAACTGTGGGTTCGGCGAGGCACCTCCGGAGTGACGATCCGGGGTCTCAGCGACGCCGCGGGAGTCTCGAACGGAGCCATCTACAACGCATTCGGTTCGCGGGACGGACTCCTTGCCGCCGTGTGGGCACGTGAGGCGGCGAAGTTCCTCGAGTTCCAACGCCATGCCGCCGAAAACGGCCTGGTCACAGCGGGTTCGACGGAAGCGGTCGTCGCGGCAGCGCTCGCCCCGGCCGCCTATGCGAAAGGCGACGAGCTCGGTGCACATCTGCTTCTCGCAGTGACCCTCGACGACCTCGCCACCCTGGACCTTGCGGAACCCCAGCGCCACGAATTGGCCGGACTGCGTCGCGCTCTCACCTCACTGCTCACGTGGCTCGCCCACGAGCAGTGGGGCAGGGAGGACCACACCGCTGTCACGATGGTCGGATACTGCGTGGTGGACCTACCCGGTGCGCTGTTGCTGGGGCTGGACCGGGTAAGTGATCCGCTGGCGGTGCGCGCGCTCGAACTCGCGGTGCGCGGCATCGTCTCGGAGCCACCCCCTGCTCCCACCCGGTGACGAGCCCGCACCGCGCGCGTCGTCAGAAGTTCCCCCGCGCCTCCTGCTCCCGCTCGATCGCCTCGAACAGCGCCTTGAAGTTGCCCTTGCCGAATCCGGCCGAACCATGCCGCTCGATGAGTTCGAAGAACACCGTCGGGCGGTCTCCCACCGGCTTGGTGAAGATCTGGAGCAGGTAGCCGTCCTCGTCGCGATCGACGAGGACGCCACGGCTTTTCAGCTCATCGACCGGCACACGGACAGCCCCGATCCGTGCGCGCAACTCCGGGTCCTCGTAGTACGCGTCGGGTGTGGGGAGGAATTCGATGCCTTGATCACGCATACGGTCAACTGCGGCGAGGATGTCGCGAGTCGCCAAGGCGAGGTGCTGCGCTCCCGGGCCGCGGTAGAAGTCGAGATACTCGTCGATCTGAGAGCGCTTCTTCGCGACCGCCGGTTCGTTGAGCGGGAACTTCACGCGGTGATTGCCGTTGCACACCACCTTGCTCATCAGTGCCGAGTAGTCGGTGGCGATGTCGTCACCGATGAACTCCGCCATGTTCGTGAAACCCATGACGCGCCGGTAGAAATCGACCCATTCGTCCATCCGGCCGAGTTCGACATTGCCGACCACGTGATCGAGGGCCTCGAACATCCGTGTCGTCGGTCCGCCACGTCGACCGAACGAGGAGGTGCGTTCCACGTATCCGGGCAGATAGATGCCCGAATATCGCGAGCGGTCGACCAGCGTGTGCCGGGTGTCGCCGTACGTCGCGAGGGCGGCGAGGCGAACCGTCCCGTGCTCGTCGGTGACGTCGTGCGGTTCGTCGAGGATCGTCGCACCCTGTGCGCGGGCATGCCGGACGCACGCATCGACATCCGGCACCTGCAGTGCGATGTCGACGACGCCGTCTCCGTGCAACCGATGACGGTCGGCCAGCGGGCTGTCCGGATCGACCGCTCCGTTGATCACGAAGCACACTGCCCCGCTGCGCAATACGTAGGAGTGATGGTCGCTGTTTCCGGTGGTGGGCCCGGAGTACGCCACCAGTTCCATACCGAACGCGGACTGGTAGAAGTGCGCTGCCTGCGTTGCGTTGCCCACCACCCACGACACCGCATCCCAGCCGCTGACGGGGAAGGGATCGTGAGCGCCGTCGTACTCGATCGCCCCGACGAGCCTGCTCGCTTCGTCCCGGTCCGGACGAGAGGTCCGCTCGGTATCGGTGAGGTCCCGTTCGAGAGTCATGGCGATTTCTCCTGCCGCAAGTGCGATGGCGATCTTCCTCGGATATGACCAGGAGAAACCCCGTCGGCGCTGGAGGCAATCTCGTGTCGGCGAACTGGTCGCACAGACTCGAATACCTAGCAACTGGCCCGTTCAGCTATACAATCGGCACAGATTCCGGAACCCGTTGGGAAGGCACGATCATGCGCGAGGTCCTGCAGCTCGACGAGTTGGATTTCGCCCTCCTGGAAGTCCTCCACACCGATCCCAAGATCGGGGTGCTCGAATTGTCGCGGCGACTCCGCGTCGCCCGAGCCACCGGGTCCGCCCGTTTGCGGCGGCTCGAGGACGGTGGCCTGATCGCCGGGTACGAGCCACGACTCGACCTCGCGGCTGCGGGATTCGACGTACAGGCCTTCGTCACGATGGAAATTGCGCAAGGCGCGCTCGCGACGATACGTGAAGCGCTGGAGTTGATTCCGGGCGTGCTGGAAGCGTTCGCCACCACGGGGACCGGCGACATCCTGTGCCGAATCGCTGCCGACTCCCATCAGGGCCTGCAGCAAACGCTCATCGAACTGAACCGGTCGTCGATCATCACGCGTTCGACGAGCGTCATGGTGCTGTCGCAGGTCGTGCCCTTCCGTGTGATGCCGTTGTTGCGCACACTCGAACCCAGCGGGTCCGCGAAGGCACCCGCCTACCGGTCCCAGGACAGGTAGAACGGTGACGAGGCGTGGTCCGCGCCGACTCGACGAAGGGTTGTCATGGGTTTCTACAGAGAGCGCATCCTTCCGCGATTGGTGAATGCTTCCTGTGGATCGTCGCTGACGACAGGGTCGCGTCGCCGCGTCTGCAACGGACTGAACGGCCGGGTCCTCGAGATCGGTTTCGGGTCGGGCCTCAACATCCCGCACTACCCGAACGCAATCCGATCCGTCAGTGCTGTCGAACCCGCCGACCTCGGATGGAAACTCGCGCGATCGCGGATCGCCGCATCGGAGATACCCGTGGCGAGGTCGGGTCTGGACGGGCAGACGCTGCCGTTCGACGACGACACGTTCGACAGCGCGTTGACCACCTGGACGTTGTGCACGATCCCCGACGCCGATGCTGCACTCCGCGAAGTCCGTCGTGTCCTCGCACCGGGAGGTGCGTTGCACTTCGTCGAACACGGTCTTGCTCCCGACGAGAACGTCCGGCGGTGGCAGCACCGACTCGAACCGATCCAGAAAAGGGTCGCCGGAGGTTGTCACCTCACTCGCGATATCCCGAGCCTCGTCCTCGACGCGGGTTTCGAGATCCGGGAACTCGACACCTTCTACGAGGAGGGCACGCCGAAACCACTGGGCGCACTGTCCCTCGGCGTCGCCGTACCGTCCTCGTAAGGCTCAGCCGACGATCCCCGCGCCTTTCGCAGCGGTCAGCCAGTCGGGAAACTCGCTGAGCAACCGCCGGTACAGTTCGGCGTCACTGATCTTCGAGATGTCGTCGACGCTGAAAAAACCCGCATTGTCGACGCGCCGGCCTCCATGGTGTCCAGGCGCTCGAGCACGCCGTAGTTCGCCCGCCCCAAGCCGACGAACTGCCAGAACGCCGGCAGCGTCGACGCCATCGAGCAGATCGTCTTCGACTGGTGCCGTCGACAAAGCCTCCCGATCGCGTTCGTCCTCGCCGGCGGCTACGTCGGATCCCGACTCGATCAGGCCACTTTGGTCGACCTGCACCGACTCACCCTCGCCGAAGCAACCCGGTCCGCAACTTTGGTGGGATAGTTCCCTGTCAGCGGGCACTGACCAACCAAAGATCACTGGGACGGACTGTCTTCGGCCAGCCCTTTGAGGTTCAGCAATTGCCTTCTCGCCATGACCAGATCGCCGAGGGAAACCGCGGGAGCCAGCCAACCCGGCCCGCCCATGACCATCTTCATCAGCAACCGGGTGTGGGACGCCGACGGGACGAGCACATAGGACAGAACGGCACCCATGATCCTGCCGGTGTAGTGCACCTGTGGTTCGACGGCCAGCAATCGTCCTTGGGGAACACCCGCCGTTTTCGTGAAGTGCCCGCCCGGTGCCGGTGGAGGAAGGTCGAGGAGGCGTTGCGGGGAACGACGTCCTCCGTTGTCGATCCAGTCGTAGGCGTACGGCGCCGCCTGAATCTGAGTGACCCATGGCCAGACAGCGGCAGGTGGTGCGTACACGGTGACGCCTCGCCACGCCTCGAGACTCGGAGCGGGAACGAAGTCGTCGCACGGGTATCGACGCGCAACTTCGTCGTCGGTCACTCCCCAGCGGTCGCCGAGCACGCATCCTCCCAACGCAGCCACCCGCATCCGGGCAGGACTTACCCGCCTACCACGTAGCCACCACACGATTCGCCATGTGTTGCATGCCGCCCAACGTGGGATGCAGCGGCGCCGCGAGCGACAGCGACTGCCGGCCCTCGAACCAGCGCTGGTCGGGGGCGGCACAAGCATCGTGCCCGACCGCGCCGCCCGCGACGTCCACGAATTCGGCACCCGTGTTCGCGGCCGCACCGGCGAGGACACGGTTCATCCGGGTGAAGAAGCCCTCGAGCCAGGAAGCGTCGGCGTCGCTCGTGGGGATGTTGGGCCAGCACCCGCGGTTGCCGATGACACCCCCGTGCCCGACGAGCAGCACTCGCGCGCCGGGCGCCTTCTGCCGGATCTTGGTGAGCGTCGCCGTCACCTTCGGGGCGAGTCGGTCGAGCGCCGCCGTCATCCGGGTCACTGTGTCCGGATTGCTGCGGCACTGTGCGTCGCCGCCCGGCAGGTCGGTGAAGCACGTCGAGGCCAGGTCACGCCATCCGACGTCGTTGCCGCCGATGCTGAGGGTCACCAGAGTGGTGTCGGCCGGAAGGAAATCTATCTGTCGCGGTACCTGCCCGGTTTTCGTGTCCTGCGGAATTCTCGTGACGTTGTCGGTGCGGGCACCGGCGCACGACACGTTGGTGAACGACGCTGCGCGAAGCGCGTGCGCCACCCGCGCCGGGTATCCGGCATCGGAGCGTGCGCATCCATTGATCATGGCGGCGGCGTCGAGATACGGTCCCGCAGCGCGCGAATCACCGAGCGCGACATATCGGACACCGGGGTCGACCACCGTGTCGCTCATCGCCGACCCGGGCCACACCATGCTCACCGCGGCAACGGCGGCCACTACGGAGGCACGCACTCCTGCACGCATTCTCATCGGACCCTGCACTGCGAGACAACGACATTCATGCTTCCTCCGATGGAACGCGACAGCTACGGCAGGCATCGACGCGTACCACGGGCCTCCCGCAGTACGCGCCGCGCGTACCTTCACCGTCTGAAATCGGACCGGCCGGCATTGTCGTTACGACTGTACGGAAACCGCCCCGATTCGACCGCTGTTTCACCAGAGCCAGGACGCCGCTCCGGCCGTCGAGTGCGTCCCGATACGACGACAGCGCCGCGACTCCCGAGAGTTTCGGGTGTCGCGGCGCCGTCCGGCACGTGGGGATCAGTCCTTCGGTCCCCCGGCGACGTAGATGACCTGCCCGGAAACGAACCCCGCGCCCTCGGACGCGAGGAACGAGGCGGTGTGTGCGATGTCTTCGGGCTTACCGACGCGCGCGACCGGGATCTGGGTCGCTGCGGCCTTCTTGTAGTCCTCGAACGGCACGCCGACGCGCTCGGCGGTGGCGGCGGTCATCTCGGTCTCGATGAATCCCGGTGCGATCGCGTTGGCGGTCACGCCGAACTTGCCCAGTTCGATGGACAGCGTCTTGGTGAAGCCCTGCATGCCCGCCTTGGCCGCCGAATAGTTGACCTGGCCGCGGTTGCCCTGCGCCGACGTGCTCGACAGGTTGACGATCCGGCCGAACTTGTTGTCGACCATGTACTTCTGGGTGGCCCGGGACATGAGGAATGCTCCGCGCAGGTGCACGGCCATGACGGCGTCCCAGTCCTCGACGGTCATCTTGAACAGGAGGTTGTCGCGGGTGATGCCGGCGTTGTTGATCAGCACGGTGGGCTCGCCGAGTTCGGTGGCAACCTTCTCCACTGCCGCAGCAACCGATTCTTCGTCGGCGACGTTCGCACCTACGGCGAGCGCCTTGCCGCCGGCGGCCTCGATGGCGGAGACCGTGTCGGCGCAGGCATCGGCGTCGAGGTCGAGAACGGCGACCTGAAGTCCGTCCTGGGCGAGGCGCTTGGCGACGGCAGCACCGATACCGCGCGCGGCTCCGGTGACGATGGCGGTGCGAACTGGTGAACTCACTGCAGACCTCCGTGGTGGGAATGGATGGTGGGACGTTCAGTTGATGGTGAGACCGCCGTCGACTGCGATGGTCTGACCGGTCACGTATGCGGCGGCTTCCGAGACGAGCCACACGGCGGTGGCGGCGATTTCGGCGGGGTCTCCGGTGCGGCCCAGAATGATTCGGGATTTCATGGCGTCGAGATATCCGGGCTGGTATTCGTCCGTCATCTCGGTCTTGAAGAACCCGGGCGCAAGGGCGTTGACGCGGATGCCTTTGCGGGCACCCCACTGCTGCGCCAGGTCGCGGGTGAGACCGATGATGCCGGCTTTGCTGGCCGCGTAGGCGGCCTGCGGAAGACCCGCCGTGGTTAGCCCCAGGACGGACGAGATGTTCAGGATCGAGCTTCCCGGCTGCATCACGCGACCGGCGGCCTGCGCTGCCCAGTACGACCCGTTGAGGTTGATGTCGATGACGCGCCGGAACTGGTCGGGGGTTTCCTTCGTCGCCGGGACCGCGGTGCCGACGCCTGCGTTGTTGATGAGGATGTCGACCTTCCCGAGGTGATCGACCGCCACGTCGACCATGCGTTGCGCTTGGTCGGGATCGGCGACGTCGGTTTCGACGGTCACGGCGCGGCGTCCGGCGGCACGGACGAGTTCGGCGGTGTGCTCGAGCCTGTCGACGCGGCGCGCAGCGAGAACGACGTCTGCGCCGGACTCGGCAAGAGCCTGAGCGAAGGCGACACCGAGACCCGAGGATGCGCCGGTGACGATGGCGACGCGGTCGTCGAGACGGAATCTGTCGAGCACGGACATGCGATGATCTCCTCGGTGTGACGGGGCCTACACAAGATGTATAGCCGAGTTCAGGCGGTTGCACAAACAAGGTCTGCTGAAAAGCATTAGGCCGCATGCCTTTTCAGGCATACGGCCTAACGACGGGATAGCTCGAACCTATGGTGAGGTCAGCTCAGGCGCTCGAGCACCATCGCCATACCCTGACCACCACCGACACACATCGTCTCCACACCGAACTGCTTGTCCTGCTCACGCAGGTTGTTCAGCAACGTGTTCGTGATCCGCGCACCCGTCATACCGAACGGATGACCCAGCGCGATCGCACCACCGGAGACGTTCAGCTTGTCCTCGTCGATACCGAGTTCACGCGCCGAGCCGAGCACCTGCACCGCGAACGCCTCGTTGATCTCGAACAGATCGATATCCGAAATCCCCATACCGGCATTGGCCAGCGCCTTGCGGGTCGCATCGATCGGACCCAGGCCCATGATCTCCGGCGAGAGCCCCGACACCCCGGTCGAGACGATCCGCGCCAGTGGCGTCAGCCCGAGGGCCTTCGCTTTGGTATCGGACATGATGACCAGCGCCGCGGCACCATCGTTGAGCGGGCACGCGTTGCCGGCCGTGACCGTGCCGTCGGGCCGGAAGACCGGCTTGAGCTTGCTGACCGCCTCGTAGGTGGTGCCGGGACGCGGGCCGTCGTCGGTGGAAACCACGGTGCCGTCAGGCAGCGTGAGCGGGGTGATCTCCTTCTCGAAGAACCCCGACTTGATCGCCTCCTCGGCCCGGTTGTGCGAACGGACGCCCCACCGGTCCTGGTCTTCGCGGGAGATCCCGGTGAACGACGCGACGTTCTCGGCGGTCTGGCCCATCGCGACGTAGACGTCGGGCAGGTTTCCTTCGGACCGCGGATCCGTCCACGGCGTACCGCCCTGGGCAAGAGTCTCGGTCCGCGCCTCGGCGTCTGCGAACAAGGGGTTCTTGGTGTTCGGCAGGCCGTCGGCGTTGCCGGTCACGAAGCTCGACACCGACTCCACGCCGGCGGAGATGAACACGTCCCCTTCGCCGGCCTTGATCGCGTGCAGCGCCATGCGGGTGGTCTGCAACGACGACGAGCAGTAGCGGTTGACGGTCACGCCGGGCAGGAAGTCGTAGCCCAGCTGCACCGCGACGACACGCGCGATGTTGAAGCCGGACTGTCCCGCGGGCTGGCCGCAGCCGACCATCAGGTCGTCGATCTCGGTGGGGTCGAGTTCGGGGATCTTGGCGAGCGCCGCCGCGACCATCTGGGTGGTCATGTCGTCGGGCCGGAGGGTCTTGAGAGACCCCTTCATCGCACGCCCGATGGGCGAGCGTACTGCTGAGACGATCACTGCTTCGGGCATCGGAAGCTCCTTCGAGAAAGTGGGACGGTGGGAACTACAGGCCGAGGTCGCGGCCGATGAGTTCCTTCATGATTTCGTTGGTACCGGCCCAGATCTTCGTCACCCGGGCGTCCTTCCATGCCCGCGCGACACGGTATTCGTTCATGTAGCCGTACCCACCGTGGATCTGAACACACGCGTCGAGGACCTCGGACTGAGTCTGCGCGCTCCACCACTTGGCCTTGGCGGCATCGACCGCGGTGAGCTTGCCGTCGGCGTGCGCCTCGACGGCCTGGTCGACGTACGCCTCGGCAACCTCGATCTTGGTCACCAGCTCGGCGAGCAGGAACTTGTTGTACTGCATGGTGCCGATGGCCTGCCCGAATGCCTTGCGCTCCTTCGAGTACTCGAGAGTCTCGAAGAGGATGTGCTTGGCATGATGCACGTTGTTGACGGCCGAGCCGAGACGCTCCTGGGGCAGCAGTTTCATCATCGAGATGAAGCCCATGCCTTCTTCGCCGAGCAGGTTCTTGCCCGGAACCCGGACGTCCTTGAAGAACAACTCGGCGGTGTCGGCTTCGGGCTGCCCGACCTTGTCGAGCTTACGACCGTTCTCGAAGCCCTCCATGCCGCGCTCGACGACGAGCAGCGAGATTCCTTTCGCACCCTTCGTCGGATCGGTGCGGGCCGCCACGACGACGAGGTCGCAGTTGTAGCCGTTGGTGATGAACGTCTTGGCGCCGTTGAGGATCCAGTCGTCGCCGTCGCGCACCGCAGTGGTCTTGAGGTTGGCGAGGTCGGAGCCGCCGGACGGCTCGGTCATGCCGATGGCGCAAATGAGTTCGCCTGTGGCACAACGCGGCAGCCAGCGCTCGCGCTGCTCCTCGTTTCCGAGGTGGACGATGTAGGGAACGGTGATGTCCGAGTGGATACCCATCGAGGACGACAGCGCCATGTTGGCGCGCGCGAACTCCTCGGCGACGATCGCGTTGAAGCGGTAGTCGCCGGCCTCCATGCCACCGAATCGCTCCGGAATCTCGAGGCCCAGGAAGCCCGCCTTGCCGGCTTCGAGCCAGATGTCACGGGGAATCTCGTGACGATCGATGAGTTCCTCTGCGCGGGGCAGTACGAACCGGTTCACGAACTCCCGGGCCGACTCGCGGAAAGCCTCGTGATCGGGACCGTACAGGGTGCGTCGCATCAACTGCTCCTCAAACAAATAAGCGAGTGCTTATTTTCTAAGCACTCGCTTATGATGAGGCGTTGTGGTGAGCCTGTCAACCACACGAGCAGGGCAGGAACTGGAGAAACCGTGACCGCACCGAACCCCGGCGTCATCAGCACCTCGAAGGCCGCCGCACGCCTACGCGAAGCCGCGATCGAAGCGTTCGCGGAGAACGGCTACGGAGGTACGACCACCCGGCAGATCGCCACCCGGCTGGAGATGAGCCCCGCCGCGATGTATCCGCACTACAGGTCGAAGGAAGAGCTTCTCTACGCCATCTCGTACGAGGGGCACGACCTCGCGCTGCAGGTCGCGCGCGGTGCCGATATCCCCGACGCCGATGCCACCACCCGTCTCACCTCCGTCATCGGCCGATTCGCCGGTTGGCAGGCAGAGCACCACCGACGCGCCCGGGTGATCCAGTACGAACTGAACGCACTGGACCGCGACCACTACCGGACCATCACCGGATTGCGCCGGCAGACCACGCAGGTCGTCAGGGACGTCGTCGACGCGGGACTCGCTTCGGGCGAGTTCACGGTCCCCGATGCCGAAGGCGTCACCCTCGCCCTCATGTCCCTGTGTGTCGATATCTGCCGCTGGTACCCGTCCGGCCGCTACAACGAGCCCGAAGCCATCAGCACCCTCTACGCCGATCTCGCGCTGCGCCTGGTGGGTGCTGTGCGCTAGCATCGCGCCACCAACAGATCGGGGGGTCTCGTGGTGGGGGGACATCGTGTCGCGTCGCGTTCCGGCGGCGAAGGAGCCGTAACCGGGTCACAGCCTGTGTGCGTGCTGACGTTCGTCGGACGAGGGCGGTAACCGGATGTCGAACGACGGGAACCCGGTCGAAGAACTCCTGCAGCCCCTTCTCGGATCGGGCGTGCCCGGTTCGGTGACGCGGCGACAAGCCCGGCACGACGAACTGGCAGCGCGACTCGATGCGGGCGTCGACCCCGAGTACATCCGGGATTTCGAGAACTTCCACAGCATGGAGCACGCCGAGATCTACCGGATCGCGCAGACCATCAGCCCTGTCGCGATGACGACGCTCGCGGCCGAATGGGCAGAGCTGGGAAAGGGTTTCAGCCTCACCGTTTCGCTCGGCACCGTCATGATCCGCGACCGGATCGCACGACACTGGGAGGGAGACGCGGCAACCGCCGCACTCACCGCGACCCAGCGCTTCGGCGACTCCGCGCAGCAACTGTGCGACGCGGCGCAGGCGGTCTCCCAGAAGTTGCATATCGCGGCCGATGTCGGCGAGCGTGTGAAGTCGTCGATTCCGCCGCCCACCGCGCAGGTCCCGATGCCCATCGCTGCTCTGAATCCGGTGGCCGAAGCCGAGGTCGCCCGGCAGGCGGAAGCGATCCGCGTGCAGTCGGTCCGTGTGATGGAGTCGCTGTACAAGCCGTACTACCGGGATTCCGGTGCTGCGGTGCCGGTGCTCCCTCCGCCGTACGTGGCGGCCACGGGCACCGCCGGAGACGGCGGCGCCGACGGCCGGAGTCTGGTGGGCTCGTCGGGCACGCACGCGTCGGGAAGCGGCGCTCCCACCGCGAATCGCCTCGACTCGGACCAGCGAACAGATCCCGGCTTCGGGCAGTCCGATACGGGCGAACGCCCCGGCGACGGTCCGGGAAACACTTCACCGGAGTCGACGGAAGGCGGTGCGCCGCCGAACTCGTTCGAGGATTCGGCCTCCGATCCTGCCACGACCACACCGGCCGGCGCAGCGGCGACAACACCGGTTCCCGGTCAGACGTATGGTTCCTCGCCGACCGGTTCTCACGCCGGTTTCGGTAGCTCCGGTGTCGGCACGCCCGGCAGCATCGGGAGCGGAGGCGGCGGAGGGTCGTCGGCATGGGGTCCGGCTCTCGGCGGACTCACTGCGGGCGGCCCGGCGACCAGCGGCAGCGACCGTCCCGGGCCACCTTCCGCTGCGGCCGGGTCACGCAATGCCGCCGCCCGCCCGATGGGGATGTATCCCGGCATGATGCCGCCCGGTGCGGCGCAGAACAGCGACGAGCAACGCCGCGTCCCCGGTTACCTCGTCACCAACGACCACTGCAACGAACTCATCGGGTCGATGCCGGACACTGCACCGCCCGTCCTGGGAGCCGACCCCGCATGAGCCGACGCCTCACGCCCGACCGATTCCTCTCGCTGTGGACGGCTGCGGGAAGCGACGACCTGCCGTTCCCACTCCGGTACCGGTCGACGGCCGCATGGGAGGACGAACACCTCGCCCGCCTTCGCGCAGCCGACGAATGGCGGCGCCTCGACGACCTCGCGCTGGACCACGCGATTCGGACCCTGCAGGCCGGGGAGATTTCGATCGAGGTGTACGGAAACTCCTCCGATCCGAGCGAATCCGTTTTCGCGGTGGGTGCAGTCGTCGGCGAGCACGCCGCTCTGGCCCGGCAGTATCCGGACGGGGACATCGAGGTCTCCTGGATGCCCGCGGATCGGCTGCCGGGTGCCGTCGCCGGTCTCCTCCCCGTCGTCCCGCCCGGCCGGACGTCGCATCAGGCCGCGCCGGCACCGGAGGTCCTGGATCCCCGCGAGCGCAACGCCGTACGCCTGCCGGCCGGAGGCAGCACCGCCCACGCAATCCGCAGCCTCTTGTTCCGCGAAAGAACCACAACAGGCAGTGTCCGATTTCTTCTCGGCGCACCCGGCGCCGGCTCCCGGGCGATGTCGGCGGTGGGGTGGTTCGACGTCGTCGACGACGGCCGGTATCTGTTCGTCGAGGGCGCAGATATCCGCGTCGCCCCCGGCACGACCGAAGGGCTGCGTGACGAATTGTCGTCGCGTTTGCACGCTTCCCGTGCCGCGCACCGGGCGCGCGCCGGGCAACCGCAACGTCGGACCGGCGGGCTCTTCGCCGCGAGCCACGAACACTGACCGTCGTCTACCCTGAAGCCCATGACGGACCGGGACCGCACACCCGACGGCCGACCCCAGAACGCACGACCCCGCGACGCACTCGGCCGCCCGCTGCCGCCCGGTGAAGACGGCGTCGAACGCGTCCCCGAAGACCTCGATCTCGACACCGAGGAGACGATTTCGGAAGGTCAGCGACTGCTCGATCACGGGTACCCGTTCCATGCCCACGAAGTGTTCGAAGCCATGTGGAAGAAGGCCCTGCCGGAAGAGCGCCCGCTGTGGCAGGGCCTCGCCCAGCTCGCTGTGGGCCTGACCCACCTCCTGCGCGGCAACCCGCGGGGCGCGGCTTCGCTGTTGCGGCAGGGCAAAGCGCGGATCTGCCATTACGAGGACGAACCGCCGTACCGGCTCGACATCGACGGATTGGCCACGTGGGCCACCCATCTCCTGACCGAGATCGAGCGGGGCGATCCCACGGACGAACCCCCGATCCCCATGCTGAGGATGCCCTGATGCCGATTCTTCCGATGTTCCCGCTGGGCACCGCGCTGCTTCCCGGAGCCGGCCTGCCCCTCCACATCTTCGAGCCGCGTTACCAGCAACTCGTCCACGACTGCATGAATGCACCCGACGGCCCGCGTTTCGGGGTCGTACTCATCGCACGGGGACGCGAGGTCGGCGGAGGCGAGCAGCGAAACGACGTGGGGACCGTCGCGCGGATCCTTCTCGACACCGAGATCGGAAACGGGCGGCATGTGCTCGAATGCGTTGCGGAAGAGCGCATTCGCGTCGTCTCCTGGCTGCCGGACGATCCGTACCCGCGCGCCGAGGTCGAGCCGTGGCCGGATACCGAATCCGGCCCCCTCGACCTGTCTCCGCTTCTCGGGTCGCTGGAACGACTGCACGAACTCCTCGACCGGTTGACCGACGGCAATGCGCCGCCTCCGCCGTCACCCTCTGAACTTCCGGACGATCCGGGCCAGCGCCTGTTCGCCATCGCGCGTCACGTTCCCATGGGCGAAGCGGACCGATACGCGGTGCTGTCGACGCCCGGTCCGGCCGAGCGCTTGGAGGTCCTGACCGAATCGGTGGCCACCGCGATCGACCTGGCGTCGTGGAAGCTGCAGAACTGACATGCCCGCGGACGCCGACATGCCTGATCCCGCACGGAGATTCCTCGACGAGATCGCCGAGGAATATCTCGACGATCCCGATGTCGAATTCGGCACGATGTTCCGAAGCCCGGGACTGCGCGTGGCGGGCAAAATCTTCGTCTTTCTGGGAGGCGATCAGCGCTTGATCGTCAAACTCCCCCGTGCTCGTGCGCTGGAGGTGGTCGGCGAAGGAACGGCAGACGAGGTGACGATGGGAAGCCGGACGATGAAGGAATGGGTTTCTTTCCCGGTCGACGAACACGACCTCGACGGAACTCTGGCCACGTGGCGCCGGGTCACCCGCGAGGCTCACGAATTCGTCGCGGGCCTGTGAGTTCGGGTTCTTCTCAGCCGACGACGACCACCACGAGAGTCCGCGGTCCGTGCACCCCTTCGACACGCTCGAGTTCGATGTCGCTGGTAGCGGACGGCCCGCTGATCAGCGTGGTGGGCCGGTCGGGTACGAGTCGCGCGAGAGCTTCGGGAACCCCTACCTCGATCGTGTCCAGTCCGACGACGCATATGTGAAGGTCGGGCACCAGAGTGAGAGCACGCCGGCCCTGATCTTCACTTCCGTCGAGGAAGATCGTGCCGGTCTCGGCGCACGACACGGCCGATCCGGTCAGCACACCGTCGAGTTGTTCGAGATCCGGGGCGGGAACGTCCGGAGAATCGACGACGACCGTGCCTCCGAATTCCGCGAGCCACGACCGGTCGAGCCCCGCCGGCACGCCGAGATTCTGCACCTCGAGGCGGGCGAGAATTTCTGCGAGCGCACCGGGCAGGTCAGCCGCAGAGTGGAAGTGCACGTCCGCCTTGTAGTCACGTACGCGGTCGGCGAACAACTCGTAGCGCTGGTCGTCGGGCAGTGTCCGCCCTGTGCGGTAGCGGCGGATCACCTCCGCCGGGCCGGCATCGGACAGCGTCAGCGCATCCCGAATGCGGCCGAGGACAACGTCTCTCGAACTCACGACGAGTCCCCCGACCGTCTCGCACGGTCGAGGACCTCCCGCCGTTCGTCGGTGTTCCACCATTGCCGGAACGTCTGTTTCGGAGGTGCGGCGATGTCGCGGGCGTCGGTCCACCCACTGAGTGGCCACGGCAACGTCGTGATCCTCCCTTTCCGGCCCGCGAGCAGTCGGGCAATGCCGGACGCCTTCTTCGCTTTGGTCCAGCGCGGAGCCGACGACATCGCCAACGACGCCGCCTTCATCGCCGCCGCCTCGGGACCCGGACGCGCGTGTTCGACCTTCTGGTGCCGCAATTCGACGAGCAGGGAGGGAATGTCGATCCGCACGGGACACGCATCGAAACACGCGCCGCACAGGCTCGACGCGAACGGGAGTGTGGCATTGGGGTCGTGTGGCTCGTCCATCCCGGCCAGTTGCGGCGTGAGGACCGCGCCGATTGGCCCGGGATAGGTCGAGCCGTAGGCGTGACCGCCGGTGCGCTCGTATACCGGGCACACATTGAGGCATGCGGAACACCGGATGCAGCGCAGTGCCGCACGACCCGTTTTGTCCGCAAGGGTTGCGGTGCGGCCGTTGTCGAGCAGGATCACGTGGAAGTTCTGTGGTCCGTCGCCCGGGGTGACGCCCGTCCACATCGAGGTGTACGGGTTCATCCGCTCACCCGTCGACGAGCGCGGCAGCAACTGCAGGAACACCTCGAGATCCCGGTAGGTGGGCAGTAGCTTCTCGATTCCCATGACGGTGATGAGGGTCTGCGGCAACGTCAGGCACATCCGTCCGTTGCCTTCGGATTCGACCACCGCCAATGTCCCGGTTTCGGCGATCCCGAAGTTCGCTCCCGAGACCGCCACCGGAACCGTCATGAACTTGTGCCGCAGGTATTTTCGGGATGCTTCGGCGAGGTGCGCCGGGTTGGCGTCGAGATCCGGGTCCACGCCGTTCATCTCGCTGAGGAAGATGCTGCGGATTTCGGAGCGATTGCGATGGATGGCGGGCACGAGAATGTGCGACGGCGTGTCGTGCCCGAGTTGCACGATGAGCTCGGCCAGGTCGGTCTCGTGCGCGGTGATCCCCTCGGACTCGAGGTGCTCGTTGAGGCCGATCTCCTGGGTGGCCATGGATTTCACCTTGATGACCTCGTCCGAACCGGTTTCACGCACCAACTGGGTCACGAGCGCATTGGCCTCGTCTGCGTCGGCGGCCCAGTGCACAACCCCACCGCGTGCAGTCACTGCGGCCTCGAACTGCTCGAGCAACTCGGGCAATCGCGTGAGCACATCGTTCTTGATGCCCTCGCCGGCGACACGGAGGTCTTCCCAGTCGGGCAGTTCCTCGGTCACCGCAAGTCGCTTGCCGCGGATGGTGTGCGTCGCTTTGCCGATGTTGCGCCGCAGTTGCGCGTCGGCGAGTTCGTGATGGGCTGCGGCGGGGAAGGATTCGGTTCCGCGCACGTTTCCGGTGCCGCGCGGCGGTACGGGCGGCATCCCCAGCGACGCGGCGGTCACGAGCCCACCGCCCGAGCGGGTTCGCGAACGGACGCGAGAATCTCCGCGAGATGCAACGTGCGTGTTCCCATCCGCAGCCGCGACATTCCACCGCCGATGTGCATGAGGCACGACGAATCACCGGCCGTGCAGATCTCGGCACCGGTGGCGGCGACGTTCCTGATCTTGTCGGCGAGCATCGCCGTGGAGGTCTCAGCGTTCTTGAGTGCGAACGTGCCGCCGAATCCGCAGCACACGTCGGCTTCGGGGAGTTCTACGAGGTCGATGTCGCGCACCTCCCGCAGCAACCTGAGCGGCTTGTCGCCCACCCTGATCATCCGCAGCGAGTGGCAGGTCGGGTGGTAGGTGACGCGGTGCGGGAACGACGCCCCGACATCGGTGACGCCCAATACGTCGACGAGCAGTTCGGACAGTTCGTACGTCTTGCCCTTCACCACCTCCACACGCTCGCGGAGCGGAGCGGAACCGTAGCGGTCGGCGACGATGTGGTGCTGGTGGCGGATCGACCCGGTGCACGATCCCGACGGCACCACCACCGCGTCGATCGCCGGGTCGCCGAACTCCTCGGCGAAGTTCTCCACGAGTGGTAGCGCATCGGGTTGGTATCCGGTGTTGATGTGCATCTGGCCGCAGCAGGTCTGTCCCGGCGGGAACACCACCTCGTGGCCGAGTCTCGTGAGCAGGACCGCGGTTGCCTGGAGCGCGCCCGGGAAGAGGGTGTCGCCGAGACAAGTGCCGAACAGTGCGATCCGCATCGGGGTTCTCCGCATCGGTCTGTGGTCCGTCCCACACTATCGCCGCCGACGAGGACCCTGGTGAAATCGTCTCCGAAAGTCGTGTATCGTTGGTCATGCAACGCGGGGTGGAGCAGCTCGGTAGCTCGCTGGGCTCATAACCCAGAGGTCGCAGGTTCAAATCCTGTCCCCGCTACCACCACCGGCCCGGACTCTCACGAGTCCGGGCCGGTTTTGCTTTGCCCACGGTAGATTCGCTGTGCCTTGTGTCTTCAACCGGCAACGGGGGCAACATGGACGACGTGGCCGACCCGGAACCGGAGCGCACGCAGCGGGGTGGTGCCCGGCGTGTCCAGCGCTCCGGGCTTCCCCGCTGGTTCCGCCCGGTGATCCTCTACGTGTTGTTCGCGATCGCCGCCTACCAGATGTCGGGCTGGCTGTTCCACAACCTCAAGGGCTTCCTCGGACTGCTCTTCCTCGCCTGGCTCTTCAGTATCACCGTCGAACCGGTCGTCGACCGCCTGGAGCGTTTCGGCATGCGCCGGGGGCTGGGGGCAGGGATCGTCCTGTTCGGACTGATCTTGCTGATAATCGGCTTCCTGTCGCTGTTCGGCGCATTGCTTGCCGAACAGCTCGCCCAACTCGTCACGGCACTGCCGGATTCACTGTCCTCGGTCACGAAATGGGCGAACCGTACGTTCGACACCAACTTTTCCGTCGACTCCGAAGACTTGCGGGTGACACCCGATACCCTGCGCGAGCTCGCCGAACGTTTCACTCCCGGCGTGCTCGGCGTCGTAACCTCGCTCTTCGAGGTGCTGTTCCAACTGCTGACGATGCTGCTCTTCGCGTTCTACATGTCGGCCGAGGGGCCTGCGCTACGCCGCACCGTCGCAAGCTGGTTCCCTGCACGGCAACAGCGCGTCATCTCGACGGTGTGGGAGATTTCGGTCGACAAGGCCGGCGGGTACGTCGTCTCCCGCCTGATTCTCGCGGCGTTCAGCAGCGTGGCGACCGGGATCTTCCTGGTCATCTTCGACGTGCCTTACTGGCTGCCACTGGCGTTGTGGACGGGCATCGTCTCCCAGTTCGTGCCGACACTCGGTACCTACCTGGCAATCGGTCTTCCCGCGATCATCGCTGCCACGGCCCACCCGATCAACGGAGTCTGGGTCGTCCTGTTCGGCACGGTGTACCAGCAGATCGAGAACTATGTGCTTCATCCCCGCATCACCGCCCGCACGGTCGCGATCCACCCGGCCGTGGCGTTCGGCTCGGTGATCGTCGGTGCGTCCCTGTTCGGTCCGATCGGGGCACTCGTGTCGGTGCCGGTGGTCGCGGTGATCCAATCGATGGTCGAGACGTTCGGACGCCGGTACGAACTCGTCCCCGAAATCGCCGGGCAGCCCGAGACCGAGTCGCCCGAGACCGAGTCGCCGGACGCGGACGGTGATTCGGGAGATCCTCGGCGAACCGACGAAGGATCAGGACCGTGAAGTCAGGTCGCGCGCGGCGAGGTGGGCGAACAGCATGCTTGCGCCGATAGGGTTTCCCCCACCGGGGTAGACGGTGCCGCTGACCGCCGCCATGGTGTTGCCGGCTGCGTACAGTCCGGGGATCGGCTCTCCGGAGGTGTCGAGCACGCGGGCGCGGGCGTCGGTGCGCAGCCCTCCCTTGGTTCCGAGATCGGAGAGCCCGAACGCCGCAGCGTGGAACGGTGCTTTGTCGATCGGTACGAGCGGTGACTCTCCTCCGGAGAACGCCCGGTCGTAGGGTTCGTCTCCCCGGCCGAAATCCTCGTCGACGCCGGTCGCGGCGAAGGCGTTGAATCGTTCGACGGTCGCGACCAGTGTCTCCGCGGGTACACCGATCTTCGTCGCAAGGTCCTCGAGGGTGTCGGCCGTTTTCCACAGTCCGGCTTCGACGTACTGCTGCTCGTCGGCGAGGGGCACGTTGGTGGCCTGCACCGGCGGTGCGAGACCGTCCTTGTCGTCGTAGATCATCCAGAACGGCATCGTCAGCTTTCCCGCCTCGGCATGGTCGAGGGCAGCATGTCCGATCCGGTCGTACGGGGCGGACTCGTTGACGAACCGCTCACCGGAGTCGTCGACGAACAGTCCTCCGGTGAACCAGAGCGCGAACGCCGAACGTCCATCCGGATGGGTCAGTCCGGGAGACCACCACGCCTCGTCCATGAGGTCGACATCGGCGCCCGCGGCGATTCCCGCGCGGTGCGCCTTTCCGAGGTTCGACCACGGCCCCATCGAGTCGCGCGAGTCACCGGGGACTCCGTATTCGGCGCGCATCGCGTCGTTCTGCTCGAATCCGCCCGCAGCGAGGACCACTCCGCGGCGGGCGCGGATGGCACGTCGATCCTCACCCTGCGAGACGATGGCCCCGACGACGGCGCCGTCCTCGATCACGAGTTCTTCGAGCGCGGTGTTCGCGTGGACTTCGGCGTTCGGATAACCCCGCAGGGCGACGAGAAAGCGGCCGACGAGTGCCCGACCGCCGATGAGGGTGCTGCGCAATCGCTCCCCGGCGCGTTCGCGACCGAGGGGGCCGCGGATGGACTCGTTGAGTTCGAGGTCGTCACGGACTCTGAGTGGGGCCGCACAGATGTGCCGTCCGGACGCGCTCGCCTTCGGTGCCTTGCCGAAGTAGTCGGGCCAGGGCAGCACCTGGAACTCGAAGTTGTCGTCTTCTTCGAGGTAGTCGATGAGAGGTGCTCCCCCGGTGACGAAGGCGTCCTGGAGGTCGCGCGGGGTGCGGTCGCCGACGACCGACCGGAAATAGGTCCGCGCGTCGTCGAGCGTGTCGGTGTCACCGCTGCGGCGCAGCGCGGCGTTGGTGGGGAACCACATTCCTCCGCCGCCGGAGTACGCGGTGGTGCCGCCGAACTGCTCCGAGGCTTCGACGAGAATCACCGAAAGGCCTTCTCTGGCAGCGGTGTACGCTCCGCAGCACCCACCTGCTCCCGAGCCGACCACGAGTACGTCGCATTCCTGAGCCCAGTCCACCACTGTGTTCCTCCGTCGGTCCGGCGTCGGCAGATGCTAACCGCCCGGTGCGCAGGTGCGGAGGGTCGTGTCCCACCGCGCGGGAGAACCTAGACGACGAGAGGCGCGGCGGTGGCGGCGAGCGCGTCGTTCACGGTCACTCCGGGAGCGGTTTCGACGAGCACCAGACCTGCCTCGGTGACGTCGATGACGGCCATATCGGTGATGATGCGCTGGACGCAATGCCGGCCGGTGAGGGGCAGCGTGCACTCCTCGAGAATCTTCGGATCGCCCTTCTTGGTGACGTGCTCCATCATGACGATGACCCGCTTGGCGCCGTGGACCAGGTCCATCGCGCCGCCCATCCCCTTGACCATCGCGCCGGGCACCATCCAGTTCGCGATGTCACCGCTCGCCGAGACCTGCATGACTCCGAGCACCGCTACGTCGATCTGGCCACCGCGGATCATTCCGAACGACGCCGCGGAGTCGAAATACGACGCTCCGGGAACAGCCGTGATCGTTTCCTTGCCGGCGTTGATGAGTTCGGGGTCGAGTTCTTCTTCGGTCGGGTACGGCCCGACGCCGAGCACGCCGTTCTCCGAGTGCAGGATGACCTCGATGCCGGGATCGAGGTAGTTCGGCACCAGCGTGGGCATGCCGATACCGAGATTGACGTACTGCCCGTCGGACAGTTCCCGTGCACACACGGGCCGCCATCTCCTGACGGGTGAGCCTGCGGATATCTGCTTGGGTCATGCTCGCACCGTCCGATTCTCGATGCCGACCTCGACCGGGCCCACGTGCACCACGCGCTGGACGTGGATACCTGGTGTGTGGATTTCGTTGGGGTCGAGTTCACCCGGTTCCACGAGGTGCTCGACCTGCGCGATGGTGATTCGCGGGTTTCCTTCGGTTCCGACGCTCGAACTGCGCCCGCTCGCCCGACTCGCCAGCTGGGCCGTCGCCGGTGTCCCGCCACGGACGATGGGGATCGGCCCGGTCCCCGCCACGGAGAAGGCGCTCGGACGTCTCGGCCTCACGCTCGCCGACATGGACGTCATCGAGCTCAACGAAGCGTTCGCCGCACAGGCGCTCGCCGTCATGCGCGTCTGGGAGCTCGAGCCGAACGATCCGCGGCTGAACCCGCACGGATCGGGTATTTCGCTCGGCCATCCGGTCGGAGCGACAGGTGCTCGCATCCTCACCACTCTGCTGCGCGAACTCGACCGCCGGGAGGGACGCTACGGCCTGGAAACGATGTGCATCGGCGGCGGACAGGGACTGGTGGCCGTCTTCGAACGGATCACTTGATCCGGCCACGAGCGCAACCGCGCTCCGTAGCATCGGGGCATGAGTGATCTTCGTACGGCCACGCCGCCCGGATCATTGCACTGTTCTTCGCGGCGGTCTTTCCGGGAAATCTCGCGCAGTACCGCGGGCGACGCAGCGCGTTCGGCCTGGACACCGACCGGAAGCGCCTGGTGAGGCTGTTCTTCCAGCCGGTGCTCATCCTCTGGGCGTTGTGGTGCACCGGCACGCCGCGTCGCTGATCCCGCTCAGTTTTCGGGCGCCACGCGCACCAGCATCTTTCCGAAGTTCTTGCCCGCGAGCATCCCGATGAACGCCGTCGGTGCGTTCTCCAGTCCCTCGACGATGTCCTCGCGGTACTTCAGCGACCCGTCGCGAACCCAGCCCGAGGCGTCGCGCAGGAAATCGCCGTACATTTCCTTGACGAACTCGGTCTGGATGAAGCCCCGGATGGTCAGGCTCTTCGTGAGCACCGACGAGAAGAATCCCGGCAGGCGGTCGGCACGCTCCTCCACGGCACCGTTGTACTGCGCCACGAGGCCGCACACCGGGATTCGAGCGTAGGTGTTGAGCAGCGGCCACACCGCGTCCTGGACGGCACCACCGACGTTCTCGAAATACACATCGATGCCTTCGGGCACCGCATCCTTCAGCTTCCGGGCGAAGTCGGGATCGCGATGGTCCAGCGCCACGTCGAAGCCGAACTCCTCCGTCAGGGCACGGCACTTTTCGGGTCCACCCGCGATGCCCACGGTTCGGGCACCCTTCAGCTTGGCGATCTGGCCTACTGCCGATCCCACCGGACCGGTGGCAGCCGCGACCGCCACCGTCTCGCCCGGCTTCGGCTGCCCGATCTTCAAAAGTCCGGAATATGCTGTGAATCCGGGCATTCCGAGCACGCCGACCGCGGTCGAGATCGGGGCAGCCGCCGGGTCGAGTTTCCGCACTGCCTTGGCGTCGACGACGGCGTGCGTCTGCCATCCCGCTCCCGCCAGGACGTAGTCACCGGCGGCGATGTCGGCGGCGCGGGACTCGACGACCTGACAGACGGTGCCACCGACCATGACGTCACCGAGTTCGACAGGCGCAGCGTACGACTTCGCGGTGCTCATCCGCCCGCGCATGTACGGATCGAGCGACAGATAGACCACTCGCACGAGCAGTTGGCCGTCGCCGACCTCCGGCAGGTCCACCACCTCGGTACGGAAGTTGTCGGGGGTGGGTGTGCCGTCGGGGCGCGATGCGAGAACGATGCGGGTGCTCTGGGTTGATGTGGATGCACTCATCACCCCAGTGTGCCGCACCCTGCCGGACGGCTTCAGGCGATCCGGTGGGCTTCCCCCCGGGGCGGCACGTAGTTGGAGAACAACCGGGAGTGGACGACCTCGGTGAACGACGGTCCGTCCTGTTCGACGCGTCGGGCTTGCCGGGGCGACTGCTCGTTGCGCACCGGGGACATGTTGGATGTGGATCGAATAGACACTTCGACTCCTCTCGGAAAACTGGGAGAGAGGCGCGCTACCGAACACCACCGCGTACGACACGGCGGGTGTGCGACCCCCTTGCGAATACATATACCCCCTCGCGGGGTGCAACGCACGCGTCGACACCGGTATTTATTCGTGTCGCCTGTTCACTCGGGTCGTCGGCCTCGACCCGCGGCGGTGTCGACGTTTCGCTGATCCTCTGCCACGACACGGATCGGAGCGGTGCCAGCCGAATTGAGCGCCGCGACACGGCCGGACGGTGAGATGCTGCTTGCGGTCGCTCGCAACTCCACCGTGCGAGAACCTCCGGGAGCCAAGTGGAACCACGAATCTGCGGCTTCGAAGCCGCGCACGTCCAGTCGCACGTACTGGGCTGCGTACTCCGTCTCCACCGTGACCGACCAGCCTTTTTCGGATCGACGTGCGGTGGCGCGCAGGCCGACACTGCGCTCGACGGGGCGGGCGGCACCGCCGACGAGATGAACGCTCTCGGCCAGCACGACGCCGGTGGGGCCGAGCATCTGCACCGAAGCGGCATCGAATGTCCTTGCCCCGAAACGATATGCATGGTTCACATCCGCGAAACCTGCGGTGGCTACATTCCACGACAGTGTTTGTGCGTCGTGGGCACCGAGCCGCAACGGCACGACGACATCTGTCGGCACGGCGCCCGTGGGGGTGTGGGAACGGAGGTGCAACGCGGCATCGAGTGGTTTCTCCGTGTCGTTGAACGCCACGATCTTCAACCCGTCGAGCCCATCGTCGACGAGAAGCACTGTGACAGGAGCGAAGACACGACGCAGGACGAACCACGGGGCCTTCGGGACGCCGGCATGGTCGAGGATGCCCCATCCGGCGCCGGGTTCCATGTCGCGGGCGGACAGCACCAGAGCGCCCCGGCAACCCGAGTCCGGCCGCCGCCAATGCTGGAGCACCTCGGTGAAAGCTTCGCACACGGCGGCGCGGCCGAGATCGAGGTAGCGTTCGGGATCGGCCCAACGTTCGGTCGCCGGGTCGAGCCCGAATACGGTGCGTACGTAGTGATCCCGCACATCTTCGAAGTCCCACGACGCACCGTTGTCACGCGGGACGGCCGCCTTCCACTTCGGGTGGTGACCGGCAACAGCCACACTGCCGAATTCTGTTTCGATGGCATCGTTTCCGGGTGGAATGGAGAACGCAAGACACTCCGCGGCGAACCGCACGCCTGCCGTGCGGACATCGGAGAACGGCCGACGATAACCACCCACGCCGAAGTAGTGCGCCACACCGGAACCCACGTCGATGGGCATCGCATCGGAACCCGGGGGCGCCGACGGTGACGACGACACCCAAAGAGCGTCGGGAGCCTCTGCCGCCGCGATCACGGGGAGCAGTTCGTCGATCGCGGGGATGACGGGCCGGGACAATCCGAGCATGGCCGGTTGCTGTTCGGTTTCACTCCCGCCGCACAACACCACCAGCGCGGGGTTGCCTGCGAGTCTGCTCGTGAATGACCGCGCCTCGCGTTCCAGGGAGGTGCGGAATGCGGCGTCGTCGGGCGGATCGGTCGTCGCGAGCATGACGTCCTGCCACACCATGATGCCCAGTTCTGCGCAATCCGAATAGAAGTCGTCGTGCTCGTAGACCGTGGTGCCTGGGATCCGGATCATGTTGATACCGGCGTCGACACACCGTTCGAGCACCCGCCTGGTCTCCGACGGGTCGTTCAGACCGATCGGATCGACCGGGGTCCAGACGATCCCGCGGCAGAACACGTCGATTCCGTTGATCCGCAGCGCGAATCCGTCCCCCTCGTACCCGCCGGTGACGCTTCGGAAGCCGATCGTCCCGAGGTCGATCGGAGTGCCGTCGAGGTGCAGTTCCACGCGGTACCCGGACGGACGGCCGTGGGTGTGCGGCCACCACAACCGGGCGGCGGGCACGGTGACACGGGCGCGGATCGAGCAGGATCCATCCGGTGCGGAGACGATGTCGGCGCGGGCTTGGTGTTCGCCCACCCGCACTCGGGCGGACGCCGGCGCCGGACCGGCTATCGCGACCTCGATCTCGGCGACGCCGTCCTGCCCGGTGATCGTGGTGCGGAGACGGCGGGAGAGCACCGCCCGGTCGGCGGCGTCGACGAGACGGACGTCGCGCCACGGCCCGACCGGTGCGGGTACCCCGGTGAACACGGGTGCTCGTCCGAGGACGGTGGTGCGGAACCAGCGAAGGCCCTGTGCGGAAACGAGCGACGACCGCCACCGGCCCCGCGGCCGCCGGGTTTTCAGCGCCGCGTCCAGAGAGGGGAATCGCAGGGCGATGCGCACCGTGGTCGGGAGGTCGTGGAGAAGCACCTCGAGCGGCAGGAACATCGAGTCGGACGTCGCGACGCACTCCGCCCCGACCCAGATCTCGGCCTGCGTGGCCAACCCGTCGAAGAAGAGCCGCCACGATCCGGCGCCGGTCACGGGTACGTCGGTGACGAACCACCAGTCGCTCGCGTCGGTCCGTGTCCGCCGTGCCGCCTCCGCCCCGTCGGCGTCACGGACGGCGCCGGCCGCGGTGCCCGGAACGGTAGCGGGCAACCACCGGGTCTCGACCGCGCCGAGTTCGTCGGGATGGCGGACGGCACCGGGATCGACAGCAGCGCAGAGCCACTGCGCTCCGGCAAGCAAATCCATGCGGGCGTGCTCCCTAGCGTGATCCGGCGGCGCGTGCGGCCGCCGTGATCGAGGCATCCCATGCGTCGGCCATCAGGTCGAGTTGCTCGGCGGGGTCGACGGTGCGTCCCCGCGCTGCGCGGGCCATGCGGAACTGCACGCTCTTCGCCATCTCGGACACCGACCGGAAACCGGGCGCGGCGGCCGCCGTGCCCGGGTAGCCGTGATTCTCCATGTAGTCACACACGTCGGCGGCGAGTTCTGCGGTCGCCCCGCACTGACGCAACACACCGAAGGTCCACCGATGGAACAGCGTCATCCCACCGGAACGCAGCTGGTCCATGTCTTCGAGAACACACTCGGCAAGGGCCCGAACCGGGTTGACGACCGAGCGGTTGCGGAGATGACGGCGCACGACCGCGTCGAACGCATCGCATTCCGGAACCGACACATCGAGACGCACCTGCTCGATGTACGGCGGCCACAAGGGAATCGGATCGTCGAGTCCGAACACTCCGCGGAAGTCCTCGGCGACGAGGCGATGGTAACCGCTGTTGTGGAAGTATTCGAGAACCTCCGCCTCGCCGTCGATGAGGTTTGGCACGATCGTCGTCTTCGAATGCTCTGTGCGATAACCGGTTCCCTCGGTGTCGGGAAGCCAGAATGCGTCGACCTCGACCGTGGACAGCAAGCCTGCCCGGGCGTTGGTTTCGAGGTGTTCGACGGGCCGGCGCCAGACGTTCATCTCCGCCACTTCGATGCCGTACAGGGAGAACAGGTCTTCGGGCTTGAACTTCAGAAAGGTCCACTGGCTGCCGTCGAAACGGGCGGAGAAGGCGCACGCGGCGGCCGGAACAGGGTCGAGTCCCAGCGCGTGCAGGACTTCGACCCACAGGTCGACGTAGCAGTTGGTTTCGGTCCACACCCGATCGGCGCCGTGGATCGCATGCGGGACATAGTCTTCGACCCGGACGTCGATGAGGCGTCGGGTCACGGAAACATCCTGTTGCGCAAAGACAGCGGCCATTCGTCGACCACGGTCCCGTGGGTGCGGAGCATCGCCAACGCGATCCGCTCCATCCCGAAACCTACGCACGCGCTGTGGGCGACCTCGCCGTCCGCAGTGGTGATGCCGAAGGTGTCCCCGAAGTGCTCGCGGTGACAGTTGCACGACACCACGGCGGTGCCCTCGTCGAGGTCACCGTACAACCGCACCGTCAGTTCGGTCTTCAGGTTCTCATGACGCTGGTTCGCGGCGAGCATGCGTCCCGCCCTGCCGAAGAACGGGTCGTTGGCCGGCACGGCCGTGGCGTCGAGTCCGAGCGAATCCAGGACGCCGAGGCCACGTTCGATCCACGAATCGCGGTGCTGTTCGGCGGCGTCGGCTGTTCCCAGACAAACGAACTCGTGCATGCGGAACGCTTGCATGCGCGCCGGGTCGATCGCGGGTTCGTGCCGGAAGCAGTAGCCGTAGACGTCGAGCAGTTTGCCGCCGTCACGCAGTGTGCCGCTGTACCTCGCGTACGCGGGATGGCACGCCGCCGACACCAGAACGGTATCGGCGGGTTCGAGCCACGAATCCCACGCTTCGCCACGTGCCCGAGCAGCAAGCAACTCGGCGTGTTCGGCGTTGGTACCCGCGAAGGTAGTCACCGCGCCCGTCAGGTGCGGGAACGAGGCGATGTAGTCGGTGCGCTCGAAACTCGTGCGCGGGAAAACCGGAGGGAAGCGCAAACGGGTGGCCGCGGCACCGGGGCCCGCAGCGACGACGACACGGTCGATTCCGTCGACGATGTCTTCGAATTCCCCGGAGCGCCCGTACAACCCGGGAACTGCGGTCTCGATGAGCAGGCCCGCGGCGAGCAACTGCTGCTGGAACTCGAGGCGTGCCTGCTCGAGATCCGTGAGGTCGCCGACGGTCGTGCTGGTCATATCGTCCCTCGGTATGCGATCGACATCTGTGCGGAGTTGTTCATGATGCGGTCGTTGTTGACCATTACCGCGGCGCCGTGCGCGTCGCGCAGATGCCGGCCGAGCGAATACTGGCTGTCTTCGCGGTAGCCCGCGATTCCACAGATGAGCATCGCGCGATTCACGAGGTCCACGACGGCCGTCGACGCGCTGACCTTGAGGTTGTTCATGGCGAGCGAGAACCCCATGCCCGTCAGTGCTTCGGCCGCCGCAGTGCCGGCGTCCGCAGCGGTGGCGCGGTCGAAACGTCCCGCGGACGAAAACACGAGATCGGCGAACTGCTGGTGCGCGGCGGCCGCTTCCGCGAGACGCAGCGCACAGGGCGGGGTGACGCCTGGTTGCTTGCGAGCGGCCGACCGCACGTAGGCGCGCGCCTTTTCCATGGCAGCGTCGGCGATCCCAAGCCACACGGCCGACCACACACTGTGCGATACGGGAAGCATGGTGCGCGAGGAGATTTCCGAATACGTCGTGCCGACGATCAGATCGGCGGAAGTCGTTGCGGTCAACATGAACCCGGGACTGCACGTGCCTCGCAGCCCCAAGGTGTTCCACGGGCCGGTCGGTTCGAGAGCGAGACCTTCCTTGGGGCACACGACGAGAACCTGGTCGCTCGGCGGGCTCTCGATCGTGCGGCGCGCCGTCACCAGGATCGCGTCGGCGTACTCACCGTAGGAGATGACAGGCGCGTTCTTGACGACTCTGACCGAGTCGTCGACCCGCTCGACGGCACACAGGCTGCTGCGCACGTCACCGCCGGTGCCGAGTTCGGTCGTGGCAGATGCGATGAGATAGTCGTGCTGCGCGGCCTCCACCACGAAGTCGCGCACACCCGGCGACGAGTGCCGCACGAGCGACAGAATCTGCGTCTGGTGCATCGCGAAGATCATCGCGGTGGAGGCGCAGTAACGGCCGAGAATGCGTGCGATCTCGCACAGGTCGCTCAGCGACGCGTCCTCACCGCCGTCCGCCGCCGGAACGGCGCACGCAAGCAACTTGTGGGAGCGCAGGGCGTCGACGGCCTCGTGCGGGAACCGGGCCCCGCGGTCGACGTCGTCCGCCCACACCGCTGCGACGTCGCGGCCCACGATCTCCGCTCGCTCGCGCAGCGACAGCCGGGTGGACGCACTGCCGAACGACGCGTCGACGACGCTCACCCGACACCCAATTCGGTGAGGGCCGAACGGATCGAATCGACACTCGCAAAGGTGCTCTTACGCAGGAGTTCGTCGGGAAATTCGATGTCGAAGGTGTCTTCGAGCGCGAGCATCACGTTGACGCTCGCGTGGGAGGTCAGCCCGAGTTCATAGAGATCGGCGGCGAGATCGAGATCGGTGGCGTCGACCGACAGTTTGGCGTGCTCGTCGAGCACCTTGCGGATTGCCTGTTCAGTCATGCCTGTTCTCTTTCTGTCACTGCTGGGCTTCTATTACTGCTGGGCTTCTGTCACTGCTGAGCGGGTCGCGGCCACGGTTGCGAGAGCGTATTCGGGTTCGTGGGACAGCGACACCTGGAAATCGGTCAACTGTTCATCCGACGCACGTGCGGCAGCGTTACCGTCGAGCAGCACCGAACATCCGCCCCACGGTTCACGGTGTATTTCGATGGAGCGCCACGGGATCGCCTCGTCGCGCGGCCGGAGCACTTTCATCACGGCTTCCTTCGCCGCGAACCGGGCGGCGAGTCGCTGGACGCGGGCGGCTCCCGTACAGACCGACAGTTCGTGCGGGGTGAAGATGCGTCGCAGGTACCGGTCACCGAAGAGGTCGATGCTGCGGGCTACGTCGGCGACCGTCACCAGATCGCACCCTATCCGGGGCGTCGCCACCGAGCCTGGGCCGCCGTTCATGGGTCACTCCTCCGGGGTTCGCGGACCTGTAACGGCCGAACTGCTTCGGCTGCAGCAGCTTCGGAAGGGTTCACCAGGTTCCGCCCGACGTCTGTGCGCTTCGATCATGTCCCCCCACGGGCCCCGCCGCCCGTTTTGCGCAATTCGACGTGACTCTAGAGCCGCGTGCCCGTCAACTCAATGCCCCGAGGCTGCATGTGTCTCGGCTCACAGATGCTGCCTCTATTCGCAACTGCTCGGCCGGGTCGCAGATGCCAGGACCCCGCCCGTAGCGACGGGCGGGGTCCTGGCTACGAAGTGCAGGGATCGGCTAGGCGGACGCTCGTGCCGGTTCCTTGTCGGGCTCGCCATCGGCGACTGAGACCGGCTTCTCGGGCGCAGCGACCGGCTTTTCGGGCGCGGCGACCGGAGTGGGCTCCTGCGCGTAGTAGAAGTGCGGACGCCGATGGCCGAGGAACGATCCGCACCACGACATCACCGCGATGTAGCGGTTGCGGAACCCCACGAGGTAGACGAGGTGCACTGCGAGCCACAGAACCCAGGCGATGAAGCCCGTGAGTTCGACCTTCCCGACCCGCGTGATGGCGCGGAACCGGTTGATGATCGCCATGCTGCCCTTGTCCTTGTACCGGAACGGGGTACCGGCGGGCGTCTTGCCCAGGATCATCTTGGCGACGTGCCGGCCGCCCTGCATCGCGAACGGCGACTGCGCCGGCAGGTTGTCGAGCGTGACCATGTCGCCGATGGCGTAGATGTTGTCGGCGCGACCCACGGTGAAGTCTTCGTCGACCATCAACCGTCCGCCGCGGACCGTCTCACACCCGGTGCGCTCCGCGAGCACGGCGGCGAAGTCGTTGGCCTGGATGCCGGCGGACCAGATGATCGTCTCGGCCGTGAGACGACGCGTTTCCTCGGTGGTTCGGGTGGACAGCGTCGCCCCGTGCTCGTCGATGTCGGTGACGAGCGTGTTGAGCACGACGTCGACACCCGCTTTTTCGAGCGACTCCTTCGAGTACTCGCTCAGCTTGCCGCCGAACGGCGGGAGCACCTTGTCGGCGCCCTCGACGAGGGTCACGGTGACGTCGTCCGCGGTGATGTTGTGGATCGCGTCCGCGAAGTAGCGCTGGGCGAGTTCCTTGATCTGGCCGGCAAGCTCGACACCCGTGGGCCCTGCTCCGACCACGATGAAGCTGAGCAGGTTCTTCCGGCGTTCCGGATCGGACGTGGTGTGCGCTTCCTCGAAGCAGCGCACGATCTGGCGACGGAGCCGTTCGGCGTCGTCGACCGTCTTGAGCGCGTAGGTGAGGTCGGCGAACTCGTCGCGGCCGAAGTACGCCTGCCGGGCACCGGTCGCGGCGACGAGGTGGCTGTATCCGAGCGTGTGCCGGACGCCGCCGGCCTCGTACACGACGGTGGAGGCGTCGGCGTCCACGTCGACGACCCGGCCGAGCCGAACGTCGGCATGCGGGTACTTCGCGAGGATCGCACGGACCGAAGGGGCGATCTCACCGGGCGAGATGACGCCCGTCGCGACCTGGTAGAGCAGTGGCTGGAACAGGTGCTCGGTGGTCTCGGAGATGAGGACGAACGGCTTTCCGGCCTTGGCGAGTTTCTTCGCCGTCGCCAGTGCGCCGAAGCCGGAACCGACGATCACAACCTCTGTCCGTTCGACGATGTCCGTCTCTTCCTTTCCTGTCTCAGCCACGCGAGCAATACCTCCAGTCGAGTTCATGTATTAGTCCAACCTAGGTTTCACCCCCATTGCAGATCCAGTAACCTGGGATATTCGGGGAACTGTTATCTGTTCTGCTCATAAATAGGTGCGTGATGGACTTCCGGCAACTGAGGTACTTCCTGGCCGTGGGCGAGGAGACGAGCTTCTCGCGGGCAGCGGAGAGATGCTTCATCTCCCAGTCCGCGATCAGTCATCAGATCGCGAAGCTGGAACAGCAGGTCGGCGCGAAGCTGTTCGAGCGCTCGACCCGCGCGGTGAAGCTCACCCCGGCAGGAGTGCGGCTCATGCCGATTGCCGCCGAGGTGCTCAGCCTCGAGGCACGCGCGCTCGAAGTCGGCCACGAACCGCGGGGAAGCATCCGGATCACCGCGAACATGAGCTTCGCGTCGCAGAGCCTCGATGCCATCTCCCGGGTTCGCGAACGCCACCCCAACCTCGATGTCGAATTCGTCATCAAGGACTTCACCGACCGGGTGAACGCGGTCGCGTCGGGCGAAGCCGATCTCGCGTTGATCCGCGGCGACGTGGACCGCCCCGGACTCGAGGCGATCCGCCTCGGGATCGAGGACCTCGTGATCGTCACTTCCACCAGGCACCCGTTGTCCGCCTTCTCCACGGTGCAACTCGGCGAACTGGCGCACTATCCGCTGTTGCTGCCGCCGCGCAACAACCAGGTGCTGCTGCATCGTGTGGTCGAAGACGCGTTCGTCGAGGTCGGGCGGCGCGTCCGGCTCGGACCCCCGATTGCCAGCGACCACACCGCGACCCTCGAGGTCATCACCAACCCCCGCGCGTGGACGGTGCTCTACGCGGGCACGGCAGCCGAGACCCCGCACAAGGGCCTGAAGTTCATGCGCGAAACCGACCATCGGCTCCGCGTGCCGGTGTGTGGTGTCGTGCGGAGCGGGGCGACGCCGACCCCCGAACTCGAGTTTCTCGTCCAGGCGCTCGCCCACTCCATCGTTCCCGCGGCGGCCAACCCTCCGGCCGGCGTGCGCGGTGCCGAAAGCTGAAGCCTGCTGCGGCCTGCACGGGCATCGCGCCCGCGGTCCGGCTCATGCCGCCTCGTTCTCTCCCGGATCGCCACTCGGATTCAGGTGCTTCCACCCGGCGACGTCCCTGCGCAGCTGACGGTCGTGGGTTGCGAGCACGACCGCGGCGTCGGTCGCGTCCAACGCCTCGGTCAGCTCGTCCACCAGCGTGATCGAGAGATGGTTCGTCGGTTCGTCGAGGAGCAGGACATGCGGCCGGGCCGCGAGCATCATCGCCAGGTCGAGACGACGTTGCTGGCCCATCGACAGATCCCGCACCCGCTTGTCCAGGTCCGCGTCGGCGAGCAGTCCCAGGTCTTCCAGTGGCACCGTCCGGTCCTCGGGCACCACACCGTGGGCGACGAGTATGCCGAGATGGGTGTCGTAGGCCTCGCGGACCCGCTTGCCGGACGGCGGCGCCGACTCCTGGGCGAGCAACCCGACCCGAACCACCGGATCCACGACGAGGGTTCCGGACGTCGGCTCGACCGTCTGCCCCAGCACCGCGAGCAGCGTGGACTTGCCGGCCCCATTCGGTCCGGTCACGACCAGCCGCGAACCCGCGAGCACGGAGAGGGAGACGGGCCTGTCGAGCCGGCCCGCGACCGCCACATGTTCCGCCCGGATCAGCGGCGCATCCGGCTCGATCAGGTCCAATTCCGCGCCGAGCGGCGGCATCGTGAACCGCAGTGGCGGAACAGGTGTGGTGATCTCCTGATCGTCGAGCGCGTCCTGGCGACGATGGACGGACCGCACCAACCCGGGAGCCCGGGTCGCACGCTGGTGTTTTCCCGTCCCCTTGTCGGGGCGCCATCCGTCGACGAGTCGGTCACGGGCATGTTCGAGTTCACCGGCGAGCCGAGCACGCTCGGCCTCCTGACGGTTGTATTCGTCGACCCAACGCGCGTACTCGGCTTTTCGTCCCTCCCGGTAACCGGCGTAACCGCCACCGTAAAGACGGGGCCTTCCGTCACGGCTCGGGTTCAGATCCAGGATCGAGGTCGCGACATCGGACAGCAGCGCCCGGTCGTGGCTGACCAGCACGAGACCGCTGCGCGTCTGCTGCAAACGCTCGGTGAGGTAGTCGAGGCCGTCGGCGTCGAGGTGGTTCGTGGGCTCGTCGAGGAGCAGGAAGTCGTGTTCCGCGCCGAGCAAGGCCGCGAGACGGACCCGGTATCGCTGCCCCACCGACATCTCGGACAGCAGGCGTGACCGGTCGGTCACCGCATCGAGCGCCTCGAGTGCCGTATCCACTCGGCGATCGGCGTCCCACGCCTCGAGTTGTTCGGCTGCCTCGAGCGCCCGTGCGTACGTTTCCGCAGCAGCGGACCTGCCTTCGGAGAGTCCGACGGCGCTGTCGTCCAGAATGCGCAACGCCGCACGGGCGGCAGCAAGTTCGATGTCGATCAAGTCGCCGACCGTGCGCCCAGGCGTGACCGTCATTTCCTGTTCCGCGACGCCGAGCGATCCGAACCGGCGGACGGAACCGGAATCGGGCTCGAGCGTGCCCGCGAGAATGTGGATCAACGTGGATTTTCCCTGACCGTTCTCACCGACGACACCGATGCGGGATCCGGGCGAAACGGCCAGGTCGACGCCCTGCAGGACGGGGTGACCCCCGCGGGCGATGTGGACGTCGACTGCTCCGAGTTGTGCACGTGAACGGCGAGGCAGGGTAATGCTGGTAGTCATTCTTCCTCCGCATACCGGGCATCCTCGGACCACTGTGGTGGGGAGTCGCCTCGGTTCCGACGAACGGCCGGGTCATCGGCCGATGGACACAGACACAGCCCGCGTCGCAGTTCCCGTCGCGCGGGAAGGGCGGGCCGGGCGGGCGTCAGTGGAAGATGAGTGCCTGAATCACGACATCCAGGGTACCGATGCACGCCGAAGCGTCAATCGAATTGTTCGCCCGACCTCCCTCGTGCGAGACCCGGAGAAGGCGGTCTGCCGTGCGAGGATGCGGGAGGCACCACGTCGCCCACCCGGCAGGAGACCCCATGCAGCACACCGAGTCCTCGTTCACCGGCGGAAACGGCACGCGAATCGTGTACGACGTGTGGTCGCCGGAGGACGCTCCCGTCGCGATTCTCGTACTGGCGCACGGTCTCGGTGAGCACGCACGCCGCTACGACCACGTCGCCGAACGGCTCACCGACCTCGGCATCGTCGTCTATGCACCGGACCATCGTGGGCACGGCCGGTCGGGCGGCAAACGACTGCACGCGCGCACGATGGCCGAGTTCACAGACGACCTCGACACCCTGTTCGACATCGCGACCTCCTCCCACCCCGGCCTGCCGGCGTTCCTTCTCGGGCATTCCATGGGCGGTGCGATCGCCCTCGCGTACGCCCTCGATCACCAGGACCGGCTCACCGCGCTCGTCCTGTCCGGTCCCGCGCTGGTCGTGACCACCGGCACGCCGAAGCCGGTCGTGGAACTGGGCAAGCTGATCGGACGGGTACTGCCCGACGTGCCCGTCCAGAAACTCGACAGCAAAGCCGTCTCCCGCGACCCGGCGGTCGTTGCCGCGTACGACGCGGATCCGCTCGTGCATCACGGTCTCGTCCCCGCCGGTATCGCTCGGGTACTCGTCCTCAACGAGGAGAGCGTCGCGCAGCGTCTTCCGGACCTGGCGTTGCCGCTGCTCGTCCTCCACGGCTCCGCCGACACACTCGCCGACCCCGCCGGAACCGAACTCGTCGCGGACCGCGCCGGATCGGACGATCTGACGAAGAAGGTCTACGACGGCCTGTTCCACGAGGTCTTCAACGAACCCGAGAACGACCGGGTACTCGGCGATCTCGTCGACTGGCTGCGACCGCGCATCACCCGCGCGAATCCGTAATCTTCGCGGGGTGGCCGTTGCCTCAGGCGGCGCGGCCGTCCCCCAGCGCCACGACCGCGCGTCGTGCGAAAGCAATGCTGAGCGTGATGAGTTCCCGCGCTTCGGGCAATGCCCGTGCGAGAACCGGCCACGCGTGTACCTGTCCGCGCCACAGATGTGTTTCGACGACGCCACCCGCGTCAGCGAGACGACCGGTCATGGTTTCGACATCGGGCCGAGTGAGTTCGTACTCGGCTGCGGAGAAGAACATCGGCGGATACAGGGTGGGGTCGGCGTCGACGGGATTCATCTCTCCTTCGATCGCCTCCTCCCCGATCCATCGGGGACGTAGCTTGTCGAGCGCCTTGATCGGCAGGTACGCGTCCTTGAGCATGTAGGCCCGGTCGTGCTGGTCGAGCTCCAGATTCAACAACGGCGAGTAGCCGATGACCGCCGCCGGCGCCTGGATCCCACGAAGGGCGGCGATCTCGGCCACCTTCGCGGCCAGGTATCCGCCCGCGGAGTCGCCTGCGACCACGATGTGGGTCGGGTCGTCCGCGATGTCGAGCAGAGCCTCGTAGGCCCTCATCGCGTCCTGCACCGATCCCGCGACAGGAACGACCGGCACCTGGCGGTAGTCCATCGAATACACCGGCGCACCCGATTCGAGCGCCAGTTGCACGCACAGTTGCCGGTGGGTGGACGGACCGCAGAAGATGAACCCACCCCCGTGGAAGTACAGGATGGTGGCGTTCTCGAGCGGATCTTCCACGGGTTTCGGCGAGATGATCTGCTCGCCCGGCACACCACCGAGTTCGGTATCGGTGATGTGCACGGTCCGCGGTCTGGGAGTGATCCTGTCCACCACCCACGAAAGCCTGCCGAGAATCGAGATGCCGAAATCGTTGCTCGGCCAGAGGCTCAGAAGCGGCTTGAACAGAAGCCTGGCTACCCACAGGATGATCAAGGCGGTCCTGCTCGTGCGTTCGTGCCAGGTGAGGGGAGCGGAAGCGCGCATGTGAACACACTAGGTGGCACACCGCGATCGTGCGGTGGCGTTTCCGGCGCCGGAGGCGTTACCGGAATTGGAGAAGAGGCACGAGAAGTTCGTCGTCCGTGAGCGCGCCGTGCTGGCCCGGCAGGTTGGAGAGTGTTCGCTCGCCGTGGCTGCGGACGACCGCGGACTCCCCTCGGCCGATCACGACGATGTCGCCGATCCGCCCGGTGATCGCGGGGTCCGGGTCGGGGCCGAACAGTCCCGCCGACAGCACCTCGTCGCGAGTGCCCACCCAGAAGTCGTCGCCGAGTTCGTTCCCCCATCGTTCCAGGACCCGGTCCACTCGACCGGTGTGGATGTGGCGGCACCGAGGCTCACCGGCGATCACGTCGACATCTTCTTCGAGACCCGGGTTTCCGTCGAAATCCACGCGCCGCCCACGCGAGGCGTCGACCATCCCGTGGTCTGCCGTGATCAGCAGACGGGTTCCGTCCGGAAGTGTTGCGGCGAGTTGTTCGACGAACCGGTCGACCACGGTGAGTTGCGCGAGCCACGCCTGGGATTCCGGCCCGTATACGTGGCCGAGTGTGTCCACCTCGGAGAGGTAGCAGTAGACAAGGTTCCGCTCGCCTGAGCGTGCCGCGGCGACGACTTCCGCAAGCAGGTCGCCATACGCGGAGACTCCGACGAACCTGCCGCCGCGCAACACAGCGCGCGTCAGGCCGCTGCCGTCGAACGCCCTGGGCACGACGGTCGTGACGGCCAGACCCGCGGCATGTCCGCGCTCGAACGCCGTCGGGTGGGGTTGGACCTGCTCGGGAACGAGCGTGTCTCGTTGATCGAGTGAGGTCCCCGCCGCCGTCCAGCCCAGCCAGTTCACCGCGGTCTCGGCTTCCGCGACGTACGACTGGTACCCGGTGATGCCGTGACGCCCGGACGGCAAGCCCGTGCCGAGCGACGCGATGCTGGTCGCGGTCGTCGTGGGGAATCCCGCACGAATCGGGCGCCCGGGAAGATCGTTGAGAAAGGGAGCGGCTGCCTTGTTGCGCTGCAGCAGTTCCCATCCCATACCGTCGACGAGAAGCACGACCGTGTGCGCACTGTCGGTCAGTTCGAGCCGGTTGCGTTCACCGGATACCCCCGCGGACGCGAGTACCGACGGCATCACGTCGGCGAGCGTGGGCTCGGCGTAGACATCGCGCAGCGGGAGAGTCATGTTGTCGAGTATGGCCCGGCGCGCTCCGGGCCGTCTCGCAGTGAGCTCACCGTGTCTGCTTCACGCGCCCACGTACTCGGCAAGATGCTTGCCGGTGAGCGTCTTACGATCGTCGACGAGTTGCTGCGGTGTGCCCTCGAATACGATCCGGCCACCGTCGTGGCCGGCACCGGGACCGAGGTCGATGATCCAGTCGGCGTGTGCCATCACCGCCTGGTGATGTTCGATGACGACCACCGATTTCCCGGAATCCACCAGCCTGTCGAGGAGACCGAGCAGGTTCTCGACGTCCGCGAGATGCAGGCCCGACGTCGGTTCGTCAAGGATGTAGACGTCGCCCTTCTCCCCCATGTGCGTGGCGAGCTTGAGCCGCTGCCGTTCACCACCGGAAAGGGTGGTGAGTGGCTGGCCGATCTTGATGTAGCCGAGTCCGACGTCGGCGAGACGCGTGAGGATCTTGTGCGCCGCCGGAAGAGCGAAACCACCGGTGCCCTTCCCGCCCCCGCTGCCCTTCTGCCCGCCGCCGAAAAACTCCTCGGCTTGTGCGACCGACATGTTGAGCACCTCATCGATGTCTTTGCCACCGAGCTTGTACTCGAGCACCTCGGCCATGAATCGCTTGCCATCGCACACCTCGCAGGGCGCCGACACCCCGGCCATCATCGCCAGATCCGAGTAGACGACTCCGGCGCCGTTGCAGTTCGGGCACGCCCCTTCGGAATTGGCGCTGAACAAGCCCGGTTTGACGCCGTTCTCCTTGGCGAACGCTTTCCGGATCGGTTCGAGCAGGCCGGTGTAGGTGGCAGGGTTGCTGCGCCGCGACCCTTTGATCGCCCCCTGGTCGATGGAGACCACGCCGTCGCGGGGAGCCACGGAACCGCGGATGAGGGAACTCTTGCCCGACCCGGCGACGCCGGTCACCACGACGAGCACCCCCAGTGGGATGTCCACGTCGACGTTGCGGAGGTTGTGGGTGTCGGCACCGCGCACCTCGAGTGCGCCCGTCGGTGTACGCACGGACGATTTCAGTGAGGCACGGTCGTCGAAGTGCTTTCCGGTGAGAGTGCCGCTCGAGCGCAATTCCTCGACCGTGCCCTCGAACACGATCTTGCCGCCCTCCGTGCCGGCGCGTGGACCGAGATCGACCACGTGGTCGGCAATCGAGATCGCTTCCGGTTTGTGTTCGACGACCAGGACGGTGTTGCCCTTGTCGCGCAGTTGGAGCAGCAGATCGTTCATCCGTGCGATGTCGTGCGGGTGCAAGCCGATGGTCGGTTCGTCGAAGACGTAGGTGACATCGGTGAGCGACGACCCGAGATGCCGAATCAGCTTGGTGCGCTGCGCTTCACCACCCGACAGCGTGCCTGCGGGGCGGTCGAGCGCGAGGTATCCCAGACCGATCTCGACGAACGAATCGAGGGTGTCGCCGAGGGACTGCAACAGCGGGGCAACGGAGGGTTCGTCGAGACCACGGATCCACTCGGCGAGGTCGCTGATCTGCATCGCACATGCGTCCGCGATGCTCTTCCCGTCGATCTTCGACGACCGGGCCGCCTCGCTGAGCCGCGTGCCGTCGCATTCGGGGCACGTCTGGAACGTGATCGCGCGATCGACGAACGCCCGGATGTGGGGTTGCATCGCTTCCCGGTCCTTCGACAGCATCGATTTCTGGATCTTCGGGATGAGCCCCTCAAACGTGACGTTGATGCCGTCGACCTTGATCCGCGTCGGTTCCTTGTAGAGCAGGTCGTTCAGTTGCTTCTTCGTGAACTTCGCGATCGGTTTGGAGGAATCGAAGAACCCACAGCCACGGTAGATGCGCCCGTACCACCCCTCCATGGTGTAGCCGGGAACGGTCAGTGCACCCTCGTCGAGTGATTTGGTTTCGTCGTACAGCGCCGTCAGGTCGAAGTCGGAAACCTTGCCCATTCCTTCACAGCGCGGGCACATACCTCCGGTGACACTGAAACTCCGCCGCTCCTTCACCGTCCTGCCGGATTTCTCCACGGTGACCGCTCCGGCTCCGCTGATCGAGGCGACGTTGAAGGAGAACGCCTGCTGCGAACCGATGTGGGGTTTGCCCAGACGGCTGAACAGGATGCGCAACATGGCATTTGCGTCGGTGGCGGTGCCGACGGTGGAGCGGGGGTTCGCGCCCATCCGCTCCTGGTCGACGATGATCGCCGTCGTCAGACCCTCGAGAACATCAACGTCCGGTCGCGCCAGGGTCGGCATGAAGCCCTGCACGAAGGCGCTGTAGGTCTCGTTGATCATCCGCTGCGATTCGGCCGCGATGGTCGCGAACACCAGCGAACTCTTCCCGGAGCCGGAGACACCCGTGAACACGGTCAACCGCCGTTTCGGGATCTCGAGACTGATGTCCCGAAGATTGTTCTCGCGTGCGCCGTGTACGCGGATCCGGCCGTGGCTGTCGGCGGGGTGGGTCCGGGACGAGCCGGATTCTTTTCGCGTGGCAGAGCTCATGGGTCTCCCATCCGTCCGGCGACACCCCGGCGTCCTCGACCAGGGCCCGACGTATGTATAGCAAAAGTGTGGTGCAACCAGGGGGAACCTGCGCGACTGCTCGTTCTCGACGACATGGGTACCGCCCTGCCGCACGCAGCAGACCAGATCGCTGCCGCCATTATCACCCTATGACCGCCCGATGCAACAGTATTCGTGATACCGATGACTCGGGCTCAGTTCTCCGGTCAGTCCTCGCTCAGCGTATGAATCACGGCTGGTCGAGGCGGGTGACCACACCTCGGTCTCCATCCACACGTACACGGTCGCCGGTCTCGAGCGATTGGGTGGCCACCAAGGTGTTCACGACGCAGGGCAAGCCGAATTCGCGGGCCACCACAGCGCCATGGGACACCGAGCTGCCGATGTCGGTGACCAGCGCCGCGATGACGGTGAAGTACGGCGTCCACCCGACGTCGGTCACCGGCGTCACGAGGATCTCCCCCCGCTGCAGCTCGCGCGCATCGACCATCGATTTTACAACCCGCACAACACCTTCCACAGTCCCGCGACTTGCGGGTCGGCCGATGATCTCATTGCCGGTGACACCTGGCGCAGGCCGGGCGATCAGCGGGGTCGGTCGTCCGACAGACACATCGTCGAACTCGAGAGAGTTCTGGAACGCCAGCGCTTCCCGACGCTTCAGCGCGCTCTGCACGAGACCGGTGATGTCTTCCGAACCGACGACGCGTGTCAATTCGGCACGGTCGAAAAAGAACACCAGATCAGAGTCAGGCAGTCGCCAGGTCTCGGCCAGCACCTCACCGAGGTGGCGGTAGCCCAATTTGAGCGCATGCGCCATGAGCACCATCTTCGATTTCGTCTCCTCGCGCCCGCGCGCGCCCCCCTGTGCCAACCGGGCAAGAAATCTGATGGTGAAGGATCTGGGTGCTTCGACGTGGGTGCTTGCCGATTCACGACGAGTCGGATCGAGCGCCGAACGGAGCATCACCTGCATCATCGCGCCCAGCCCTTCAGGATCCTCGGCCCAGGAAGGGTCACGCATGCACAACTCGCGGTATCCGCGATGACCGTGGCGGGTCAAGAACTGTCGCAACGCTGTGCCGCCGGCGCTTCGTGTGGACTGCAGCTGGCTGACCGCAGCGTCCGGCTCAGCTACCGAGAACTGCTCGGCCGCCCCGTCGGTGGCGGCTATGGCGCGTACCACCGAGTCGAGCTCCACGAGCATCATCGCGCTTTCGACATCCGAGGCTCCGGCCATGAGCCGGGTTGCCTCGGCACGACCCTCGTCCTCGGTTCGTCCGTTCTTAACCGCTCTTCTCATCAGGACACTTTCGAGAATATTGGCCGCAACCGCAGCGCGCGATGACGACCGCACATGTGTCAGCGTGATGTCGCAATATTGCTGCACGCCAGATTCCAACTGACACATCACGCGTCGTGGGTCGTCGCTGGTCGGGATGTGAAACTCGGCGATCCGGTCTTCGAGGCGCCGAATCGCGGGGCCGGCGGACAACGCATAAGCGGTGAGCCGGACCGTGTTGATCAGCCTGTGCACAAAAGGTTTCGGGGGTTTCGGCTTCAGCTCGTCAACCACCCGCCCGCAGATCGAGGTGGAGAACTGCTCCAACGAATTGCCCAGGAGTCCAGAGCTCAGAGCTGTCCCCTCGGTCAGGTTCAGAAACATGTGGCCGTGGAAGTAGCCCACCTGTAGCCACGGCTTCTCGTACCTCTGCTGTGCCCGCGCCACCACTTGCGTCATCTGCATCGCGTAGTCGATGGCAAAGCCGGAGACCGATGCGGTCAACGGGCAGAATGCACCCGGCATCATCTCGCCGATGTTGCAGCGCGTGTACACGTGGTCTGCGCCCGCGAGAGGCGAATCCATCTCGGCCAGATCGCCGGGCAGGTTGGTGATCGGTCGAGCCTGCAGCCACCACAGTTTGCCGGATTGGTCGATCGCCCACTCGAGATCCATCGGCCTGCCCCAATGTTGCGCAGCACGCAGGGCGCCGGACCTGATATCGGCGACCTCATCCGGCGACAAGACCGGCACCTCACCGACATCGCGAACGGCCGGGTTTCCGTCCGAACCCAGGACAATGTGGTCTGAGGACGCCGTACCGTCGACGAGCGCTTCACCGAGACCAGCGACGGCGTCGATCACCGTGAGGTCACGCCGGCCGGTCGCCGGATCGGCAGTGAACACAACGCCGGCGGCGCGCGCGTCCACCATATGCTGCACCACCAGATGCATGGTGGCCGTGGGTTTCCCACTGTAGGTCGCGGCGCGTCTCGAACGCACGGAGGCAGCGCACCTCTGCACGGCCGCGGCAAAGTCATCGACGGATTTCACGCCCAGCACGGTGTCGTATTGTCCGGCGAACGACTGGTCGCCGCCGTCTTCCCCGACTGCCGAGGACCTGACGGCCACTGGTACAGCACCGATTGCGGCCATGCGCGAGAACCATTCCCCCACATCATCGATGCCGGCCCACTCGGCAGCATCAGCAAGGACGAATCCCACCGGTACCGGCAGTCCGAGGCGGCGTAACTGCGCGAGTCCGGCCGCTTTGCCGCCGTAGCGGTCATCGGTGACCTCGTCGAATTCGATTGCGGTCAAGGGCATGATGATCCCCCCAATGCGTCGACGATTTCGGCAAGCGCTTCGACCTCGATAGGACCCGGTTGATACAGGCAAATCCGGTCCGACACACCGTCGACGCGATCACGGATGTGCGCGGCGATCTCTTTCGGGGTTCCGCACGCAGCGATGGTGTGCAGTATGTCGTCGTCGATCAACGAGGCCATCTCCCGCCAGCGGCCCTGCTTGGACATCGCGTTGAGTGCGGGTTGCAGATCGCCCCAGCCGTGGGCGTCGAGCACCGGCCGGTAGGCCGGGGTGGAGCCGTAGAACGCCAGCAGCATCCGGGTCGAGGCATGGTCGTCGTCCCGTCCGGTACCCACCGACACGATGACCTCGGGCACCACCTCGAAGTCGTCTTCGCTGCGGCCGGCAGCCGCCAGCCCGTCGCGAACGGCCGGCAGCGTCGTCTCGTGCAGGAACCGCTTCGATCCGAAAGGCATCACCAACAGACCGTCGGCCACTTCTGCGGTGGCTTTGGTCAGCCGAGGCCCGAGCGCGCCGAGATAGATCGGCGGCGGACCGAACGGGTTCGGCCCGGGCACGAAGGTCGGTGTCATCAAAGTATGGCGGTAGAACTCACCGCGGAAGTCCAGTCGCTGCCCCTCATTCCACGTCGCGAAGATCGCGCGCAACGCCCCCACCAATTCCTTCATTCGCGCGACCGGATGATCGAACTGTGTGCCGTAGCGCTTCTCGATCTGCGCCCGCACCTGTGTGCCCAGACCCAGGATGAAGCGTCCCTCGCTGAGCAGTTGCAGATCGTTTGCCTGGTGGGCAAGTTGAATTGGATTGCGGGGGAGGGCGATCGCGACGTTCGACATCACGTCGAGACCCTTGACCGAAGACGCCAACACCAGAGGTGTGAACACGTCGAACGGTCCCTCGAAGGTGAATACGCCGGATGCACCGGCTTCCTTGAGCATTTGCGCGCGTTCGACCGCATCCGTGGGCCCGAACAGGGCTGTCACGATCTTCACTGAAGCGGCGCTCGATCCGCGACATCTGTCCAGTCGGAGAAGCCCGACGGGTGGTGCGGGCCGATCACACCGTGCTCGAACAAGCCCGCACCTTCGCGGACCGTCCCGTCGGCTTCGGTGCACACAGCCTTGCCGACGTGGTCGATGAGACTGAAGGGCGCTCGGGCCATCACCTCCGGGTCCGTGAGGTCGAAGCTGACACGCTCGGCGAAGGGGCCGCCCTTCCAACTGCCGTGTGCCCATGAGGAGTCGCCTCCGTACCCCGATCCGAAAGCAATAGGCGCGAACAACTTCGACTCGACATCTAGCTGAATTCGGTCCCCTGCACGGTTCATGAACTCGACATGGGCGCCCCGGGGAATCCTGGTTCCGGTCCGGTAGTCGATGGTGGCGCGCACTCCGTCGAGTTGTTCGATGCGCCCGTCCCGCCAGCGGCGCGTGCAGTCGTAGAGGCTACGGTGGCCGTCGGAATCCTCTTGCAGGATCAAGAAGAGTTGATAGTCGTCGAAGGCCAGGGGTAGGTAGAGCCACCACATTCCGGCAAACGAAGCGTCCGGCCGGCCGGTTGGCTCGGCCTCACCGACAGGTCTGATCCCCCACGATCGGTCACGGCTCGCCACGCTGGTCTCATGACTGACTTCGAGCCGTTCGCCGTCGACATCGATCCACCCCTCCCAGGACCCGACCTGGGCGAAGCGACACGCCTGCAAGGTCACTCGCCGCTCGGTGAGCATCTCGTGCGGCTTCTCGAGCGCAGCAGGAAACAGTCCGCGCCATGTGAGGTCTGCGGAAATACCCTCGGTCTGTGCCAGTGTCAGGTGCAGCTGCTGCAGTGGCTCGATGACTTCGAGACAGTAGCCGTTGACATTCTGGTGAAAGCGGTCGTCGTCGATGGCGTCGCTGAGGTGAAGCGCGGTCTGCATATCGCCGCGGCGGATGACGAAGTAGGCGTCTTTCACGCCGAGGCGCGGGTAGTAGCCGACTCCGGTGAGCGCCATGAAGCGGCCCTCCCGATCGAGCACGTTGAAATACGACCGATCGTAGAAGTTTCGATCAGACGTCGTCGGCCACGTCAACGGCAGAGGTGCCTGATGGATCGGATACTCGTCGAGCGGACTCAAATTCACAGGCACTCCCTCAAATACGATGCAGATCGTATTGGAATTACGGTGAAGTCATGACAGCAGAAAGCCCAAAGGATGGCAAGAGGTCTGCGCAGCCGTCGGCGGGACGCCCCCGCGACAGCAGGATCGATGCCTCGATCATTGCCGCTACCCGCGAATTGATTCTCGATACGGGCTATTCCGCGTTGTCGTTGTCGGCGATCGCCGCGCGCGCCGGGACCACCACCGCTGCCATCTACCGGCGATGGTCGGGCAAGGCCCAACTTGTCCACGAGGCAGTGCTTTCTGCCGAAACGATGCCCATGCCGGACGATTCGGGAGATATCCGCAATGAAATCAGGGTTCTGGTCGAGACGATCCGGGTCATCTTCGACCGGCCCGAGGTGCGATCGGCATTGCCGGGTCTGATCGCCGACACCGTTGCCGACCCGGAATTGCACAACATGATGATCGCGCGATTGGCCGGAAATCTGACCGCATTCGAGTCTCGCTTCGGTCAGGAGCGTCGCGACGACGACCAATTACCCATGCTCGTGGAGGTGGTCGCGGGGACCGCGATTTTCCGCATCTTGATCCGCCGGGACGCCGCCCTCGACGACACCTGGGTGAACGAGATCACCGAGATGATCACTGACCACTGGCCCCCCGCGTGACGGAACCACTCGCCGTATCAGTCGATCAAGCCCGCATCCTTACTGCCGTACGCTGCGCGGAGTTCGGGTTCGACGACCTTGCCACCGGGATTGCGGGGTAGTTCGTCGACCACAATCAGGTCCTTGGAGTGTTCGAAGCGTGCCGAGTTCTCGTCGAGGTGTGCGGTCGTCGTGTCAGCTCGATTCCTGGATGCGAACCATGTTGCCGGCGGGATCACGAAATGCGCAGTCGCGCACCCCGTACGGCTGATCCATCGGCTCTTGCACGACTTCGGTGTCGCCGGCCTGCAGTTGTGCGAATGTGGCGTCGAGATCCTTGGTGGCCAAGATGATCGAGGCGAAGGTTCCCTTTGCCATCATCTCGGCGATGGTGCGGCCCTCGTCCTCGGTGATGCCCGGATCGGCGGTGGGCGGATAGAGAACCACTGAAGGACCGGTGCCGTCGGCGGCACCGACCGTGATCCACCGCATTCCGCCGTAGCCGACGTCGAGGCGGACTTCGAAGCCGAGTGTGTCGCGATAGAACGCCAGGGAAGCGTCCGGGTCGGTGTGGGGAAGGAAGGTGTTGTGAATGGTGATGTCCATGACGATCATGGTAATTGGGTTTCGACGTCCCGCGCTTCTCGATTTCTGATCGGTCTGGTCACCTGTTTCGCGACGCAGGAAGGCAAGCCGGCGACAGCAAGACGCGCTTCGCGTCTGTAGGTGCTCGGGGGCACCCCCACCAACTCGGTGAAGCGGGTACTGAAAGTTCCGAGGGAAGAACAACCCACCTCGAAACAGACCTCGGTGACGGTGAGATCGCCGCGCCGGAGCAACGCCATGGCACGTTCGATGCGTCGGGTCATGAGGTAGGAGTAGGGCGATTCACCGTAGGCGAGGTGGAACTGCCTGCTCAGATGCCCGGAGGAGATGTTCACGCCTCGGGCCAGTGCTTCCACGTCGAGCGGTTGCGCGTATTCGCGATCGATCCGATCGCGTACCCGTCGCAGCAGGGCGAGGTCGCGCAGGCGCTGCGCTGTGTCGGCCTTTCCGGTCACGCACCCAATCGTGCCACGTCCCGTGCCGCGTGCCTCGTCGCCGCGGTATCGGGTTCGTTCCGACCCGGGTTGGGAACCACAACACGAGAAGTACTGCGGCGTGACAGGGTGGCCGGTACGCCGCACCCCTTCGAAGGGAGGATTCACCGATGGCACGTCCAGTTCGCGTAGTTGTTCTCGGTTCGGGTTCGTGGGGCACGACCGTCGCCGGTCTCGCAGCGAAGAACACGCCGACGCTCCTGTGGTCACGGAGCAAGGAGACCGCCGACGAGATCAACGTCGACCACCGCAACCACCGCTATCTGGGCGACCGGAAGCTTCCGGACACCCTGCGTGCCACCGCCGACATCGACGAGGCAGCGCACGAAGCGGACGTGCTCGTCGTGGGGGTGCCCTCGTACGCGGTGCGCTCCGCCCTCGAACCGCTCGCCCACGAACTGCGGGCGTGGGTACCGATCATTTCCCTTTCGAAGGGCCTCGAACCCGGGACGCGGTTGCGCCCTACCCAGGTGATCAGCGCGTGTCTCCCCGGCCATCCCGTCGGTCTGCTCTCCGGTCCGAACATCGCCAGCGAAATCGCGGACGGCAAGGCTGCCGCCACCGTGGTCGCGATGCAGGACGATTCGGTCGGCACAGCTCTTCAGCCTCTGTTCGCATCGAAACTCTTTCGGGTGTACCGCAATACGGACGTACTCGGATGTGAACTCGGCGGGATTCTCAAGAACATCGTCGCAATCGCCGCGGGGATGGCGGAGGGCTTGCGCGTCGGCGACAACACCCGCGCGATGGTCCTCTCCCGCGGGCTCGCCGAGATGACACGGCTCGGGGAGGCCATGGGCGCCCAGGCCCGCACGTTCGCCGGTCTCACCGGCATGGGGGATCTCATCGCCACGTGTACGAGTCCGGCCTCCCGGAACCGGAGACTGGGCGAAGCGCTGGCGCGCGGTCTGAGCGTCGACGAAGCGGTGGCCGAACTAGGGCAGGTCGCGGAAGGGGTCAAGACCGCGCCGACCGTCATGGAACTGGCTCGTGACGCGGGGATCGAGATGCCCATCGCGGCCGAAGTGGCGGCGGTGGTCGGAGGTCTTCGGAGCCCGGCCGACGCCTACCGGGGTTTGCGGCGCGTTACGCCCGGTGACGAGGAAGATGTCGTGTGATCGGGAAGTATTCGATTATCTAGGAATATCGCTAGACGCGCCGTCGGTCGCCGTCGCGCCCGCGGAGGGGCCGGGCAAGCACCTGGTCGCCGCTCCCGTCGGTCCCCCTGTCGGCCCACCCGGCCTACCGTGGAGGCAGCGGCTGAGCAACCCGAGGGAGGCCGACATGCGAGTGGCGAAGATGGCGACCGAGACGGCAAAAGGCGCCGGGGCGCTGATAGGAATCCGCAACGGCACCGAAGAACCGCCTTACGACGTCCAGGACCGGACCCAAGGATTGGAGGTCCGCCGGTACGGTCTCCGCATAGCTGCGGAAACCACGGTGACCGGAGAAGAGGAACGTGCCCGCGATACAGGCTTTCGCCGCCTCGCCGTGTACATCTTCGGATCCAACGAGAACAAGACGAAGATCGCGATGACCGCACCGGTGTCCCAGGCCGAAGGGTCCGGAGATTCCTCGGTGGTCCGCTTCTTCATGCCGTCGAAATGGACGATGCCTGCCCTGCCTTCCCCGGTCGACTCGTCCGTGGATCTCGTGGAGGTCCCGGGCGAAACGTTGGCGGTGCTGCGTTTTGCCGGTGACCGCGGACCGGGGGCGGTCGCCGAACGCACCGCCGAGTTGCTCCGAAAACTGGAAGCCGGCGCGTGGACGGTCACCGGACAACCGGTCGCCTGGTTCTACGATCCGCCGTGGACCCTGCCGTTTCGCCGTCGCAACGAGGTCGCGGTGCCGGTCACCCGTCGTTGACGGACACACGAGTGATATCCGCCGCGAGCCGATATGCAATGGTGAGCGGATGACCGGTTCCGCAGACGTATTGTCGACTCTTCTCGATTCCCGCTACAGCTGTCGCGCGTTCCTCTCGAAAGAGGTGCCGCGCGACGACATCGAGCGCATGCTCCGGATGGGTCAGCGGACTGCGTCGTGGTGCAATTCGCAACCCTGGCGAGTGCATCTGACCAGTGGCGCAGCGACCGAACGGTTGCGCGAGGCCGTCTATGCGCAGGGTGCGTCCGGGGAATTGGATCCGGATATCGCCGGTCCGGTGGAGTATCGCGGCGAGTATGCCGATCGCCGCCGCAACGCCGGGTATGCCTTGTACAACGCGTTGGGTATCGCCCGGGACGACTACGCGCGTCGTGGCGAACAGATGCTCGAGAACTTCCGCTTCTTCGGAGCACCTCACGTCGCCGTCATCACGACCGACAAAGCGCTCGGGGTGTACGGCGCGGTGGATTGCGGTGGCTATGTGGCGAACCTGCTGCTCGCCGCCGAATCGCTCGGGATCGCGGCGGTTCCTCAAGCGGCGGTACCGATGGCATCCACCGCACTGCATCGTGAACTGGGCATCGGCGACGACCGCGACATCGTCTGCGCGATTTCGTTCGGTTACGCCGACGAGGCGCATCCGGCAAACACGTGTCGTACCGATCGCGCAACCCTCGACGACACGGTGGTCTGGGTAACCGACTGAGACCACCGAAGGACGTGTCGCCCTGCCGTTCAGTCTGTTTGGGCGCGTAGATAACGCCCGAAGTGGGGCACGGTGAACCCGATGAACCCTCTTTCGGCGGAGTAGATCAGGCCTTTCTTGATCAAACCGTCGCGCGCCGGCGAGAGCGATGCCGGTTTACGGCCGAGTTCGGCCGCGATCTTCGACGTGGCCACGGGTCCGTCGTCGCCCGCCAGATCGGCCATGGCCCGCATGTACTCGCGCTCCGCGGGGGTCGCCCGCTCGTAGCGCGAGCCGAAGAAGCCCACTGCCAGTTCCTCTTCGGCGGTAGGCGCCGCGACACGCACGTCGTCTGCGGTGATCGGGGTGTCCGCCGCGACATCCCAGGTTGCCTTGCCGTACGCCTGCACGAAATACGGATAACCGTCCGCCATCTCGTACAGCAGATCCAGTGCGTCCTGTGTGAATTCGACATCCTCGCGCTCGGCGGGGGCGATGAGAGCATGGTCGGCAGCATCGCGGTCGAGACGGCCGATCCGGTGGTACGTGAACAGTCGCTCCGAGTACGACTTCGATGCCGACAGGACGGCAGGCAGGTGTGGAAGTCCTGCTCCGACGACGATCAGCGGTGCGGTGTCCTGACTCAGTTCGTGGCACGCCCCGCAGATCGCAGACACGTCGTCTGCTCCGAGATCCTGCATCTCGTCGAGGAACAGCGCGATGCCGACACCCACGTCTCGGGCGAGTCCTGCGGCGTCGACGAGAAGTTCGACGAGGTCGATCTCGATATCCCCGGAGTCCGCACGGCCTTTCACTGCGGGCGCGTCGATCCCGGGTTGCCATCGTTCGCGCATTCCCTTGTCGGCGGTGGCACGCAACGCGAAAGATTTGAGCACGCCGAGGAAGTGGTCGACGGATTCCGGGTCGGGATGCCCGGCGGCGATCTCGCGCACCGCCATGTGCAGGGCGGACGACAACGGCCGTCGCAAACCCTGATCCGGGCGAGCCTCGATCTTGCCGGTACCCCAGCTCTTGGCAATGGCAGCCGAGCGTAGGTGATTGAGCAGGACGGTTTTTCCGACACCGCGCAGGCCGGTGAGAACGACGCTTCGCTCGGGGCGGCCGCGCGAGATGCGTTCGAGGACGACCTCGAACGCTGTGAGTTGCTTTTCTCTGCCGGCGAGTTCGGGCGGGCGCTGTCCCGCGCCCGGGGCGTACGGGTTGCGGACCGGATCCATCGATCGATGGTAGCGACCAGCACAGGTGTTTCTGGGTTGCTCTAGCGCGTGTCGTAGAGAGCGGAATGCAGATATATGCATAACCGACTTTGACATTCATTTTCATTACGGGATATTTCTGTATCCATGAAGACCCCCAAGCGCGGCATCGCGCTCACAGTCGCACTCTCCGGCGCACTGGTCGCCGCATGCTCGACGCCGACCTCGGAAAGCGCCCCCGCGCGGGCGTCGGCAAGCACGCCCACGCAGACTGCGGCCGAGGTGTCCGCAGCCGAGCCACGTCTCGCACTCACCTATGCCGGGGGCATCCAGATCGTCGATGCGACGGACCTGACCGTCGTGGATGACATCCCAGTCGACGGGTTCACCAGGCTTTCCCCCGCGGGCGACGGACGACACGTCATGATTTCCACGGAAGGCGGGTTCCGGGTGCTCGACACCGGCAGTTGGTCCGACACCCACGGCGACCACCGCCATCACTACGCGGGACCTGCAGCTCTCACCGATCTCCTGTTCGACGCCGGAAAACCCGGACACGTGGTCGCTCACGCAGGTACGACAGCACTGTTCGACGACGCCACCGGACGCATCGAATTCCCCGATCCAGCCGATCTGGCTGCCGCAGAACACCTTCCCGAGACCGATACCTACACAGCTCCGCATGCGCACCACGGTGTCGCGGTCGCGCTCGCAGACGGCCGGCTCCTCGTCACGCTCGGGAACAGCGAGAGTCGCACAGGCGTAGCGCTTTTCGACGAAAGTCGGCATGAGGTTGCGCGCACCGAAGAATGCCCCGGCATACACGGCGAAGCCGTGGCGGAGGACGAGACGATCATCTTCGGGTGCCAGGACGGCATGATGATCTACCGCAACGGCACCTTCACCAAAGCCACGAGCCCCGACGACTACGGCCGTATCGGCAATCACGCCGGGTCACCGGCGTCCCCCGTTGTATTGGGCGACTACAAAACCGATCCGGATGCCGACCTCGAACGCCCCGAAGTGGTCGCTCTCGTCGATACCCGCACTGCCGAGATCCGACTCGTCGACCTGGGTACGAGTTACACGTTCCGTTCACTCGGTCGCGGCCCCGACGGTGAAGCGATCGTACTTGGCACGGACGGGGCACTCCACGTGCTCGATCCGGCATCCGGGATGACGATCCGCCGTATCGAGGTGCTCGCGCCGTGGGTCGAACCCGACGAGTGGCAGACACCGCGCCCGGCACTTTCGGTGAACGGGGGCACCGCGTACGTGACCGATCCTGCGACCGACTCTCTCCACGCGGTAGATCTCGCCTCCGGAGACATCCGCACCGGTTCCCTCCCGCACACACCCAACGAAATCAGCGGGACCTGACAGTCGTCCGGAGAGTATTCGCGTTTCTAGTGCATTTGCTAGAGAGCTGAATACTCTCCGGACGTCGCGACTACCAGACCCTGACGACGCCACCGCACGACGTGGTCGGGATACTCCACAGCGGAATGCTGTTCACCGCGCTCACTGTGAACTCGACGTCGCCGGGACCCGACTGCATGTCGAAATACGCCACGCCGCTGCCCGGGTAGGCGACATTGACGGAGTCCGTGACGGTTCCGCGCGCACCCGTGTTGCGGTTGTGCCAGTCGAGTCGCACGTCGGAGCGATATCCACCCGCGAAGAACCACAGGCTCGATACGTCGGGGAGAGACAGTTCGATCTTTCCCGGTTCGGTCTGCCATCCGAACAGCCGGGCCGGCGCATACGGCTGATCTACGATGTAGGGGCTGACACCCCAGCACCGGGTCATCGGAATCTCGACGGTGTCCGCCGTGGCCGTTCCGGCGCCCAACCCGAGCCCGGCGAACATGCCCGCAGCGACAAAAACGGAAGCGACTGTGCGTTTTACGAATCGTATAGTCATTCGTGCCCCCATCTCGTGGATGAAAAGCCAGTAGAACACGCGAAGAAACGCCGTGTCGACGGATTTCGGCTACCACCGACGGGACGATTCAGATCCGTTTCGAGGCACGCCGACATACGGGACCGCCCGTGAGTTATGTCACATTTGAAATGCGACATTTTGGGTACTTCGAAAGCTCTTGCGGGGTCCTGCTTCTCGCTCGTCCGCGGAAAGTACAACGATTGTGTAACGTAGCCCCAGCCGTTTCCGACCCGGAGGTATCCGCCCGTGCTGTTGACCGAAGTCCGCTCCCGACCTGTGCAGTCCGCGTTGATCGCGGCGGGTCTCGTGGTCTCGGTCCTGGTGGTCGCAGGCTACATCCGCGACGCGACGACCGAGTACCTGATGGATCTCGACGTATTCCGCGACGCCGGCTGGGCGTTTCTCCACAACACGCCCCTCTACACCGAAGGCTTCTTCAGCCATTCCGGGTTCCGGTTCATCTACCCCCCGTTCGCAGCCTTCCTCTTCGCACCGATGGCTCTCGTGAGCAGCGCGGTACTCCAGGTGGCGTGGACGGCCGGTCTGATCGCGCTGGTCTGGTGGATTCTGCAGGTCGTCTACCGGCGCCTCGACGTCGCTCACGCAAGCCTTGTCGCGTCGGCGACGCTCGGTTTCGTGCTCGTGCTCGAGCCGTTCCGCTCGAACTTTGCGTTCGGGCAGATCAACATCGTGCTGATGGCGCTTGTCGTCGCCGACGTCCTGGGCGTCATTCCGAAGCGTTTCCGGGGCGTGGGTATCGCCCTGGCCGCCGCCATCAAGGTCACTCCCGCTGCCTTCGGCCTGCTCCTGCTGCTCCGCCGGGACCTTCCGTCGGTGGCACGGGCGTTCGGCGCGTTCATCGCGACCGTCGCGTTCGGGTACTGGCTGCGCCCGGAGTCGACCGTCTTCTTCTGGACCGAGGAGTTCTTCGCCACCGATCGCGCCGGCGACCCCGGTTTCTTCCGCAACCAGGCCCTCACCGGCCTCATCGCCCGCTTCGACCTGTCGGAAGGGCTCAGCAAAGCCCTGTGGGTGGTGGGTGCCGCGCTGATCGTGGCCGCCACCGCGTGGGCTGCCTACCGCTTCCTCCGCGCCGACGAACCGGTGGTGGCACTCGCGATCGTGGGTCTGGCGTCGCTGCTCGCCGCACCCATCGCCGTCACCCACCATTGGGTGTACGCATTGTTCCTCGTTCCACTGCTCGTGACGCCCCGTTATCGCGCCTGGTGGCCGGTGCTGCTCCCCGCCACGCTGGTCTTCCTCGCCGGCCCCAATCATTTGCTGCGCGATGCCTCGTCGCGGGGGTGGGTGGAGCAACTTCTCCTCGAAGTACTCGGCACCTCCCAGTGCCTCGCGGCGATCGCGGTGTTCGTCGCTGCGGTGATCGCGGCACGCAGTCGTCGGCCGGTCCTGCCCGAGGCTCGGGAATCGGACGCGCCCGAGACGATCAATTCTCGCGAGCAGGCCGAGGTTCAGGGCCCCGCAGAGGCTCAGAAAGTTCAGGACCAAACGGTTCAGGACCAAACGGTGGACGCGGCGAGGTAGAGCACCGTCCCCACGACCGTGCTGAGTGCGGCGTTTCGACGCCACACGTGCATTCCCACCGTTCCCGCCAGACCGATCGTCGCGGGCAGCCATGTCGTGGTTCCGACGTCACGCAACGTGTACATCACGAGGATCACCATGACCCCGGCCGGCATCGTGCGGCCGAGGAAATCCACGAACGCGGAGTCGCGCAGCGCGGACAACGCCACGAACGGCGCGGCTCGCAGGGCGACGGTGACCACGAACATCACGAACAGCGCCGCGAAGACGTACCCGGCGCCCGGCACTCCCTCAGGCACGAGTTGTCGCATTGCGGTAGACGAACCTCACGAACAATGCTGCGACGAACAGGGCCAGACCGATCACGAGCATCTGGTCTTTTGCGATCAACATCGCGACGAGGCCGCACACCAGTGCGATCGCCGGCGCGGGCACGTCGCGGTTCGCCCGGAACGCATCGATGGCGAGCACTGCGAACAGTGCGGTGAGTGCGAACTCGAGTCCGGTGAGCCCGGCGGGCAGCACTGCGCCGATCAGCGCGCCGATGGTGCCGGACGCCACCCACACGAGTTGGCACACCACCTGCACGGTGAGTATCCGCGTGCCCGACAGCGCGTCGCGCGCCTTGGGGGCGACGATCGCGTACGACTCGTCGGTGAGTGCGTACACGCCGTAGAGCTTTCCGGCGCGACTGCGGATCCGATGCAGCGGAAACGACAGTCCGTAGAACACGTGCCGGAAGTTGACGAGCAGCGTTGCGGCGGCGATCGACGCCAGGGGCGTGATTGCGCCGATCAGGCCGATCGCGAGGAATTCCATCGACCCGGCGTAGATCACCGTCGAGAAGATCGGTGCCCACCACCAGTCGAAGCCGCCCTGCGTCAGTACGACGCCGAACGCAAGACCGAGCGGGACCAGGCCGAGTCCGACCGCCCACGAGTCGGCGATACCCGCACGAATCTGCGTGGTGCGAGGGTTGAGCATGGCTCCCAGGCTATCGACGGACTCGTGGCCTTCCGCACGCACCGTACGATGACGCGTCCGTGCTCTCCGAGAGTTCGACGGGACCGCACCCGGCGGCCCGAAATGGAAAGGTGATCGGTGGCGTCCACCCTCGATTCGTTCACGAACGCCGTGCAGTCCGCCTGGCAGGCCGTTTCCACGGTCGATGAACCGGCCCCGTCGTGGCTGGTGGTGGGTACGGCGGTCGTCGCCCTCCTACTGGTGTGGGTGCGACCGCTGTGGCTCAGGACCCGGCACGTCATCACTCAGGCGCACGAAGGCTCGCATGCGCTCGTTGCCGCACTCGTCGGGCGGAAACTGTCCGGGATCCGGTTGCACAGCGACACCTCGGGTGTCATGGTCTCGTCCGGCAACCCTCGCGGTCCCGGGATGATCGCGACCACCTTCGCCGGATACACCGGTCCCGCCGTACTGGGTTTTGCCGCCGCGACACTTCTCACCCTCGACCGGCCCGCCGCGGTGCTGTGGTCGATCCTCGCCGCGCTCGCAATCCTGTTGCTGCTGATCCGGAATCTGTACGGGTTCATCTCCGTGGTCATCGCGGGCGCGCTGGTGGGTGCGGCCGCGTATTTCGGCGACCCCGTGGTTCGTTATATCGCCGCGTACCTGATCACCTGGGTCCTGTTGCTCGGCGCGACACGTCCCGTGCTGGAACTCGCGCGCACCCACCGGCAGGGCCGGGGTCGTGGCTCCGACGCCGATCAGTTGAGGGGGCTCACCCGGATACCGGCCGGGATCTGGATCGCGATCTTCGCACTCGTCACAGCGGGCACCGCCGTGTACGGGACGGTCCGGGTCGTGGTGACCCAACTGGGGTGACCGCGCGCTCACGCCTCGAGTTGCATCGCGACCCCGCGGACGGGGGCACCGTCGCCGCCCGCGAACGGTATCGGCAGGAGGCTGACGAGCGGATCGGGGAAATCGATCGCGGCGAGGTTGCACAGGTTTTCACAGATCACCGCACCGGCGCGGGCGAGTACATGATGGGCCGGCAGTGCGTCGTCGCCGGTGCGATCGACGCTCGGTGCGTCGATACCGATGGTGCCGACGCCCCGATCGAGCAACCATCGGCACGCGTCGACGCTCAGTGCCGGGTGGTCGAAATAGACGTCCGTGCCGAAGTTTACGGACCAGCCGGTATGTACGAGCGCAATGTCGCCGGGTCCGAGATCGATCTCCTCCCAGCGCTCGGGCGTCAGTAGCGACCGCGGGCCTGCGTCGCGCGCCTCGAGCACGACACCGCGTCCGACGAGACGCCCCGGTGCCAGGCGGTCGACGGATTCGCCGTCGTCGCGGATGTGCCGGGCTGCGTCGAGGTGGGTGCCGGTCTGTGAACCCATTTCGATGTGCAGCAGGTTGTAACCGTCGCTGCCGATGGTGGCGTGCGGGGTGAAGACGGGTTGCGGATCACCCGGATACACCTGGGTATCGGGCGACACGACATGACTCAGGTCGACGATCCGCCGCACACGCATGGTTCCGATGCTAACGGTGGGCGTGCTCCCGAAACGAAGTACGTGGTGCCGGATCGAAGTACCAGCGCGGATCGGCGAAAACGGGTTCAGCCGAAGTCGACCTGCCGGTGCGCGTTGGCCAGCGCGGTGACCGTGCCGGTTCCGAACGGACCGTGCCTGTCGAACAGCACGGCCGTACCCACCGCGACACCGTCGGTGGCGATGTGGTTGTCCGCCTCCACGCCCACCTCGAGGCCTTCGGGCAACCGCGACAATGCGAGCGTCACGTCCGCGTTGATGAAGCCCACTCCCTTGTCGCCCCAGTTGGTCACGAAACTCGTACCCTCACCCACCATCGCGGTGTTGACGAACGGCGACTGCTCCTCCCCGACGATCACCGGAAGTTGCCTCGTCCACAAGCGTTTACGGCCGGCGTTCTGGTGCTCCGACCTACCTCGCGACCATCGGCCGTCGCTGCTGTACCAGGAGAAGGCATCCGTCGCCGGAGGGGAATCGAGAACTTCCGGGGGCGGCGCGGGATGCTCGTCGCGGGTCCAGACGGAGCCCGGGGGCTGCGCCGACCGCCGCAGGTACACCACGGTGGCCCGTGCCGAGACCTTCCCGTCCTGGATGAGGCTCGCATCGGCAACCCGGATCCGGTTACCGTCCCGAACCCGGGTGGTGGTGAAGGTGATCGTCTCGTTGCGGACCGGTGCGAACAGATCGAGTGTGAAGCGGGCCGGGACGAATCCTTCCGGCGCGTGGGCATTCTCGAGTTCCCGTGCGACGAGCCCGCTCACACACGGTCCGTTGAGCATCGTGTCCGACCACGGACTGACCGCGTATTTCGTCGGCGTATAGATACCGTCGGCTTCGGTGAAGAATCCACGTTCCGGGCGCTGGGACATTCTCGGATTGTCGCAAGCGCCTGTGTGAGCCCGTTCACCGGGGATGCCCCTGCTACCTGCGCCCCTGGCAATGGGTGAAGATGGGACCGTGCACGCACACCGACCCGGACCGGCCACGGACCCCACCCCGATGATCGTCGACGTCGATACCGGCATCGACGATGCTCTCGCCCTGCTCTACCTGCTGGCGAGTCCCGAGGCCGAAATCGCCGCGGTGCTGTGCACTGCCGGCAATGTTCCGGTCGCGCAGGTGACCACGAATACCCTTGCGTGGCTGGAGGTGTGCGACCGGCCCGATATCGAGGTGGCAAACGGTTCGGCGGTGCCTCTCGTCGCGCCGTTGATGACGACGGAGGACACGCACGGCGCACGCGGTGTGGGGTACGCGGAGTTGCCCACGCCGTCGCGCGCGCCGTCCACGCGCACTGCCGCCGAAGCATGGGTCGAACTGACCCGCGAACGTCCCGGCGAATTGACCGGTCTGGTCACAGGACCACTGACCAATCTCGCCCTGGCCCTGCGTCTCGATCCCGGCGTTCTCACCCGCCTCCGGCGACTGGTGGTGATGGGCGGGTGCTTCAACCATCCGGGCAACACCACCCCCACGTCGGAGTGGAATGTGGCAGTCGATCCGGAGGCGGCGAAGGTGGTGTTCGATGCGTTTGCCGATCTCGATCCAGACCGGCGCCCATTGCTCTGCCCGTTGGATACCACCGAGACGATCGAGATGCGTCCGGCACACGTGACGCGGATCGCCGAACTCGCGGGAAGCGTTCCCACGGAAGAATTGTCGGCGGACGATCCCCGTGGTCGCCGGTCGCAGGCCTCTGTGCCGGTGGTGCGGCACCTGTCCGACATGCTGCGGTTCTACATGGAGTTCCACCGGGACCAGAACCTGGGGTTCCTCGCCCATGTGCACGACCCGTTCGCGGCAGCGGTCGCGCTCGGCACCGTTCCGTATGTGACACGTTCCGCGACGGTCGATGTCGAACTCGACGGGCGAATCACCCGGGGGACGACGGTCGCCGACTGGTCGGGAATCTGGGGACGAGAACCCGACGCCGACATCGTGGTCGGGACGGAACCGGAGATCTTCTTCGATCATTTCATCGATCGGGTCGCAATTTATGTGCGCGACTTGAACGTACCCCGGAGCAACAACTAGCGTCCCATTTGCAACATTTCGGGGACAAGGAGAATAGCGTGGCGCAGAAAGTGCGCGTCGAGTATTTCGACGACATCGACGGTCAACCCATCGCCGATGGTCTGGCGCAATCGTTTCGGATCGCCGTGGACGACGTCGAGTATGAAATCGACCTCCGACCGGCCAACGCGGACAAGTTCTGGGCCGTCCTACGTCCGTGGCTGAAAAAGCCCCCGGGCACACGCACGCCCCCGGCGCGCACCGATGTCACGGAACGTGTGATCAAGCCGGCCCGGCCGCGGGCGGCGCGCAAGCGCAAGACCATTCCGTCCACCCGTTCCCCTGAACAACTTGCCGCCATCCGGCACTGGGCGCGCAACGAAGGATTCGACGTCAGTTCGCGGGGCCGGATCCCGTCTCACATCCTCGAACGGTTCGAGGCCGCGCACTCCTGAGTTCAGGACTACAGGTGATGTCGGTCGCCGCGGTGGATCGTCACCGCGGCGACGACGACGCCCACGACGACACCGATCAGCGTGTCCCCGACGCGGCTGAGAGCGATGTCGGCGCCGAGAGGCTCACCGATTCCGGTGAGCAGCAGCGCCATTGCCGTGACGAAGACGCTGGCGATCGCGTAATTGCGCGTGACATACAGTTCGGTGATCGTCTGGAGCAGCACGATCACCGCCACCAACGGCCAGTAGCCGAGATCGAGGACCAGGACCGCCGCCGCGATCAGCGCCCCGACGACGTTTCCCAGAAGACGCTGGAACGCACGGGCGACGGTGTGCCGGTAGTTCGCCCCCTGCAGGGCGGCCATCGCACCCATCGTGGCCCACAGCGGATGCTGTAATCCGATTGCCGCAGCGAAACATCCGGCGACTGCCGAGGCCATCAGGACACGACCCGAGCCGACTAGCAGCGCTCGGTCCCGCAACAGCGGAACACCCTCGTGGACGAAGCTCCGGGGACGCTCCAGAACGGGAGCGGTGGCGGTGTCGACGCGGGGAATATCGATGTTGCGGCGCACCTTCCGCAGTTCCGCCTCGAAACGGAGAAAGTCGGCGCGGTGATCGTCGGAGGTGTCGTGGGAGCCGCGGTCGATAACCGACTCCGCGGCATCGACGAGCGCGAGCAACTCGGCGGAGTGCGAATCACGGCGGCCGAGGGCAATCACCTCTCGCGCACGGGCGACCGCCGAGCGGGCAGCGGGGACGGCGGCCTCACCTTCGGTCTCGAGTGACGACGTGGCTGCGAGCACACGGGCCACGGCGACGCGCGCCGGGCCGTGGGGGTGCCCCACGGCCGGAAGCAGAGCGACGATCCAGCCGACGGCGGCACCCACCGCAGCAGCGGCGGTGGCGAGTCGTACGTCGGACGCGGTGTCGGCGAACCCCGCGGCGCCGGCCGCGGCGAAGATCAGGATCACGGGCCCGGGTCCGGTTATCCGGAATGCCGAGAGCAACAGGAATGCCAGGCCGGCAGCCACCGACAGCACGGGGATCTGCAGCCATATCGAGAATCCGAGCGCGCCGAGTGTCGCGCCGATGAACGTATAGGCGACGACACACGCCCCGACACATGCCAGTTTTCCTGCCATCCGCCGGTACGGCTCGTGACGGAGAAAGGCGCAGCACAGCGCACCGAGAGCAGCGAACCCCGCCACTTCGGTGTACCCGAGGAGGCCACCGCCGACGAGAGCGATCAGCGTCGCCAGGCCGACGCGGATGGCGACTGCGACAGTCGGGTCGGCGCGGCGCATCTCGAGCACGTCGCGCCACACGGTGGGCGAGACGGAATGGGCGAGGGCGCGTGCCGAATGCTGCAGGCGACTTTCGTTCGTGCCGGGGAGGGAGCGCTGCATTCACACCATTCTAATACTTCATGGGTAAATTATCTATGAAGTGATTTCCGGCCGACGCTAGAATGCGCATATGCCCACGCCCCCCGACCGTCCCGACTACGTCGATCGTGTCCGTCGCGCGTGGGAAGACCGGTACCCCGACCTCGACGTGGCGCCCATCGACGTCATCGGCCGCATCACGCGCATCGGGGCTCTCGCCCTCTCCCGCCTCGACCGCGAGCTCGAACCGTCCGGCATCGGGCGTACCGAGTTCGAGGTACTCAGCGCGCTCGCTCGGAGCCCCCATCCTCTGCGAGCCAGCGAAGTGACCTCTGTCACCGGCATTTCCGGCGCTTCCACCACCAAGCACACCGAACGTCTCGCGAAAATGGGGCTGGTCGAACGCCTCCGGCTCGAGCGTGACGCCCGCGTCGTGCTGCTTTCGCTCACCGACGCGGGCCGGGCGCTGGTCGAGACCGAACTACCCCGGCGGCTCCGGAGCGAGAAACTCATGCTCGAGGGACTGAGCGGGGAGGAACTCGACGTGCTGACCGACCTGCTGCGTCGCATCACCCGCAACGTCGAGGATCAGATGTTCTCATGATCGGGGAGGGTTACGGCATCTCCATCGTTTCCGACCGTTCGATCTCCGCGATCGCCCGGCGCAGATAGGCGGCGGGGGCGGCCTTCCGCGCGGCGAGAAGATCCGCGAGGACCAGCAACCCTGCGGTGAGGTACTGATCAGGAGTGATCCGGGGGCCGGTCGCCTCGGTGTCCTGGACACCGAGTGTCGCGGTGATCACCGCGACCACCGCGTCCGGCTGCATCGACGGAAGCCACCGCAGACCGTCGCGTACCGCCCGCGTGAGAACGGCCTGCACATCCTCGCCGGTCAGCCCGTCGGGATGAAGCTCTTCGAACAGGTCGCGCACCATGCCGGCATGGACGGCGGTCACCGTCTCGTACGGCAAGCCGGTGAGATCGTCGAGCGCGTCGCCGAAGTCGTCGCTCGATCCGTTGCGCGCAGCGACGAGCGCGGCATCGGTCGCAGACGCGATCTGCCGAGTCGTCTTCGGCCAGTGGTCGGGCCACACGGTATTCGCCTCACTTTCCGTCGCAGGCCCGCCGAGCGGGGCCGGCGCATCTCGCCGCACCCAGTTTTCACGACACCGCCGATCCACACGCAGACGGGTGCCGCGCTCCAGGAGACGGGGCAGGCGCCGTTTACAGGTCACAGGCACGTCACCGGGCCTATTCTGGGCACACCAAGATCATGGCTTCCGAGGTGTCACGACGAGGAGTTTCCATGTCCACGAACCCTGTCTCACCCTCCGACCCGTTCAGGTCGCTGTTCAAGCAAATCTGGTGGGTGGTGCTGATACGAGGCATCCTCGCCGTGCTCTTCGGCATCGTCGCGCTCGCCTGGCCCGACATCACGGTCTGGGCGCTGGTGATCGTCTTCGCGATCTATGCGATCGTCGACGGCATCGTGCTCGCCGCCCATGCGATACGCGACCGGACGTCGCTCGAAGGGTGGGGGTGGTGGCTCGCAATGGGTGTGGTGTCCGTCGTCGCCGGCATCCTGGCGCTCGCCTGGCCCGGCATCACGGCACTCGCACTGCTGTATGTGATCGCGTTCTACGCAATCCTCTACGGAATCACCGGCATTGTGGGCGGCCTGCGGTTCCGGAAGGTCCCGGATTCCGGATGGGTGTGGGCGGTGGTCGCGGGAGCGCTCGCCGTGCTGTTCGGCCTGATCCTGCTCATCTTCCCCGGCGAGGGCATCCTGAGCCTGATCTTCCTCGTAGGCGTCTACGCGATCCTCTTCGGCGTGCTGCTCATCGTGATGGCGTTCCAGGTGCGCAGTTCCGCGAAGCGCGTCGGCATCGTGTGACGGCCGACCCAGCCCACACCCGAATGATTCGGCTGTAACAAACCGATCGGTATTCCCGACGTCCTGACGGAACATACTTCCTCAGAACGGATGGGCCATGAATCCTCCTGCCGGTTGGCATCCCGACCCCTTCGACCCCTCGATCGATCGTTATTGGGACGGTGACGGGTGGACCGAGCAGACCAGGCCGAAGGGTAGCGATACTCCTACCCAGGTCTTCGGTGCTGTGAACCCAGGAGACAGCCCGTCGACTGGCGATGAAAAGAAGCGCCGGAAGTGGCCGTGGGTTGTCGGCGCCGGGTTCGTGGGACTGCTGGCCCTCGGAGCCGCTATAGGTGAGGAAGAGCCAACGCCTGATTCGTCTTCCGTCGTGGCTACTACGACCACTTCGGCGGCTCCGACCACCACAACGGCGCAACCCACCACGACCACAAGTCTCCGCACCACTACGCCGGCACCGACAACGACCTCCGAGGCTCCGGCCCCGGTGCCGTTGGTCCCTCGGATCGAAACGACAACCAGCACGACAACGGAATACACGCCACCGCCTGCTCCCGCGTACACCCCGCCCCCGGCGACGCGAGAGGCACCTCCGCGCACGACGGAGTACACGCCTCCACCAGCTCCACCGGAGCCGATCGTGTCGTACTCGAACTGCACTGAGGCAAAGACAGCCGGTGCCGCTCCCCTCTACAGAGGCGAACCCGGGTATTCAACTCGCTTGGACAGGGACGGGGACGGCATCGCCTGCGAGAAGTAACCTCCGGCAGTGCGGGTAGCCTCTGCCAACCGATAGTGCCGATCAGGCGTTTGCGAGCCGCCCCCACGCGTGCCAGCGGTCGATCTCGATCCACGCGCTCACCCGTCGCCGGTCGCGCTGGTGGTAGGGGTTGCCGGTGTAGTGCACCGAGATGCGGTCGATGTCGGTCAGGTCCGGATCGTCGACGAATTCCACCACCCGGCCCTGGATGCTGACGTGGGTGATCCAGTCCTGGGGATCCATCGCGGACAGGCTCACCCGTGGGTCGTTGCGCAGATATTCGAGGCGCTTTCGTCCCTCGTCCATGTTCACGAGAATGCGTCCGTTCTCGTACATGTACCAGGTGGGCACCGAAACCGGCTGCCCGTCGGCACGCAGCGAGGCGATGGTGGCGTAGTTGGGCTGAGCAAGGAACTCGGCGACGGCCGCAGGAACCGGAGGCTTGGGCACAATCGAACCTTTCTCGAGGTGAGGATCGGTACCGGACAAGCCTATGCCCGAGCGCCCGGTCGCCCGCCACAAGTGCGCAGGAAGCCACCGCACCGATGCTCAGTACCGGGGGTTGGCGACGTTCAGGCGCGTGGCGGCGAGAGCCCGGACCACGCTCCCGACCGGCGCCTCTCCGACGGCCACCTCGCCGGCGCGCAGGCCGAGCGCGAGTTCGGCTTCCGAGCGGTACCCGAGGGAAGCGAGCTTCGTCTGCAACTCTTCTCGCACCGCGTAGCCGACCTCGGATTCGCGTGCCGCGATACCGAGGACATGGGCTGCGACACGCGCTCGATAGGCGGTGCGGGGGTCGGCCCCAGCCGCAGCCTCTACAACGAATTCCCGGACCGCTCGCAGCAATTCACCGGCGCGTGGAGTTCCGAACAACTCGTCTTCCGGACCCCGCTCGTCCTCGGTGGCGGGGGTGCCCGGCTTTGCCGGGACACCGAGCAGATCGAGTAGATCGTGCTCGCATTCCGCGACGCGGCGACCGATCGCCAGCAACTCGAGGGTGTTGTCCCCGTCTTCACCCGCCCGCATCGCCTGCATCCGGCAGATGACCGCCCAGCGCAGCGAACCGAAGACCTCCCACCAGTGCACGACGTGCGGGTCGGGAGCCACACCGCATTCGTCGGCGTAACCCAGGAAGAGGTCTTCCCGGGACCCGAACCCTCCGACGGGGTGCGGCGACCCGAAGCGCCACGTCTTGGTGCAGAGCCAGCCGAGATCTTCCATCGGGTCACCCAGGTGCGCCAACTCCCAGTCGAGCACACCGCGGATGCCCATTTCGTCGACGAGGATGTTGCCGTTGCGGAAGTCGCCGTGCACGAACGCCTTTCGCGAGGACGGCGGACGGTTCTCGGCCAGCCACGAGAAGGCGGCCTCCAGAGCGGGCAACGGACCGCCTGTTCGGGTGTACTCCTCGCGGAGAAACTCCACCGGATCATAGTCCGGGAGTCCGGGTACGGCCGCCGGATCCATCCGGTGCAGTTTGCCGAGCGTGCGCCCGAGGTCGTACGGCAAACGCGCTCGCACGGAACCGAGTCGCTCGTCGCGAAGCAGTCGCTGGGGCAGCGCCTCGCCGGGAAGCCGTGCCATCACCAGATACGTGCCGACGCCGGGCACCGGCTCGGTGCCGCTGCTGTCGACGATCACCGGCACGGGCACTCCCACTCTGCCGGCCTCCACGAAAGCTGCTGCCTCCATGGACATCCGGCCGGGTTCCTCACGTCCCGGCGGGTCGCGGCGTACGATCAGCTCGGGTGGCACCGCAGGATCGGACTTCGTCGTCAGCGACCACGTCTCGCGGCTCGCTCCACCCGTCAGGCGGGCGACGCCGGTGAAGACGCATTCGGCTCCGAAGATCGTCGACAACCGCTCCGCCAGTGCTTCCTCGAACGTTTCGGTCATCGTTCCCCTCTGGAGATTTCGGTCGAAACGGGTTCAGTCGAACTCCATGCCCGCAGCCTCACCGCGCTGCCTCGTCGTGTTGGCACCGTCCAGTGATTCGCGAATGATGTCGGCGTGTCCGCTGTGGTGGGCGGTCTCGCGGATGATGTGGATGAGGATCTTGCGGGCGCTCATCCATTCCCGCGTCGGCGTCCACGGAGCAATCGGGAGCGGCACCTGCTGGTTCAGGTCGAGCGTCGCGACGTACTCCTCGGTCGCAGCCGCGACCGCCCGATAGGTCTCGATCAAGTCGGCGATGCTCTCGTCGTCGCGCATGTAGTACTGCTCCATCTGCGCATCCATGTCCGTGACCTCGGCGTTTTCGTCCATCTCACGGATGGTCTCGATCCAGCCCCGCTCGGTGTTCGCCACGTGCTTGACGAGGCCGCCCAGCGTCAGATCGCTCACGGTCGAGCGCGTGCGCGCCTGCTCGTCGTCGATTCCGCGGACGGTGATGAGAAACATCTCGCGCTGCTCGGCCAGCATCTCGAGGATGTCCGCGTGTTCACCGGTGACTGCGTTCTGCTCCATGACCACTCCTCGTTCCCGATCCGTCGATGCTGCCACGGTAGAAACGATTGCGGTCGGCTTCGGTCCTGAATCCCCGCGTGGGTCCGGATTCGGTACAGAAGTCTTTCAGGCGGCGAAGCCGACGGCGCCGATCACCGGGATGATCGTCATGAAAACGATCGCGATCACGAACAGCGTGATGGTGACCTTCCTGTCCCAGCGCGATCTGGCACCCGTCGCCGCAAGGAGGAAGAAGACGAAGCCGATGCAGATGGAGCCGATCCCGATGATCACCGATGTTTCGAGCATGGTTCCATCATCGCCCACGCGGGTGGCCGCCTCGCGCGGGCCCATCCGCCGGGTGCATGAGAAAGATCAGCGATTGAGCTGCGTGATCCGTCCGGACAGCACTGTCGCGAAACCCGTCCACCCGGCGTACGGCGCAAGCGCCGCACCCGCGACCGGATTCGCTGCCGCGGTGCGGCGGGTGAGGTCGGCCGAACTGGCTGCGAGGGCGGCAGCCACTATCGTCGCCGGAACGAGTCGGTGCCATGCGAAGAAAACCCACGACCACGACGCATTGAGCACCAGGTTGACGCCCAGAGCGGTGATGTACTTGCGCCGACCGTCGTGGTCACCCCGTTCGGTCAGCGAGTCGATCGCCACCGCCGACGTCGCCGCAATATCCGCATAGAGCGCGGTCCACACCACCGGGAATGCCACAGCGGGAGGCTGAATACCGGGCTTCCGCAGTTTGCGGTACCACCTCGAACCGGTTTCGCGTGAAGCGATGGAACCGACGACCGCGGTGACGGTGGTGGCTGCGGCTGTGGACAGAACGGTGGTGAGCTTCATGTCGGTGTGACTCCTGTCGATTGCGTTCCTCGTCGTAAGCGGCGGCCGGGTCGTCGGTTCCGATCGCTTACCCGTGCAGTTCCGCGTCGAAACGCCGCGGCACCCGTCGCGTAGCCTGGCGCGAAACTCGCGGGGCGATACAGGAGGCGATGATGAGTGGGCTCACACAGATCGGTGACGGGGTATGGGCTTTCGTGCGTCCGTCGGGCGGATGGGGCGAAGCCAACACCGGGCTGATCGTGGCGCCGGGCACGGCATCGATGGTCGTCGACACCGTCTGGGACACAGCGTGGGCGAAGCGAATAGCGGACGTGCAGCAATCTCTCGTCGCCGACGCCCCGATCACCGAGGCCGTCAACACCCACAGCGACGGTGATCATTGGTGGGGCAACGACACACTCCCGTCGACTGCACGCATCACGACAAGCCGTGCCGCGCTGGCGGCTATGCACGAAGATCTCCCGCCTGCGGCGCTCGCCGCACTCGCAGCGACCGGCGGTCTGCTCGGAAAGCTTCCGGGGCCTGTCGGCGCGGCAGGCGCGTATATGGCTCGAGTGCGCGGGGGCGCGCGCTTCCCCCGCCGGACACCGCGACTACCCGACCGCACGTTCGACACACACGACATCGTGGAAATCGGCAGCCGCCGAGTAGAACTCGAACAACTCGGCCCGTGCCATACCGCGGGCGACCTCGTCGCGTACGTTCCCGACGCCGGCGTGGTGTTCGCAGGCGATCTGCTCTTCATCGGCTCGACGCCGATCCTCTGGCACGGACCGATCGAGAACTGGTTCTCCGCGCTGGACCGATTGCTGTCGTGGGATGCCGCGACCTACGTCCCGGGCCACGGACCCGTGTGCGGCCCTGCCGAGATCCGCGCCTTGCGTGACTACTGGGTGTGGGTGAACGACGCGGCCAAGGACCGTTTCAGAGCCGGACTCCCACCTCTACAAGCCGCGCGAGAACTCGTGCGCAGCCCAGAATTCCAGCAGTGGCGCGATTGGGAATCGCCGGAACGGATCGTGCTCAGCACGAATACCCTGTTCGATCAGTGGAACGGGAATTCTCCCGGCCCGCCGACCATCCGACGGCGGGCCCGCGCGTTCGCGGACGCGGAGACGCTCCTCCGCGAGGGGATCCTCTGAACACCTGATTCTCCGAGCACGACCGACGTCAGGACAGATGCTCCGGCTGGGGACTCGTCTTGTGCGACCAGTCGGACCCGATCTCTTGCGTGCTGCACACGTCGGGGCATTCACTGCTGCGTGTGCCCGTAGGCGCAATCGAGATGACGACCGACTTGTAGGTCGGGCAATTGCTCTCGAGCGCAGTGGAATCGAGAGGAACCAGCGGGTTCGTCTCCGGGTAGTAGGCCGCTGCGGATCCCCTCGGCACGTCGTATTCCACAACGCGGAACCGGTGGGCACACCGCACCCGTTCGTCACCGTCCCACCGGGTGAACAGGTCGACGATGTCGCCGGGATCGAGGCCGGCGGCGGCGATGTCCTCGCGATGCATGAAAACCACGCGACGACCACCCTCGATGCCGCGATACCGGTCGCTCAGCCCGTAGATCGTGGTGTTGAACTGGTCGTGACTGCGCAGGGTCTGCAGCAGGAGGTGCCCGGAGGGAACCTGGACGACCTCGATAGGCGACACCGCGAATTCCGCTTTGCCGGACTCGGTTTGGAAGGTCCTCGTGTCGCGGGGCGGATGCGGAAGGATGAATCCTCCGGGTCGCCGGACGTTGACTTCGTAACCCTCGCAACCGGGAACCACTCTCGCGATGTGCGTGCGGATGTTCGCGTAGTCGTCGCGCATTCCCTTCCAGTCGATGCCGTAGCGGTCTCCGATCGTCGCCTCGGCGATACTCGTGATGATCGAAACCTCCGACCGGACATGCTCACTGGCCGGCTCGAGCGGGCCACGGGAGGCGTGCACCGAGCATTCCGTGTCCTCGACGGAGACGAACTGGTGACCCGACGCCTGCACGTCCTTCTCGGTGCGTCCGAGCGTCGGCAGGATGAGCGCGGTGTCTCCGCACACCAGATGTGACCGGTTGAGCTTGGTGGAGATGTGGACGGTCATGTCGATACCGGACATCGCTTCGGACGTGACCACGGTGTCGGGGGCGGATTGCACGAAGTTGCCGCCCAGTCCGAGGAAGAACTTCGCCTTGCCGTCCCGCATCGCGCGGATGGAATCGACCGTGTCGAAACCGTATTCGCGCGGCGGGTCGAATCCGAATTCCTTCTCGAGCGCGTCGAGGAAGTGCTGCGGCGGCCGCTCCCAGATGCCCATGGTGCGATCGCCCTGCACATTGGAATGGCCACGTACGGGCATCAGCCCGGCCCCGGGTCGCCCGATGTTCCCCTGCGCGAACGCGACGTTGCAGATTTCCTTGATGGTCGCCACGGCGTTGCGATGCTGCGTCACGCCCATCGCCCAGCAGAACACCGTTGCTTTGGACTGCCGCAACATCTGGGCCGCTTCGGTGATCAGTTGCCGCGACAACCCGGTCGCTGCGATGACCTCGTCCCAGTCGACGTTCTGGACATGCTGCTTCCAGTCGTCGAATCCGGCGGTGTACTCCCGCACGAAATCGTGGTCGATCGCATCCCACTCGACGAGCAACGACGCGATGGCCTGCATCAGCGCGAGGTCGCCGTTCACCGCGATCGGCAGGTGCAGGTCGGCGAGATCTGTGCCGTGCCCGACGACGCCGCGCGGAGTCTGCGGATTGCGGAAGTTGACGAGACCCGCCTCGCGAAGCGGATTGATCGCGAGGATCTTCGCGCCGTTGCGCTTGGCTTCCTCGAGGGCGGTGAGCATGCGCGGGTGGTTGGTGCCGGGGTTCTGGCCCTGGAGAACGATCAGTTCGGCGTGGTGGACGTCGTCGAGCGTGACGCTGGCCTTGCCGATGCCGATCGACTCCTGCAAGGCGATGCTCGTGGACTCGTGGCACATGTTCGAGCAGTCGGGCAGGTTGTTGGTTCCGAAGGCACGGGCGAACAACTGGTACGCGAACGCAGCCTCGTTCGACGCCCGGCCGGAGGTGTAGAAGAGCGCTTCGTCGGGGCTGTCGAGCGAGCGCAGTTGCTCACCGATCAGTGCGAATGCCTCGTCCCACTCGATCGGGGTGTAGTGGGTGGCGCCCGGGCGTTTGACCATCGGATGTGTGATGCGCCCCTGCTTGCCGAGCCAGAGTTCACTGTGGCTGTCGAGGTCCGCGATGCTGTGTCGCGCGAAGAATTCCGGGGTCACGCGGTCGCGGGTGGCTTCCTCGGCAACCGCCTTGGCGCCGTTCTCGCAGAACTCCGCGGTCTTCCGATGTCCTGGCTCCGGGTCGGGCCACGCGCAGCTCATGCAGTCGAAGCCCTCCTCCTGGTTGAGCTGGAGCAGGGTCTCGGCCGAGCGCACTATGCCCATTTCGCGCAACGAGCGTTTCAGCGCGACCGCGACGCCCGTGACGCCCGCGGCGCTGTTCTTGTGCTCTCCGACGCGCAGATCCTGCTCGTCGTACTCACGTCGTTGCTCGTCCCGCATCGGATCACTCCTCACAGCGCAGCGTTTGGTGCTCCGTCCAGTGTGACAGAACCCAAGTGGGCGGGTGGTCGAAGAATTGCCGGGCGCGGCCACGCCTACGTGGCCACACCCGGCTCACACCCGCGCCGACCTGCTATTTACGCCCGGCCTGCCACTTCATTCCCCACCCGTACTTGCGGTCGAGGTCGGACTGACTGCCGTCGATGTACTCCACCAACCGCTTCACCGTCACGCCCTGCCCGGTGCTCTCGATCATCGCGATCGCGCAGATGCGAGCGCCGCTGTTGGGGGAATCGAGGCGGACTTCGATCTGAGGTCCGGACGGCGGCGAGAGCGTTACGACTCCGTCGACGGCGGCCCAGTTGGCAGCGCCCTCGTAGATCATCGCGAAGATCAGTACACGCTTGAACAACTCGGGACGTTCGAAGTTGATGTGCATGTTCTCGCCGCCGGCCACCTGCCCGGTGCGGTCGTCGCCGTCGAGGTGGATGTAGGGCGGGGTGTTCAGCGATCCGAAGCTGTTGCCGAGGGCCTGGATGACACCCTTGGAACCGTCGGCGAGTTCGAAGAGGCAACCGAGGTCGAGGTCGACTCCGTTGCTTGCTCCGGTCAGCTTCGCGAGGAAACCCTTCTTCTGCTGTCCGCGCGACCAGTCGAGGTTCACGCGGGTGATCCCCTTGCCCGACCCGCCCTTCGACAGGCTGACGGTGGGCGACTCCTTCGTGAGGTTGATCTTGCTGAGGTTCACGCCTCCCGCGCTCTCTTCGGGCTTCTTGTTGTAGTCGATGGCCATTCGGTTGCCTTTCGTCGGAGGGGTGGGATGCGAGACCCGGGTGGGTACGAAAAAGCGATGGGAGCCCCCGTCCCGAGATTCGGGCAGAAGGCTCCCATCGCTGTGGATCTCACGGTCGTACTTGTCAGGCGGACACTTCTTCGACTGCGTCCGCCTTCTTGATGTTGCGGTTGCGGTAGACGCTCGAAGCGAATGCCGCGCCGATCAGAGCGATACCGACCAGGCCGGTGATCACCTCGGGAACGTGCGTACCGATCGAGTACAGCAGGATCAGCGCCAGCGCGCCGATCGCCCAGTGGGCGCCGTGCTCGAGGTAGACGTAATCGCTGAGCGTGCCCTTGCGGACGAGGTAGATCGTGATCGACCGGACGAACATCGCGCCGATGAAACCGAGACCCAGAGCGATGATGATCGGATCGGACGTGATCGCGAACGCGCCGATGACACCGTCGAACGAGAACGATGCGTCGAGCACTTCGAGGTAGAGGAAAAGGAAGAAGCCGGCCTTGCCCGTTGCCTTCGCCAGCCCGGACGGTCCACGCGAGGGTTCTTCGTCCTCTTCGGGCATATGGAACATCTCACCGAGGCCGTTGACCGCGATGTAGGTGATCATGCCGAGCGCACCGGCGATCATCACCGTCGAGACCTTGTCGTCGGGTGCGATGACGGTGGCGGTGATCAGCAGCAGCGCGGTGGCGACGACAACCTCGAGTTGATCGAGCTTGCCGGCCTTCGCGAGAGGCACTTCGAGCCACCGCAACCACTTGATCTCACGGTCCTCGAGCATGAAGTGCAGGAACAGCATGAGCAGGAACATGCCGCCGAACGCAGCGATCTGCGGATGCGCGTCGGTGATCAGCGTCTCGTAGCTCGCGCTGCCGTCGGGGAAGTACGCGGCCCCGTCGGCCGGCGGATTGAGCGCCAGGTCGAGTGCCGCGACCGGGCCGAGGCCCGACGCAACCCACACGATGATCAGCGGGAACAGCAGACGCATGCCGAACACGGCGATGAGGATGCCGATGGTGAGGAAGATCTTCTGCCAGAACTCGCTCATCCGTCGCAGGACGGTCGCGTTGATGACCGCGTTGTCGAACGAGAGCGAGACTTCGAGGATGCCGAGGATTACACAGAGGAACAGAGCCTGAGGGCCGCCGTAGAGGAACGCCACCACCAACGAGATGACAGTGACGGCCAGCGACGGACCGAATATTCGCAGAACCACGAAGCGTGGCCTTTCTGAGTAGGAGTCAGGGGCGGTGCAGGGTGGTTACTGCAGGCTCCGGAGAGCGCCGATCCGGCCCCGGCACTCGGCCGGGACCGGATCACGACACGTTCTGTTTAGACGTTGACACCGTAATCACGCGCGATGCCGGACAGGCCCGAGGCGTAGCCCTGGCCGATGGCCCGGAACTTCCACTCGGCACCGTTGCGGTACATCTCGCCGAAGACCATGGCGGTCTCGGTGGACGCATCCTCGGAGAGGTCGTAACGGGCCAACTCGGTGCCGTTGGCGCGGTCGACGACGCGGATGTACGCGTTGCGCACCTGGCCGAACGACTGGCTGCGGGTCTCACCGTCGTAGATCGAGACGGGGAAGAAGATCGACTCGATAGTCGTCGGAACGGCGGACAGGTCGACGTTGATGACCTCGTCGTCGCCCTCGCCCTCACCGGTGCGGTTGTCGCCGAGGTGCTCGATCGAGCCGTCGGGCGACTTCATGTTGTTGAAGAAGATGAAGTGCTGGTCGGAGACGACCTTCTTGTCGGCACCGGTAGCGATCGCACTGGCGTCGAGGTCGAAGTCGGTGCCGGTCGTGGTACGCACGTCCCAGCCGAGGCCGACGGCCACTGCCGTGAGGTTCGGCGCTTCCTTCGTAAGCGAAACGTTTCCACCCTTGGTCAAGCTGACGCCCATGCGGGGTCCTTTCGATCGTTCCTACGGTCGACGTACCGGGAGGGCACGCCCATTGTGCGCGTATGCCCCCACAGTAATAGGTCTCTGTGAGGTGCGCCCCTACCCACTATGCCGACTCCGTGCCGGGTCACTCGGGGAATACCGTGCCGAGGCCGCTGTACGGAGCCCCGGGAGTCGAGTCGGCAGGCGCGGGCCGGGCGACCAGTACCATTCGGTCTTGTGGCGAGCCGATGGACGCGCCGCCTCTTCGGCGGCGGGCGCACCGATGATCCTGCGGCCCTCCGCGCCCATGACGCGATGGTGGCCGCGTTCCTCGACATGGACAAGCGCCAGTCCATCGCGGAGGCAGGCGTCACCGCGTCACACGAGATCGCTCCGGAACGAGGCCTGCTGCGCCAATGGGAGCCGATCCGGCAGAAGTGCTACCGCGCGGCAGAAGCCTATCTGCAGCTGGCACGCACCGAACCGGAACAAGAGCTGGCCCCCGCCCCGGACTACGAACACGTAATCCACCAGATCGCCGACGCGACGAAGACCCTCGACCGTTTCTACGAGAGCAACCAGGGTCACCTCGAGCACGCAATGACCGTCGCCCAGACGGTGCCCCAGCTCGCGCACCGGGTCAGCACCGACGCACGCGCCGCTCTGGCGACTCTGGGTCTGCCCGAAAACAGCACGTTCACCGAGTATCCGTCGGTCCGTACCGACGCCGACGCGCTGCAGCGGGCTCTCCGCAACCTCGACGTCGCGGTGGGTGCGGGGGCGGTGCGCACTGCCGCCCTTCAGGTGGAGGAGGCGACCGCAGCTCTGCGACAGGCACTCGCGGAAGCCCCGGGACGCCGGAATGAGGCACGCAACACCCTGGCGTCCGTCAAGACCCGGCTCGGTGCCGCGCGCACCCGCTCGGAAGGACTCGAGCCGGCGTATTCCGCGTTGCTGCGCGAGTTCAATGCCGCCAGTTCGGCGGACCTGTCCGGCAATGCGCGACAGGCGTCGAACCTGCTCGAACGCGCAGCCGAGGAACTCGCCGCGGCGCAGGAAGCTCTTGCCGCAGGGCGACCGGAGGAAGCACTCGCCCAGGCCGGGGTGGTGCGCGGCGAACTCGCGCGGGCCGAGGAACTGGTCGACGCCGTCACCGAACGCCTCTCGACGTTGCGAGCCGTCAAGCAGGATCCGGACAAGAAGGTCCGTGACGTGCGCTTTCGCCTGCGTGACGCACAACACCTCGCGGTACAGCGCGGGCTCACAGCAGAATGGGGGTCCGTCCTCGACGCCCAGCTCGATCGGATCGACAGGGCAGTCGATGCGCTGGCAGGCGTACACCCCGACTACTGGGCCTACGTCAAAGACCTGGACGCGGTATCGACGTTCATCACGGGAGTGGTGAATCGAATGAGAGGACGGAACACCGACAGATGACCGGGGCGACCTTCAGCGATGTGCGCGTGATGCAGCACTTCCGACAGCTGGACCGGGACACGGTGAACCGCCTGTTCCTGCATCCCCCTCAGCCCTTCGGTCACGCCGACGCTCGCGAGCGACTCGCGATGGCCCTGGGCGCGACCCTGTACGTGCCCGCGACGCGCCACGACCTCACCGCGACCGTCGTACGCCGCGCCGCCGAAGGCGTGACGTCGATGGTGCTCGATCTCGAAGACGCCGTGGCCGACGACGAGGTGGAGGACGGTCTACGCAATGCCGTCGCGACCCTCGACGAACTCGCTCTCCGCGAGGAAGCCACGATGATGCTGTTCGTCCGCGTCCGCACACCCGACGGGATCGACCGGCTCACCGCGATGCTCGGTTCCGGCCGCAACGTGCTCACCGGCTTCGTACTCCCCAAGTTCGGTGCCGAGACCGGAGCCGCTTTCCTCGAGGCCCTCGCCGCAGCATCCGACCGGATCGGGCGCAACCTGTATGCGATGCCTGTCATCGAGTCGGCGGCCGTGGTGCATCGCGAAACCCGCGACGACGAATTGCGTGCGATCGCCCGTCTCCTCGCAGATCATCGAGAACGAATCCTGGCCGTCCGGATCGGCGCGACCGACATGTGCGCGACCTTCGGTATCCGCCGCGACCGCGATCTGACGATCTACGACGTGCGTGTCGTCGTGGACGTGATCGCCGACATCGTCAATCACCTCGGCCGCACCGACGGCACCGGGTTCGTCATCACCGGTCCGGTATGGGAGTACTTCGCCGATCACGAACGCATGTTCCGACCGATGCTGCGGGCGACACCGTTCGAGGAACAGGACGCGGTGCTGTTCCGGCAACAACTCGTCAGCCGGGACCTCGACGGACTCCTGCGGGAGATTGCACTGGATCGCGCGAACGGCATCCAGGGCAAGACGGTCATCCACCCGTCCCACGTCGCGGCAGTCCATGCGTTGTCGGCCGTCACGCACGAAGAGTTCCACGACGCCACAGACATTCTCGATCGCGACACCGGCGGAGTGCGCGCGTCCGGATACGGCAACAAGATGAACGAGCGGCGTCCGCACCGCACCTGGGCGCAGCAGACGTTGGTGCGCGCGTCCGTGTTCGGTGTCACCAACAAGGGCGTCACATTCGTCGACCTGCTGACTGCGCTGGTGGACCGATGACCGACATCCTCCAGACCTTCTGGGCTACCGAGGAATTCGGGCTCTGTCTCGAACATCGCAGCACATCTACCGGTTACACCGTCCCGGAACTCGTGCAGCCCGGACTGCGACGGAACCCGCGCCGCGCGCACCTGCTGGTGTCGACGGTGCTCGGGAAACACATTCCCACCGATCCCGCAGTCGTGCTGGGCGCCGGACGTCAACTGGGGCAACTCGTCGCCGACCTGCTCGGAGATGCCGCACCGGAAGCCCTCGTTCTGGGATTCGCCGAAACCGCCACCGGTCTGGGCCACTGCGTCGCAGAGGCATTGGGTGCCGGGTGTTACCTGCATTCGACGCGCCGTCGCGTGCCCGGCGCAGAGGTGTTCGCGGGATTCGAGGAAGGGCATTCGCACGCGACATCGCATCTGCTCCAGCCGACTTCCCACGCTCTCTTCGCGAACGACGCACCGATGGTCCTCGTCGACGACGAAATCTCCACCGGCGCAACCGCGATCGACGCAATTCGTGCGCTTCATCGGTCTCACCCCCGCGACCGGTACGTGATCGCCTCACTGGTGGACATGCGTGGGGACGAACACCGTCGCATCACCTCGGAAGCCGAGCGAGAACTCGGCGCGACGATCGAGCACGTATCTCTCGCGCAGGGGCATACCGTCCTGCCCGCCGATCTGACCGATCGCGTCACCGCGCTTCCTGCGCCCGATCTCGAGCCTGTGGCACCCCAGCGTGGTTCGGTTCGGTTCGTCGCCGTGCCGTGGCCGTCGGACGTTCCCGACGGCGGGCGCCACGGCGTGCTGCGCGCGGACTTCGCGGCATACGACTCCGCGATCACCCGGGCCGCGGAGTCGATCGACTCCGTTCGGGACTCGGCGCGCCCGGCGATCGTGGTCGGCCACGAGGAACTCATGTACATGCCGTTGCGGCTCGCGCACGCGCTCACCGATCACGGCACCGCGACCAGATTTCAGACCACCACACGGTCACCCGCGTTCGTCCGGGACGTTCCGGGTTACCCGTTGCGACGCGGGTTCTCTTTCGTTGCGCCGGAACAGATCCCGGCCGAGCACGAGGCCGAGGCCGCCCGGTACCTTTACAACGCGCGGTGGCCCGAACCCTCCGACGAACGACCGGAGTTGATCCTGGTGATCGATTCTCCGGCCGACACCGACCGTCTGCGTGCGGACGGCGGGGTACTCGACGTCCTGACCGCTGCCGGCGAGGACGTCCTGGTCGCGATCGTGCCGGCCACCGATCCGACCGCACTGCGCGCCTCGAGGGAGACATCATGACCACGCCGCTGACCGGGCCCGACTTCGGGTCGTACGCCCCGGACGAGGTGACCTGGCTCCTCAAGGACCTTTCGCACGTCGATCTCGAGGGCGACATCGCAGAGCGTGAGGCCCGGATCCAGGCCGGGCTCGCGCACTACGCGGAGTCGCTGCCGGTCGAATACCAACCCGATGCTCCGTACCGGGAGTTGTTCGACAAGGCGCTGGCCTCCACCGCGGGACGGCTCGCACACGCGGTGGGCGCGTTGACCGAACTCCTGATCGCCGAACGGGGAACGGACCTCACCCTCGTGTCGCTGGCACGCGCGGGTACGCCGGTCGGGATCATGATCCGCCGCTGGGCGCAGAGGCACCACGGGTTGTCCCTGCCCCATTACGCCGTGTCCATCGTGCGTGGACGTGGAATCGACTCTGCCGCCCTGGATTACATCACCGATCACCACGACCCTCGATCCGTCGTGTTCGTGGACGGCTGGACCGGCAAGGGCGCGATCGCGCGGGAACTGTCGGCCGCGCTGTCGGAGTACGCCGCCGCCGGAGGACCCGCCTTGTCGGACGATCTCGCCGTGCTGGCCGACCCGGGGCATTGCGTGCGTACCTACGGCACCCGCGACGACTTCCTCATCGCGTCGGCGTGCCTGAACTCGACGGTGTCGGGTCTGGTGTCGCGCACGGTACTGAACGACACCTGGATCGGTCCCGGCGAATTCCACGGTGCGAAGTTCTACGCCGAACTTGCCGGTGACGACGTCTCGAATCTCCTGCTCGATACGGTGTCCGCCGAATTCGGAGATCGCGAATCGGCAGCGGAGACCGCGCGAGCGCTGCTCGACTCCGATCGTGAACCTACCTGGGCGGGTTGGGAATCCGTGGAGCGTATCCGCGTGCGGTACGGCATCTCCAGTATCAACTTCGTCAAGCCCGGCGTCGGTGAGACCACCCGGGTCCTGCTGCGCCGCGTGCCGTGGAAGATCCTGGTACGCGACATCACCGCCGACGAGCACGCGCACATCCGGATGCTCGCCGCCGCCCGCGGCGTTCCCGTCGAAGAGATTCCCGACCTCGCGTATTCGTGTATGGGACTGATCAAGGACCTACCGTGACAGCAGCATTGATCGCCACCGACCTCGACCGCACCCTCATCTATTCGCGCGCGGCGATGACCGGCACGCAGTATTCGGCGGGAAACCTGCGGTGCATCGAGTACTACGAGGGCGCACCGCTGTCGTACGTCACCGAGACCGCCGCCAGGCAACTCGAAGACCTCACCTCCGCGCACACCGTGGTTCCCACCACCACCCGAACGCCAGAGCAGTTCCGTCGCATCGATCTGCCCGGTGGCCCATGGCGGTACGCCATCACCAGCAACGGCGGCGCACTGCTGGCCGACGGGGAACTCGACGATCAGTGGCGCCGGCACGTGGAGGTTGCGGTGCGTGAGGGAGGCGCCGGGCTCGACGAGGTCACCGCCGAACTGCGCCGCCGTATCTCCGAAAGCTGGGTGTCGAAGTTCCGGATCGCCGACGAGTTGTTCTGCTATCTGGTCGTCGACGTCGCCGCACAACCGGCCGGGTTCCTCGAGGATTGGCAGGCCTGGTGCCACAGCCGCGGATGGAACGTTTCGCAGCAGGGCCGCAAGATCTACACGATGCCCGACAGCGTCTGTAAGTCCCATGCCGTGGCCGAGGTGCACCGCAGGCTCGCCGAAGAGGGAGTGCTCGACGCGGACGCCCCGGTGTTCGCGGCCGGCGACGGTGCGCTCGACGCCGAGATGCTGATGGCCGCGGACGCGGCGATCCGCCCACGTCACGGCGAACTCGAACTGCTCGAATGGCAGCACACGAACCTCTCGGTGACCGAGCACTCGGGCATCGCGGCCGGCGAAGAGATCCTCTCCTGGTTCGCCCGGTCGGCCCGCGTCGAAGGGGCTTCGTAGAGTAGAACTGCACGCGACCGCCCACCCCGGTCGCCGACACAGTGAGGACACATCTCTTGCCGACTTCGCTCTCCAAGGGTCAGAACGGACCGCTCACCGTCTCCGACGTCGTCGTTTCGCTCGAACTCACGACGCCCGCCGATCTCTCGGCGCTGCTCGTCAAGGCCGACGGCAAGGTTCGGTCCGACGCCGACTTCGTGTTCTTCAACCAGCCGGTCGGGCCCGGGGTGCGTCTCGTACCCGGGCAGGCGGGACAGAACTCCTCGCTGGCCGTGTCACTGCCGCAGGTTCCCGCCGATATCGACCAGGTACGCGCGGTGATCACCCTCGACGATGCGAGCAGCAGCTTCGGCCGGTTCGCGCCGCCTACCGCCCGCGTGTCGGACGCGGCGGGCAACGTCCTGTTCGAGTACCGGATCGAGGGACTGACCACCGAGTCCATCGTCATCGCACTCGAGTTGTACCGCCGTCAGGGGGCGTGGAAGGTGCGCGCCGTGGGCCAGGGTTACGCGGGCGGATTCGCGGCGCTGGTGACTGATCACGGCGTGTCGGTCGACGACGCACCCGCGCCGGCAGCCGCCCAGACCCCGCCGCCGCAGCAGCAGCACACTCCTCCGCCCCCGCCGCAGCAGCAGTACGCGCCCCCGGCACCTCCGCAGCAGCAGTACGCGCCCCCGGCGCCGGCCGCACCCGCACAGCCGGCCGAGGTGAGCCTGACGAAGAACCGGCCCGTGAGCCTCGTCAAGGGCCAGAAGGTGACGCTCCGTAAGGACGGCGGCGTCGCACTGACCTATCTGCGCATGGGCCTGGGCTGGGATCCGGTCGAAAAGCGTGGTCTGTTCGGAAACCGCTCAGCCGATATCGACCTGGACGCGTCCGCTGTCATGTTCGCCGACCACAACATCGTCGACGTCGCCTACTACGGCCAGTTGCAGTCGAAGGACGGGTCGGTCCAGCATCAGGGCGACAACCTCACCGGTGAAGGTGCGGGCGACGACGAGGTCGTACTCGTCGACCTCACGCGCATCCCGCCGCACATCACCACGGTGATGTTCGTGGTCACCTCGTACAAGGGCCACTCCTTCGAGCAGGTGCAGAACGCGTTCTGCCGCCTCGTCGACGGCACCACCAACGCCGAACTCGCCCGGTACACCATGCAGGGCGGTATGCCGTTCACCGGCATGGTGATGGCGAAGGTCTACCGCGAGGGCAGCGCGTGGAAGTTGCAGGCGATCGGCGAGGGCATCCAGGCCAAGCATCCAGGTGAGGCCGCCCCCCAGCTGGGCCGGTTCCTGGCTACGTAGCGCGGATGACGCATGAGTTCTCGGCGGGGCAGAACGCCCCGCTGACGGTCCGCACGCTGCGTTTCGCCGCGTCCGCGCAGGTTCCGCTCGACCTGTGCGCATTCGTGGTGGACGACCTCCTGCAGGTCGCGACCTCGGACGACGTGGTTTTCTACAACCAGCCGGCCACGGCGGGCGTCCGGACCGAGGGCGAGACCATCGTCCTCGAGCCGGACGCCCTGCGACCGGGCGCGCGAGTGCTGTGCGCCGTGGGAGCAGCGTCGACGACTTCTGTATCGACCACGCTGTGTGACACCGACGGAACACCTCTTGCGTCCTTCCACATCACACCCGCGACGGGCACAGAATCCGCACTGCTGTGCTGGGAGATCTACCGCCGCAACGGAAACTGGAAGATTCGCGCGCTCGGTGCGGGTTATGCCGGTGGACTCGCGGAGATGTTCACCGCGCACGGCGTCGCGGTCGACGAGTCCGCCGATGTTGCTCCCGCACAGGCGGATGCGTTGCCGACGACGACAGGAACCGAACTTCCTCCGTCCTGCGAACTGGTGTGGCGGATCTTCGAAGACGCTTCCCGATCGGCCGCCGCCTACGTCGCTGCGCACGAATACGCGCAGCATCGGCTCGACGACGAGTTGTCGGCTGCGGTGGCGGACCCCTCCGCCCGGACCGGCCGGGCGGCAGAAACCGCCCGCGCACAAGCACACCGGCGCTGCGAAGAACTCGTGGTTGCAGCAGAGTCCCGGCATCGTGACGACAGCGTGACGCTCGCCGCCGAACTCGACACGATCGATGCGGTGCTGCCCGCGTCGCTTGCCTCGTGGCACTCGGGCGCATGGCGCGGCACGCTGGTCCAGGGAGACGGTGTGCGCGTGGGCGAGTTGTCGGCGCCGGATCGCGGGGCGCTCCGGTTACCGCTGTGCGTACCGCTTCCTCTCGGTAGGCCGCTGTGGATCGACGGTGAGGCCGCCGTTGCCGGCGCGGTCGCGTCGTCGCTGGCGTTGCGACTGCTCTCCGCGCGCCCCGGATCCCGCCTCGACATCATCGATCCGTCCGGATCGCTGCTCGCGTTGGGCGAACTGGCACGGCCGATGCTTGCCGGCCCTCCCATTCACGACCACGCCGGGGTGGCACCGAAACTGAAGGGCCTCGCCGAAGCCGCGGACCTCACGGGCCTGGCACTGTCGTCCGGCGCCGAGACGCTCCGACCCGAACCCCGCGTCATCGTGCTGGCGGGCCTGCCGCACGGGTTCGGCAGCATCGATCTGGTGAATGTCGTGCATCTGGCAAGAATGGGTTCGTCCCAGGACATTTCGATCGTCATCACCGGCGCGGACGACAAAGTCGTGGACAATCCCGCATACGCCCTCTTGCGCGATGCGTCGCAGCATCTGCCCGCGGCCGAGGACGGTCACCTCGCCGACCCGTGGACGAATACCGACTGGCGGTTCGCAGCCGACACGCTCCCCACCGACGAGGAATTGCTGCGCACGGTGGTGGCAGCACTCGGAGCCGTAAGAACCTGACCACATCACCCCGCGACGATGCCCGCCACCGGGATACGAGCATCGACGGCCTGCCGGAAGTTGACCATCGCCCGCTCGAGATGGTCCCGGTTGGTGACCAGGACGGCACCCGTTGCGCCACGCCTGAGAAGGACCTCATTGGTGAAACGTGCGTTCTCCACGGTGGACGTCGAAGCAGTTTCCTCGGTGATCCGATCGGGATGAATGCCGCGTGCGACGAGCCATTCCTTCATCGCCTGGGCTTCGGTGACGCCGTTGCGCGGTACGCCGCCGGTAACGACGATCGGCGCCGCCGGGTAGCGGTGCGCCGCCGCGAGAGCAGCCTCGAGACGCTGTTCCAGTACCGGCCGGATCTTTCCGTCCTCGGTCAGTCCCGCGCCGAGAACAACGAGGTGAGTGCCGACCGGATTCAGATCGAGCATCACCGGAAATCGCGGAGTCAGTTGCTCCAGTTCGGTGCAGACGATGATCAACTCGTCGATCGTCCCCTGACACAGCGGAGTCACGGACAGAATCCCGTTCACGACGGTGTCGACGGCAGGGACGGCGCTCGCCTGGCCTGTCGAAACTCCCAATGTGACGGTGGCCGCGACCAGGGCCGAGGCCGCTGTCCGTCGTGCAGCGCTCATTCGAATCCCTTCGGAACATGATCGGATCGGACTGTGCCGCAGTGTGCCATCGGCCTCGGCCGACGGTGGGAGTCCTCGAAGTCCTGTGGGCCCTGCATCGACTACCGGACAGGGAATCGTGACATCCGACAAATGAATTGCGGGGAAGCGCGTGCCCCGGCTCTCCATAGGTTTTTCCTATGGCGTCGGGGGGGGGGGGGGGGGGGGGGGGGGGGGGGGCGGCGCGGGGGGGGGGGGCGCCGGGGGGGGGGGGGGCGCGGGGGCGGGCTCGGAGCTGGGGCATGGAGGCCCTCCAAAGAGACGGCACGAGGGCCGGCGCCGCGGGGGTGGGGCAGC